>NZ_JAGGQR010000055.1:72538-116618 GCF_018613205.1 Bacillus sp. ISL-46
AAAAAAACAGTGAAAAGTGTCTCCAATGAAGGCTATTGGCGACAAAAGTCAAAAAAAAAACAGTGAAAAGTGTCTCTAAGGAGTGTTGATAGTGAGTTCATAAGCTTATCCTATCCTTCCTCCTAAAAATCAACAATAAACCAAATCAAATCACGTTTTCAAAATTCCTGTATTGTAAAATATACCAATAAAGTGTAAAATTACACTATAAGTAATTTACGGAGTAACTACTTTATTGGTAAAAAGGAGCGAGCATATGGGGAAAAAGGTAAAGTTCATATTATTGTATTTTGGGATTGTACCGCTTGTAGTTTCATTTGGAGAATTAGCAATACTGATGGAGTTTGATCATATCCTTTTAGCGTTATTGCCTGTCTTGATTTTCTTCGGATGCCTTGCTGGGTTTCTAGCTAGTAAACAGCTCCTTAAGCAGGCCAACTTGAAAGACTATCTGATCCTTGTCCTTGTTCCTCTTGCCTATACAGCAGTACTGTGGGCTGTATTTATGCTGATTAGCAACGGGTTTTACGGAGCTGATGCTTGGTTGTTTTATAGTATTTTTCATCTGGCATTCGCACCAATCTATTTTATGGCCATCCTTTTGGGGGAAGGAAGATTATTTCTTTGGGCACCGTTCGCCTATGAGCTTTCCTTTGTTTTAGGAGTATTGTTTGCCGTGTTGAAAAGGAGGACGCGCCCAGCCTTTAATAGAAAACAATTGCAGTCTGTTGTGATGGTGTTTGTGCTTGCAATGGGTACGGGTGCGGCTGTTCAATGGCACCGTAATCAAACGGTCCTGCCATCGTATGGTTTTAAATATGGAGGGGGATATTCTAGTACGGATCTCTATCTTTATGATGTTAACAACCCAGATAATATCCTGCCAAAGCTGAAAACTGCCTCAACCTATACAATCAAAAACCCGAGTGAAATGCCTATTTTAGATGGAGCGGAAGCGGCGTTCCCGGTTTATTCTGCCTTTGCCAATGCAGCCTATGAAAATATCGAAAAGGTTTATCAAGAATACGGGGAGGTCGTCACCTTCACCAATACGATTTATGCTTATGAACGGCTTTTAACAGGAGATGTCGATATATACTTTGGAGCAGAGCCATCGAAAGAACAGCAGCAAATGGCGAAAGAGGCAGGAAAAGAACTGGTTATGACTCCGATTGGTAAGGAAGCGTTTGTCTTCTTTGTTAATCCCGACAATAAGATTGATAGCTTAGCCGTTTCAGAGATTAAAGACATCTACTCGGGAAAAATAAAAAACTGGTCAAAATTCGGCGGCAAGAACGAAAAAATTATTGCCTTTCAGCGCCCCGAAAATTCAGGAAGCCAAACACTGTTGGAGAAAATAATGGGCGATACGCCAATTATGAAGCCTCTGAAAGAAGATGTACCTGAAGGGATGGGCGGGATTATTGAACAGGTTGCTGATTACCGAAACTACGACAACTCGATTGGTTTTTCATTTCGTTTCTTTGCAACCGGAATGAAGGCGAACACTGACATTAAACTACTTGCCATTAATGGGATTGAACCAACTCCTGAAAACATCGCGAGCGGTAAATACCCATTCACCGCCTCCCTTTACGCAATCACAGTGAGGGACAACAAAAAAGTGCGAACAGTCCAACCATTCCTTGAATGGATGCAGGGGCCACAAGGGCAGGGGCTCGTTGAAGAGATTGGCTATATTAGAGTTGGTAAGAAATAGGGTGTAAAATAGGGTGTCAGGCACCGTCCGTGGACACTTCGTCGATTTGTCCACCCGATCTGGACACTTACCGTTAATTTATAGGAAGTATATTATTGTTTGGACAAAAAGTGAGGGGCATTTGGATGCACTTCGCTTTTTATTTTGCTCTTTGTAATTTTGATTTTCAAAAAACTTCGGACATCGCCTTAAGGGACTCTATTTTTGGCACACTTCTTGCATATTAAATGAGTGTAACTAACACTAATTTCATTTAATTCTTTCAGGAGGTGCGTTGTAGTGAATAAAATTATTTCAATAGAGGAAATTTCCTCCATTCTGACAGATGGAATGACCATTATGGCAGGTGGGTTTATGGGGGTAGGTACACCACAAGAACTGGTAACTGCCCTGCTTGAAGCAGATGTGAAGGATTTAACGCTAATCGCAAATGACACCGCTTTCATCGAAACGGGTGTAGGACCATTAATTGTAAACAAACGAGTAAAAAAGGTAATTGCATCACATATTGGCACAAACCCTGAAACCGGCAAACAAATGATTGAAGGTGAACTGGATGTGGAACTAGTTCCCCAGGGGACACTTGCTGAACGTGTTCGTGCCGGAGGGTCTGGCCTTGGTGGAGTGTTGACTCCCACCGGTGTTGGAACTGTTGTCGAAGAAGGCAAAGAAAAAATCATCGTCGATGGCCGTGAATATTTACTCGAAAAACCGCTTCGCGCTGAAGTTGCCATTCTTAAAGCATTTAAAGCAGATAAAGCTGGCAATTTGATTTATCATCGTTCGGCCCGGAATTTTAACCCATTGATGGCCTTAGCAGCAGATCTCGTGATTGTTCAAGTAGAACAAATCGTTGAAGTTGGAGAAATTGACCCGGATGAAGTAATGACACCAGGAATCTTGGTCGATAAAATTTTCATTCAGGGAGGTAGTCGATAATGATAAATACGCTAGTGAATCCAAAACAAGTGATCGCTGCTCGTGTTGCGAAGGAATTGCAAGATGGAGATGTAGTTAACCTGGGGATTGGACTGCCGACTATGGTCCCAAACTACCTGCCTGAAAATGTTAACGTCATTCTCCAATCTGAAAATGGATATATCGGACTCGGGCCTGTAGACGGAGATATTGATCCGGATTTGGTTAATGCGGGTGGGCAGCCTTCGGGTATTAATCCAGGAGGTGCGTTCTTCGACAGCCTTTTCTCATTCGAATTAATCCGAGGAGGACATGTGGACGTAACGGTCCTTGGAGGATTAGAGGTTGATGCAAAAGGCAACCTTGCTAACTGGATGGTTCCTGGAAAAATGGTGCCTGGTATGGGTGGAGCAATGGATTTAGTTACTGGAGCCAAGAAAGTTATTGTAGCAATGGAACATATGGCCAAAAACGGATCATCCAAAATATTAGAACAATGTCGATTGCCTTTGACTGGAAAGGGCGTAGTGGACCTGATTGTGACGGAACTAGCGGTCTTTCGTGTAACAGCTGAAGGATTGGTGCTGGAGGAACTTCAAGATGGTGTCGAACTTGATACCGTTAAGGAAAAAACAGAAGCTGCGTTTACGATCAATCCAGCTATTTTAAAAGCAAAAAACGGTTAATTAATACGGAAAGTGTTCAATTTTTTGCAAATAAAGCAACCTACAACTTATTAGTACAGGAGGGAAAGGTTATGCGTGATGTTGTGTAAGTGCTGTTCGTACAGCGATTGGTAGTTTTATGGGGGCATTAAGTAACACCCCCGCCCCAGAATTAGGTGCGATTGTGATCAAAGAAGCCTTAAATCGTGCAGGTGTAACCGGTGAACAAGTGGATGAAGTCAAAATGGGAAACGTGCTTCAAGCTGGTCTTGGTCAAGGTCCTGCCCGTCAAGCTTCCATCAAAGCGGGTTTGCCAATTGAAGTTTCTTCGATGGCGCGGCTGCCCTAGTTCTGAAGATAGAAAATGAAAAGTAAATCGAGTTTCATAGATTCCGAGGGATTAGGCATTTATCAAATGCTGTTAAAGCCAGTGTTTTAAATAAATCGATTCCGGAAAAACGGAAAATTCCGGATTTTCGGAATCCAATCGCACTGAATTTTCCGAATTTGCGGAATCATAAACGAGAGTATAAAGGGTGGTTTTTGGTAACGTATAGTTATAAACTATTAATTTAGTATAATACTTGTATGATAATAAAGAAAATTTAAATTTTTGAGAAATTAATAACCGATTTTGGCACGGAACTTGCATTTTTTTAAGTGAACTTTATCCTGTAAACGCTTACCTAGAGGATGCTGAAGCTCATACAAAAAGTAAAAAGGGGGATTTAAATGCAATTATTTATTATTCTTTTGTCACTTGGGCTCTTAATGTTTGTTGCCTACCGAGGATTTTCTGTTATCTTATTTGCACCGATCTGTGCACTTTTAGCTGTTGTACTTGTTGACCCAAGCCATGTTTTACCGTTCTTTTCCGGTGTGTTCATGGAAAAAATGGTGGGATTCATTAAATCATACTTCCCAGTGTTCCTATTAGGAGCCATTTTTGGAAAAGTAGTTGAAATGTCAGGGATTGCAGAATCCATCGCTAAGACGATTGTCCGTCTGCTTGGTGCAAAACGTGCGATGCTAACCATTGTATTATTAGGCGCCATATTAACATATAGCGGTGTAAGCTTATTCGTAGCTGTATTTGCAATTTACCCATTTGCTGCTCAAATGTTCAGGGAAGCGAATATTCCTAAACGCTTAATTCCAGGAACGATTGCACTTGGTGCGTTCACGTTCACTATGGATGCCCTGCCGGGAACACCGCAAATTCAAAACGTTATACCAATTCAATTCTTTAAAACAGATATTTATGCGGCACCAACACTTGGAATTATCGGGGCTATTTTTGTCTTAACTCTAGGGCTGCTTTATCTAGAGATTAGAAGGAAAAAGGCAGCAAAAGCAGGGGAAGGTTATTATGGATTTGAAGCCGAAACTGCGGCTGCATTGGATTTAGCTGAATCAAATCAAAAGGACGTAACCGTTCCAGATTTAACGACACATCAATCTGTTTTAAAGCAAATATTAGCGTTTGTACCGCTTGTGCTGGTAGCTGTTTCAAATAAATTATTCATTACCTACATACCAAAATGGTACCCGAACGGTTTTGATTTTTCTGCGATTGGCTTAAAAGCATATACAGTAGATGTTCCTACTGTTGCAGCTATCTGGGCCATTGAAATGGCCTTAGTCGTGGGGATCGTCACGTCACTTGCCTTCGATTGGAAACGTGTGACAGTAAACTTTAAAGAAGGACTAAACCTCAGTATTGCCGGAGCATTGCTTGCAACGATGAATACGGGTGCCGAATACGGTTTTGGCGGTATTATTTCCTCACTTCCAGGATTTGCAAAAATCAGTGACGGGATTTCTAGTACCTTTACGAATCCACTTGTTAACGGTGCTGTTACTACAAGTTCACTAGCAGGTATTACTGGCTCTGCCTCTGGTGGTATGGGTATTGCCTTAGGCGCGATGGCTGATAAATACAATCAGGCAATTACTGCGGCTAATATTCCACCAGAGGTTATGCACCGTGTTGTCGCCATGGCATCCGGTGGTATGGATACACTTCCACATAACGGTGCCGTCATTACCTTGCTCGCGGTTACAGGATTAACACACAAACAATCGTACCGCGACATTTTCGCCGTAACAGTGATTAAAACAATAGCCGTTTTCTTTGTGATTGGTCTTTACACTTTATTTGGGATTATCTAAAGACATTGCGCGTAAATATAGAAGAATAGTTGTCTAGTTATAAAGGAGGATTCTCGTATGACCAAGTCATTAGAAGGAAAAACAGCATTTATTACAGGGTCTGCAAGTGGGATTGGATTAGAAATCGCGAAGGCGTTTGCACAAGAAGGCGCTAAGGTTGTGATCTCAGATCTAAATGCTAGTAAAAGCGAAGAAGTGGCTGCTGAATTAAGGGAGCAAGGATTTGAAGCATTATCGGCGCCATGTGATGTGACCGACGAGGAAGCATTTAAAAATAGTCTTCAGTCAGCTTATAAAGCATATGGCAGTATTGATATTTTAGTCAATAATGCAGGAATGCAGTTTGTATCACCAATTGAGGAATTTCCCACTGAGAAATTTGAATTACTGGTAAAAATCATGTTAACCGCCCCATTTATTGGGATTAAAAATGTATTCCCAATCATGAAGAAACAAGGCTTTGGAAGAGTAATCAATATGGCTTCCATTAATGGTGTGATCGGGTTTGCTGGCAAGGCTGCCTACAATAGTGCCAAACACGGTGTCATTGGTTTGACAAAGGTTGCAGCATTGGAAGGTGCAGCAGACGGAATCACCGTAAATGCTTTATGTCCTGGTTACGTGGATACACCACTAGTAAGAAACCAATTGGGAGATTTGGCTAAAACAAGAAATGTCAGCTTAGACAGTGTAATTGAAGAAGTACTCTTCCCGCTGGTTCCACAAAGAAGGCTATTATCCGTAACAGAAATTGCTGATTATGCGGTCTTTTTAGCAAGTGATAAAGGAAGAGGCGTTACAGGTCAAGCAGTTATTCTAGATGGCGGCTACACTGCTCAATAATTCCAAATAGAGAATCCTATTCGATTGATCGAATAGGATTTTATTATTCTATGAAAATGCTCCCAGTCGCTCAAACAAACGTCTACGTTTGGTATAATTTTAATATCTAATGTGCAAAGGTGGGAAAAGAATGTACCAAGGATTTGAGAAGATCCCCCAAAATTGGCATGAACAAATGATTCATCTATTAGCGGAACGAATCGTAGTCGTCGATGATAATGGTATTATTCTTTATATAAATGAGGCGTATTGCCAGTTTTTAGGAACGACGATTAAAGATGCGGTCAACCGGCCTGTACAGGATGTCATCGAAAATACCCGCATGCACATCGTTGCCAAAACAGGACAAAAAGAGCTTGCTGCTCTTCATCCGATTAATGGAAGTGAAATGATAGCAAACCGTTTCCCAATTATTGAGGATGGTAAAATCGTCGGAGCGGTGGGAACAGTCATGTTTCGTTCCCCTGAGGAATGGCGAATGTATAGAACAAAAATACAGGGTCTAGTAGAAGAATTAAAGTACTATAAAACCAAACTTGAAAAAGAGCTGAAAAGTAAGTACAAATTCAATGATTTAATTGGAAAAAGCTCTACTTTTCTAGCAACCAAAAAACTAGCAGAAAGAATATCAGGAAGCAACTCATCCGTTTTACTAATCGGCGATTCTGGAACAGGCAAGGAATTATTCGCTCATGCCATTCATAATAGCAGCATGCGTGCCTCCTTACCCTTTGTTGCGATCAATTGTGCTTCAATACCTGAACATTTACTAGAATCGGAACTGTTTGGTTATGATGACGGTGCGTTTACAGGAGCAAAGAAAGGCGGAAAGAAGGGGCAGTTCGAAATTGCCAACAATGGTACACTTTTTCTAGATGAAATAGGCGACATGCCACTTTCGATGCAAAGTAAGCTTTTGAGGGTGCTGCAGGAAAAAGAGATTCAGCGAGTCGGAGGTCAAAAGTCTATTACAGTAGATGTGCGAATCATTGCAGCAACACACCGGGATTTAGAGATGCTGGTGGAAGAAGGAAAGTTTCGTCAGGATTTGTATTATCGATTAAATGTCATCAAAATAGAAATTCCCCCTCTTAGAGAACGAAAAGAGGATATTCCGCTAATCTCTCAAAGCTTATTGAAGAAGTTAGAGGGGAAATTTTACCGCAAAGGAATTGAGCTATCTACTGTGGTAGAAGAGAGACTAATGGAGCATTCATGGCCGGGAAACATCCGGGAACTTGAGAATGTCTTGGAACGATCCATCAATGTTCTGGATGGGAAAACGATTGAAATGGTCCACCTGCCATTATACTTACGTGACATGGAACCGGATTTTGTTAAGGGAGCTAATACCCAGAATCTTGAGACGACGCCAAAACCGCTATTACCGATTTTCTCATTAAAAGAAACACTTGCTCATGCCGAGAAGAAAGCCATTTTAAATGCATTAGAGGTGACAAATGGCAATAAGCAGGAGGCTGCTAAACTACTGGAAATTGGGAAAACTAGTTTCTATGAAAAATGTAAATTGTATGCTATTAGATAGTAACAATAATTAATTTGGGACTTCATTTCCAACTCGAAAAGAGTAGGTGGAAGTAAGTCGATCTTGTTAGGGTGTCAGGCACCAGCCGTGGACAAATGTCCACGGCTGGTGCCTGACACCCTTTTTTAAGCTATTCTTATTGGCAGTTCATATTCAATTCATATATTCTTTGTATAATCGAGTTTGTAATTGAGAATGTAGACTTGAAATTAACGTGACCTTTAGAAGGGATGTAAATATATATGACGGAAGTGAAGATTGAGAAGGGCTGGCGCCAATTTATTCGATTGGTTCAGCATACCAATCCATCTAAATTGCTCCTTGGTATCGCTCTTTTATTAAGTGTAGGTACCACAATAGTGGGGCTATTGGTCCCGCTGTTTACAAAAAATCTTATTAATGATTTTTCGATTAGTTCTTTAAGTACGGGTAGGATTATTCTTCTTGTTACTGCGCTTTTACTACAAGCAGTGGCTAGCGGGATATCCATCTATTTATTAAATCATCTCGGCCAATCAGTTGTGGCCGGGATTCGAGACAGTTTATGGAAAAAGCTGCTCGTCTTACCGGTACCGTTTTATGATGAAAATCAAACCGGCGAAACCGTCAGTAGAATGACCAATGATACAGCCGTGGTCAAAGGATTAATTACCGATCATCTCGCAAATTTCCTATCAGGAACCATTTCCATCATTGGTTCGATTGTTGTTTTGCTGCTATTGGATTGGAAAATGGCTTTGCTCATGTTTATAGCACTGCCTCTTGCAGCAGTAATATTAATGACACTTGGAAGAAAGATGCATCAGGTATCAAAAGGGATGCAAACCGAAACAGCACGTTTTACCTCAGTTCTCCAGCAAGTTTTATCAGAAATACGATTAGTCAAAGCTTCCAACGCCGAGGCTATCGAGTATAAGAATGGTAAAAACGGGATCACCCAATTGTTTCAATATGGGTTGAAAGAGGCGAAGATTCAAGCATTAATCACACCCCTGATTGGTTTAGTGATTATGGTATTACTAGTTGTCATTCTAGGTTACGGTGGAATGAGGGTATCATCAGGTGCATTAATGGCGGGTGATTTAGTTGCCTTTATTATGTATCTGTTTCAAATCGTCATGCCAATGGGACAATTAGCTGCCTTCTTTACCCAATTTCAAAAAGCAACCGGTGCCACAGAACGAATTATCGCCATCATGGATATGAACGAGGAAGAAGACCATTCGAATCAGGATGTTCATAATGTGAATCAATCGATCACTGTAGAGGATCTGAACTATTCTTATAAAAATGGGGAAGACGTACTTATGAATATTAGCTTTTCCGCAGAAGCAGGCAAGGTGACTGCGATTGTCGGTCCAAGCGGGAGCGGAAAAACGACCCTATTTTCTTTATTGGAGCGTTATTATCAACCGCAACAAGGCGCTATTCGTCTGGGGCAAGAACCGATTAATCAATTCTCCCTGTATTCCTGGAGAAGTCAAATTGGCTATGTATCACAGGAAAGCCCGATTGTTGTGGGAACGATTCGTGATAATATTTGTTACGGAATGGATAAAAAAATTGAGCAGGCAGATATCGAAAGGGTGGCAAAAATGGCCTATGCGGACCAATTTATTGCGGAACTGCCAAACGGGTATGATACAGAAGTTGGTGAAAGAGGAATAAAGTTATCGGGTGGGCAGCGTCAGAGGATTGCGATTGCTCGTGCCTTTTTAAGGGACCCCAAAATTTTAATGTTAGATGAAGCAACTTCCAGTCTTGATAGCAAATCAGAACGTGTTGTTCAACAGGCATTGCAAAATTTAATGAAGGGAAGAACCACCCTCGTAATTGCGCATCGTCTGTCAACGGTGATCGATTCTGATCAAATTATCTTTTTGGATAAAGGGAAAATTACCGGAAGCGGTACACATGAACAACTTTTAAGAACTCACTCCTTGTATCGTGAATTTGCTGAGCAGCAATTACGGATCAACGAACCTGCTTAATAGAAGGAAAGGAATGAGGATGAATGACAAAAGTTCTAATGGTCGATGATGATGCCAATATTCGCGAACTAATCCAACTTTTTTTAAAAAAAGAAGGGTTCGAACTTTATGAGGCATCAGATGGTGTAATGGCATTACAACTGATGGAAAAAGTAAAGATGGATTTAGCGATCATTGATATTATGATGCCAAATATGGATGGCTGGGAATTATGCAAAGAGCTGCGGGAATTTAGTGATATTCCCATCTTAATGCTGACCGCCAAAGGGGAAACAACACAAAAGCTGAAAGGATTCGAGTTGGGAGCGGACGATTATCTAGTTAAACCCTTTGACCCAATGGAGTTAACCGCTCGAGTTAAAGCATTATTAAAACGGTATAATATAACGGTTTCGCAAACGATTACGATTAATGAATTTAAATTGAATCGAAAAACACATGAAATTTCTTTTAAAAATAAGGAATATACGATTCCGTTGAAAGAATTCGAGCTGTTGTTTAAACTGGCCAGCTATCCTGGAAAAACGTTTTCACGAGAGGTGCTCATTGAAGACATTTGGGGCTATGACTATGAAGGAGACGAACGAACTGTCGATGTTCATATTAAAAGGTTAAGAGAGCGGTTTCCAGAAAGAGAATTCCCGTTCCGGATTCAGACGATTTGGGGATTAGGCTACCGCTTTGAGGTAAAATCATGAAGATTAAGCGCTTTTTTCAACATGTATTTGGGGTTGTCTTTTTCTTTGTATTTGTCTCTTTTGGTTTTTCAGCAGGTTATTTTATTGTCTCTGGCACTTATCGATTATTCGATTTTCATACATCCGATTACCTTCGTCATATGGCATCGGTAATTACTGGTTTATTGACGATGAGCTTAGTTGGTTTTCTTATATCTTTATTCACTCGTTCAAGGCGACGCAATCTCTTTCATGAAGTACTGGATGCTTTAAGTAGGATTTCTAAAGGTGATTTTAATGTATACCTCGATTTAAAGGCTGGTAAAAGAAATCAATTCACGAGTCTGATTGACCATATTAATCATATGGCTAAGCAATTAAAGCAGTTGGAAGAGATGCGGCAGGAGTTTATTTCTAATGTCTCACATGAAATTCAGTCGCCGCTGACGTCGATCATGGGTTTTGCAAGAGCACTTCAATATGGCCAGCTTTCGAGCGATGAAAGAAGTCATTATCTCAGTATTATTGAAACAGAAAGCAAAAGATTATCAAAATTAAGTGATAATCTTCTAAAACTAACTTCCCTAGAATCCAAGCATCATCCCTTTGAGCGACATAGCTATCGGTTAGACCAACAATTACGGACAATTATATTGGCCTGTGAACCACATTGGATTGAAAAGGAACTGGAACTGGATGTGTCCCTCGAGAAGGTCATCATCATTGCGGATGAAGATTTGATGAGCCAGGTATGGACCAATCTGATTCACAATAGTATTAAATTTACTCCCAAGCGCGGAAGTATTCGTGTCCATCTCCAGCAGGTCGATGACAAAACGATCGTGAAAATTTCCGATACGGGGATTGGCATCACGAAAAAAGATCAGATCCATGTTTTTGAACGATTCTACAAAGCAGATAAGGCAAGGGACCGGTCAAAAGGCGGCAGCGGTTTAGGACTCTCCATCGTAAAAAAAATCATCGAAATGCACGAAGGAACCATCTGTGTTGACAGCGAAGAAGGGAAGGGAACCACCTTCACCATTACACTATAAAAGCCATTTTTGTGTTGTTTTGGGTGTCAGGCACCGCTCGTGGACAAATGTCCACGAACGGTGCCTGACACCCTTTTTAAATTTATTGTTCTGATATACATAGGGAAAATCATATTTATAGGAAGATAAGTAAGTAATTTAGGTTATCTAACAATGGAGGAATGAGCGCTCGTGCCAATTGATTGGGATGAAAAGGATAGGATTTTTCATTTGTACAATGGCAAGATTAGTTATTTGATTCAAATTGTCCATGGTAAATATCCCGCTCATTTGTATTGGGGAAAGATGGTTAAGACGCTGCATCCTTCTTCCATTCTGGCGTTTAAAGGCAGGACTTTTTCGCCGACTACCGAACCTTCTCTTCCGCAATTTTCACTTGATACGCTACCACAGGAATATCCCGCTTTTGGGAACGGGGACTTTCGTTCGCCGGCTTATCAGATCCGTTCTGCTGACGGAACTACGGTAACGGACTTTGTCTTTGATTCTTATGAAATTTTTCAAGGAAAACATACGCTCGAGGGATTGCCGTCTGCTTATGTCGAGGATAATTCTGATGCTGAAACATTAGTGCTAACACTGGTAGATTCCATGCTTGGGATCGGGATGAATCTACATTATACAATTTATCGTGATTTTGATGTGATAACGAGATCGGTCTCCTTTGAGCATCTTGGCAGCCATGATGTGGAAATACATAAATGTATGAGTATGTCAGTCGACATTCATCAATCAGATTGGGATTGGCTGCACCTTTATGGAACATGGGGGCGTGAGCGTCACATTGAAAGGCAGCCACTTAACCACGGGATTCAAACGATTTCATCAGCTCGGGGTTCAAGCAGCCATCAACATAATCCTTTTGTTGCGCTGCTTTCAAAAGACACCAACGAAGAATATGGGGATGTATTTGGCATCAGTTTGGTCTACAGTGGGAATTTTCAAGCTTCCATCGAAGTGGATCCTTATCAAACTTCCAGACTTAGCATCGGCATAAATCCCTTTGATTTTACATGGGTGCTGCAGCCGGGGGAAACGTTTCAAACTCCTGAGGCTTTAATGGTTTATTCCTCGGACGGGCTTGGAGGAATGTCCAGGACTTATCATAAATTTCTGAGGGAAAGGGTTTGTCGAGGGGTATACCACGACAAAACACGCCCAATTCTCATTAATAACTGGGAAGCCACCTATTTTCATTTTAATGAAAAAAAACTTATCGACCTTGCGGATGCAGCAAAAGAGTTGGGCATTGAACTGTTTGTATTGGATGATGGCTGGTTTGGGCATCGTGACAATGATAAAAGTTCGTTGGGTGATTGGTTTGTTTTTAAGAAAAAACTTCCGAATGGTTTAAACGGATTGGCTGATTATATCCAAAAAAAGGGGATGCAATTTGGGTTATGGGTCGAGCCGGAAATGGTTTCTCCTGACAGTAATTTGTATCAGAAGCATCCCGAATGGTGTATCCATGTGCCGGGACGGAACCGAACACAGTCTAGAAATCAATTAATTCTTGATTTAAGCCGGGAAGACGTATGTAATTTTTTAATCGAAACGCTGACCGAAGTCTTTAGCAGTGCTAAGATCTCCTATGTGAAATGGGATATGAATCGAAATATGACGGAGGTGGGTTCGGCTGCGCTTCCACCTCATCGGCAAAAAGAAACCGCGCACCGTTATATGCTTGGCTTGTACCGAATTCTAGAAAAACTGACCGAACGATTTCCTAAGATTTTATTTGAAAGCTGTTCCGGAGGAGGCGGTCGCTTTGATCCTGGAATGCTCTATTATATGCCGCAAACCTGGACGAGTGATGATACTGATGCTGTTGAACGGCTTAAAATTCAATACGGAACAAGTCTCATTTATCCTGCCATTACAATGGGAGCACATGTATCAGATGTGCCGAATCACCAGGTCGGTAGAACCACACCGCTTTTAATGAGATGCCATGTGGCGATGGCTGCAAATTTGGGGTTTGAATTAAATATCGACAGGCTGAGTAGTGATGATAAGGAGGTGGTAATGGAGCAAATCAAACGATATCATCAAATCAAGGATATTGTCTGTTTTGGTGACTTATTCAGGCTGTTAAGTCCGTTTGATGGAATGGATTCGGCGTGGATGTATGTTTCACCGAATCAGGAAAGGGCTGCTGTTTTTTACTTTAAAACGTTGGCAACACCAAATCCACCGTTTTTTCGGCTGAAGTTGCGTGGGCTAAAGTCGGATGAGATGTATAGAGTAAATAGGGGAGAACAGGATTATGTGGGCGATGAGCTAATGAAAATTGGATTAATGCTGCCACTGATAAAAAGAGATTTTACCTCGATTATTTACCACATTGAAGCATTCGAAAAGTAATCAAATAAAAAATACGAGCATTACCTTATATATCTCAATTAAAATTCACAATTTTGACATGCCATCTACCTGTGCAAAAAAATATTTTTGGTATATGCTTAAGTAGAAAATATAATAGCAGGCTTAGAGACTTGGAGAAAGCCATAAAAACCCTTGGGAATGATTATTACTATTCCTATGCGTTTTTATGGCTTTTTTGTGTGCAAAAATACCCCTTAAGATGGAGCTGGGAGGATTGGGTATGGGACAAAAACTGGAAACAGAAGTAATAGTAATAGGTGGAGGAATGACGGGAGCAGGAGTGCTTCGCGATCTCTCCTTACGTGACATAAAAGCGATATTAATCGAGCAACAGGACTTGGGACATGGAACTTCCACACGAAATCATGGTCTGCTCCATTCGGGTGCACGATATGCTGTTCGCGATGAGGAAGCGGCAATTGAAAGTTATCGAGAAAACCTAATCTTAAAAAAAACGATTCCAGGTTCAATCGAGCAAACAGGAGGTTTATTCGTAAAAGTTCCTGAAGATGATGTTCAATATATTCAAAAATGGCTGGCGTCTTGTGAAAAGGTGGGTATTCCTGTTGAAGAAATACCTGTTGCCCACGCCTTACAGCAAGAACCTTTTTTAAATAAGGACGTGCAAGCTGTGTATCGGGTCCCAGATGGTGCGGTCGACTGTTTTACAATGGTGGTTGACGTGGTGGCCGACGCGGTAAAACATGGTGCAAAGGCGTTGACTTACCATGAGGTGGTTGATGTTTTAACGGAGCAACACCGGGTCATTGGTGTACAGGTTTGTGACGTCTTTACAGGGGAGAAAAAAGAAATTTTTGCTCAGCTGGTTGTTAATGCAGCAGGTCCTTGGGGGGCGGAAATTGCCCAATTAGCCGGGATTCCCTTAAGAATGATTAATAATAAAGGGATGCTCGCAATTTTTAGCCATCGGATCAATAAGCAAGTCATTAATCGTCTGCGCATGCCCGGAGATGCTGACATTTTCGTTCCGGCCCATAATGTGACAATCTTTGGTACAACTGGAATGAATGTCGAAGATCCGAATGACTTTTCCTTAAACCGACAAGAGCTCGAGGGAATGTTGGCTGAAGGGAAAAAGTTAATTCCAAAGATCAATGAATTACGGTTGATTCGTGCTTTTAGCGGCAGCCGTCCACTATATCAAGAATCGAATGTTGCTGATGCGAGTGGGAGGAATGTTACCCGTGGAGTTGCGTTATTAGACCATCATACACGCGATGGATTGGACGGATTAGTCACGATTACAGGCGGGAAGTTGACAACCTTCCGCTTTATGGCGGAAAAAACAGTCGATTTAATTTGCGAAAAGCTCGGGGTAAGGGCCAACTGCACCACAGACCAGGAAATGGTCCCTCATCGGAACGCTGATGAGTTTTTCAAAGAAGTGGATATGGCTCCTGCTGCAAAACAAAAATTATTTCATTGGGCCGGTACGAAGGCAAAGAAAATTGAATCAGCCTTAAAAGAGAAGCATTCAAATGTTGTCGTTTGTGAGTGTGAGCAAGTAACCTGGGCAGAAATTGAATCAGTCTTACCAGAGGAAGGCCGATTTCATCTAGGGGATATTCGACGTAGAACCCGCTTAGGTATGGGACCGTGTCAAGGAACCTTCTGCAATCACCGGGCAGCTGCACTAGCTGTTGAGAAAGGAAAGACGACGATTGAGGAGGCTGGATGGGCACTTCACCATGCAGTTTTTGAAAGGAAAAAAGGTATGGATGTGGTTGCTACGGGTGAAACCGCGAAGCAATTGCAGTTGATGGAAACGATTTATAAAGTTTCTTTAGGACTCGGAGAGGGGGATTATCAACATGTATGATGTGGTTGTTTTAGGTCAAGGGTTATCGGGATTGATTTCTGCCATTTGGGCAAAAGAACAAGGGTATAGCACGGCATTAGTAGCCACTGGAACAGGGAAAATTATTCAATCAACCGGGGTGATGGACCTAATCCCTGGATCAGTGGAGGGATTAAATGAATGGGCTGAGCTTTATCAAATGAGTAATTTGCAACTATCTCAATTGACAAGAGCAATGGAACAATTTAAAACCTTAACGAAAAAATTAGGATATCCTTACGAGGGTGAAATCGAGAAACTCTCTTCGATTGTTACCGGTTCCGGCCATGTGAAAAAGACAGCACTATACCCTGAGACCATTTCTCCCCTTCCAGAAAAAGGTCATGTTGTGATCGTTGGGTTTGAGGAAGTAGTCGATTTTCAGCCCGCTTATATTAAAGGGAATTTACAAAAGGCTAGACCTCAGCTAACAATTGATGTGTTAAAAATTAAGTTAGAAAATCACTCGCAACGGACGATGACACAATTAGATGCGGCACGGCTATTGGATCAAAAGGGAATTCGGAACAACTGCATCAACCAAATTAAAAGGCGTATTGTTGAAAAGAATATCAGGCAGGGCGATATGTTTATTTTTCCAGCATTACTTGGGGTTGAGCAATGGAAAGAAACAATGGAACAGTTTTCTTTTGAACTTAATGCAAAGATCACGGAGGCACCCGGCATGCCACCGAATACGACAGCCATCCGTCTCTATGAACGTTTGAAAAAAGAAGCAGTAAAATTAGGTGTGAGATTTTATGCTGACACCACCGTTACTGGGTGCACCATTGACGGAGAAGAAATCAAATCGTTAACTATCCATACCGCAAATAGATTGACGAGCCTTAGCGGGAAACAATTTATCCTTGCAACCGGAGGGATTCTAGGTGGTGGATTGGAAGTAACGCCGGAAGGGTTAAAGGAAACGGCTTTACGATTGGAAACAGATGAAAAGGGAGCACTGCTTCATTGTCCAACCAACCTCTACCCAGTAGGTGCAAGCAAGGGTATTCAGGTTACGCAAAACGGTATTACCGGAGGCATTTTTACCCTCTTATCAATCTATGAAATGATCGAACAACTTCGCCAGCAAATGATGTTAGGGGGAACACGTAGTGCTTGAGTTGCAATTTGCTGAATCCACATTTAATAAGTGTCTTAAATGTAATGCCTGTGTTGCAAGCTGTCCTGTTTCCAATACATCGTTGGAATTCGGCGGCCCGAAACATTTAGGTCCTGAGTTAAAAAGGCTTATGGATAATCAACAACTCATCGACGATAAACGAATAGAATTATGTACGTTATGTGGCAATTGCGACATGGCTTGTCCGGAGAATGTCCATGTATCGACGTTGACCGCTTATTTAAAAGCGATTCATGTGGAGAAGTCGGGAACAAAATTCCGTGACTTGGTGTTAAGTAATGCTGAAATGGTAGGAAAACTGGCTTCCGCGTTTGCACCTGTTACGAATCTTGCCATGGGAATGAAACCTGTACGAAAGGTGATGGAGATCGTCATGGGCATTCCTGCAGAGAGGCAATTTCCAAAGTATCGTTTTAATAATTTCAACCGTGTCTATAACAGAAAGTATGCCTTTACTGAGCGCAAAGTTGCTTATTTTGTGGGTTGTTATGCGACTTATAATGCACCTGAAGTAGCAGAAAGCTTCATTAAGGTGATGGAGCATAATGGCATTGAGGTGGTTAAACCCAACCAAAAATGCTGCGGTGTGCCAATGTTCGCTAACGGACAAATGAAACAAGGACTGAAAAATGCAAACGATAATATTAATAGCTTTTTAGAATTTACTCGCCAAGGCTATGATATAGTCGTCACCTGTACAAGCTGCACCCTTGCACTTAAAAAAGAGTATGTAGCATATGTAAAGACAGAAGAAGCAAAAGAATTGGCCGGCCATGTCTATGATGCGGATGAATATTTGCTCATGCTAAAGGAAAATGGAGAGCTTAACATGGAATTTGCTCCAATGAATGATCGAGCAGGATACTATGCTCCATGCCATATGAAAGCACAAGGAATCGGAAATCCGGCCATGGATATTTTAGAGCTAATTCCCGGCTATGAAATTACTGACGTAGGAGCAGGCTGCTGCGGGCAATGTGGCACTTTTGGATTTAAAACGGAAAAATATGATGTTTCGATGAAAATTGGCCGACCGATGGCTGAAACAGTGGAGGAATTGGATGCAGATTATACCGTTACAGAATGTGGAATGTGTAAAAATCAACTTGACCAACTGACTGAAAAAGCGGTTAAACACCCCATGCAAATCGTAGCAGAATCATATGAACGTGAAAAAGTATTGGTATAATATCCGCTTAAACACGTTTCGACATTATCAATCTAAGTAAATCTAATTAAAGACTGTATAGAGGGATAAAAGTGTTATAAAATAATAGAATAAGAGAACGAAGATGAAAGGTGAACAATGGGGATGAGCTTCTTTGGACAAAAGGTGTTACCCGCAATTAGAAAAATAGAAGATGTTGAAAAAATGATGACAAGTAATTATGAGTATCTTGTCATTTTGGATATGCATGTTTCCAGACTGAAACCCATTTTTCAAATGGCTAAGGCCAACCATAAAAAGTTAATTATTCATATGGATTTAATTCATGGTCTAAAAAGTGATGAATACTCCACCGAATTTATTTGTCAGGAATTTAAGCCATTTGGACTGATTTCAACTAAGGGGAGCGTTATTCTGAAAGCGAGGCAGAAAGGCGTAATTTCGGTGCAGCGTCTGTTTTTATTAGACACGAGTTCGATCGAAAAGAGTTTCGCGTTAATCGAACGGACCCAGCCCGATTTTATTGAAGTGTTACCTGGAATTATGCCGAAAATTATTAAGGATATTCGCAATCGAACGCAAAGGGAAGTATTTGCCGGAGGATTTATCGATACGATTGAAGAGGTAGAACAAGCATTTGCAGCAGGAGCAATCACAGTAACAACATCCAAAAAAGATTTATGGAAATATTTTGAGCCAGAAAAGAAAAAGTAATAGAATACTAAATTGTACTCAAAAGACATTCTTTATTTTCATAGAGAATGCCTTTTTATGTTGGTTTTCGGCTACTATAGTAGATTAATATAGGTAAATAATGAGTAAAACATGAAGATTATGTGAATGTGTTGACAGCGCTTTCAGGCAAACGTTATACTAGTGATTAAGTTGATAATATGTGAAGAAGAGCCAGAGACTCACGGAATTCCCCTTTTTTGGGATATTTCTGTGTGTCTTTTTTGTTTTTTTCTGGATTATTTTCAACGGATTAAGATGTTTTTAAAAAAAGAGGAGGTTTATGATGACAGCTTTTTGGGGTGAATTAATTGGTACGGCTATTTTAATTACGTTAGGTGCTGGCGTGTGCGCAGGTGTGAATCTGAAGAAAACACTCTCTAATGGCAGTGGTTGGATTGTGATTACGTTTGGTTGGGGATTTGCGGTAGCCGTTGCTGCATACTCAGTAGGTAAATTTAGTGGCGCCCATCTAAATCCTGCTTTAACCGTGGCGCTGGCGTTTACCGGTGATCTTCCGTGGAAAGAAGTCCCATCGTATATTTTCGGTCAAGTAATTGGAGCAATGATTGGGGCGATAATTATTTATTTCCAATACCTTCCACATTGGAAAGTGACAGAAGATCAAGGGGCGAAGTTAGGTACATTTGCAACAGGTCCTGCCATTCCGCATACTTTTGCAAATTTAATTAGTGAAATTATTGGTACATTTATTCTTGTTTTAGGAATATTAGCGATTGGTGCAAATAAATTTACTGATGGACTAAATCCACTTGTGGTAGGCTTCCTTATTGTTAGTATCGGTTTGAGTCTTGGGGGAACAACAGGATATGCGATCAATCCCGCCCGTGACTTTGGTCCAAGGTTAGCACATGCCCTTCTTCCGATTCCGGGAAAAGGAAGTTCTAACTGGGGATATTCATGGATTCCCATTGTAGGCCCAATCCTTGGAGGAAGTTTGGGAGGATTATTTTATAAAGCGGCCTTTCTCGGTAAAACAGAAATGAGTCTTTGGTTTATAATAGGGGCAATTGTAGTTGTTCTTGCGATCGCTTCCGTAATGGGAAAGAAACCTCAGGAAACGGTCCGCGTAGAAAAAGTCAGTGCATAATTTTAATTAAAGGGAGAGTTTATATATGGAAAAATACATTTTATCATTAGATCAAGGTACAACAAGTTCACGTGCTATTCTTTTTAATAAAGAAGGAAAGATTGTCCAAGTCGCTCAGCAGGAATTTCAACAATTCTTCCCTCAACCAGGTTGGGTAGAACATAATGCAAATGAAATTTGGGGTTCGATCCTAGCGGTAATGGCTTCTTGTTTGGCCGGGGCTAATGTAAAACCAGAACAAGTGGCTGGAATCGGTATTACAAACCAACGGGAAACAGCCGTTGTCTGGGAAAAAGAAACTGGCCAACCGATATATCATGCCATTGTTTGGCAATCCCGCCAAACAGCAGCGATTTGTGAAGAATTGAAAGCAAAAGGATATGATCAATTATTCAGGGATAAAACAGGCCTTTTAATTGATGCTTATTTCTCTGGAACAAAAGTGAAATGGATTCTTGATAATGTAGAAGGTGCAAGAGAAAAAGCAGAACGTGGAGAACTGCTATTTGGAACGATTGATACATGGCTTATTTGGAAACTATCTGGTGGAAAAGCCCATGTAACAGATTACTCCAATGCATCGAGAACATTGATGTACAATATTCATGACCTTAAATGGGATGAAGAGTTATTAGATATTCTTTCTGTGCCTGCTTCGATGCTTCCAGAAGTTCGCCCATCTTCAGAAGTATACTCAGAAACAGTTGATTACCATTTCTTTGGCTGTAATGTGCCAATTGCCGGAGTTGCGGGTGACCAGCAAGCAGCGCTATTCGGTCAAGCATGTTATGATAAAGGAATGGCGAAAAATACTTATGGAACTGGCTGCTTTATGTTAATGAATACCGGAGAACAAGCAGTAAAATCAGAGCACGGTTTGTTAACAACAATTGCATGGGGTATTAACGGAAAAGTAGAATATGCATTAGAAGGAAGTATCTTTGTTGCCGGATCTGCCATTCAATGGCTTCGTGATGGGCTCCGGATGTTTAGAAACGCTGAAGAGAGCGAGAAATTTGCTACTAGTGTAGCATCTACTGACGGTGTTTATGTCGTTCCAGCATTCGTCGGTTTAGGAACACCTTATTGGGATAGTGATGTACGTGGTTCGGTCTTTGGCTTAACACGTGGTACAACGAAAGAACACTTTGTTCGCGCAACGTTAGAATCCCTTGCTTATCAAACAAAGGATGTCTTAACGTCTATGGAGGCGGATTCAGGTATTTCGCTTAAAGCTTTGCGTGTAGACGGTGGAGCTGTTGCTAATAACTTTTTAATGCAATTCCAAAGCGATGTGTTAGATGTTCCAGTGGAACGTCCAGAAATAAAAGAAACCACAGCATTAGGAGCTGCATATTTAGCAGGATTAGCGGTAGGTTATTGGGAAAGCCAAGAAGAAATCGCTACTCAATGGAATATGGATAAAGCATTTACACCAGATATGGCTGAAGAGGATCGAAACAATTTATATACAGGTTGGAAAAAGGCTGTAAACGCAGCTAGGGCTTTTAAATAATCGTAATCTATGGTAAACTATACTTAAGTTAATATTTTGGCGGGAGAAACTCGAGAGGCCACAACAAAGCAATGGATTTAATATCATTGTGATTGTTGTGGCCTCTTTTTTTTATCCCCATTGGAGGTAACCATAGTGGAAATGTTAAAATTCTCGAGTTCAAATAGAAACACAATCCTAAAGGAAATGGCCGCAGAAGAATTTGATGTACTTGTCATCGGTGGGGGAATTACAGGCGCTGGAATCGCATTAGATGCCGTAACAAGGGGAATGAAAACGGCATTAGTCGAAATGCAAGATTTTGCCGCTGGGACATCAAGCCGATCAACGAAGCTTGTTCACGGTGGTCTCAGGTATTTAAAACAATTCGAAGTGAAGATGGTCGCAGAAGTAGGGAAGGAACGGGCGATTGTTTATGAAAATGGCCCACATGTAACTACACCAGAATGGATGCTCTTGCCAATGCATAAAGGTGGAACGTTTGGGAAATTCGGTACATCAATTGGACTACGAGTCTATGACTTTTTAGCAGGCGTAAAAAAAAGTGAACGAAGAAAAATGCTTTCTCCGGATGATACCATTCAGAAAGAGCCGCTGATTAAAAAAGAGGGATTAAAAGGCGGCGGGTATTATGTGGAATATCGGACCGATGATGCCCGGTTAACCATCGAGGTCATAAAAGAAGCGGTCGCTCATGGTGTCAAAGCTGTAAACTATTCAAAAGTGATTGAGTTACTGTATCAAGATGGTAAGGTGATCGGTGCTAAAGTTGAGGATCTATTAACTGGTACCGTTCATGATATTTACGCAAAACACATCATTAATGCCACTGGCCCTTGGGTCGATGCGCTCCGAGACAAAGATCAATCGTTATCTGGGAAAAAACTGCGGCTCACCAAAGGGGTCCATTTGGTGATGGATCAGTCGAGATTTCCCCTTAAACAGGCGGTGTATTTTGATACACCTGATGGCCGCATGGTATTTGCGATTCCAAGGGATGGGAAGACGTATGTGGGGACAACAGACACCTATTATGGCAACGATCCAATTCATCCGAAAATGACGGCAGCTGACCGAGATTACATTATTAATGCGATTCATTATATGTTTCCAACCGTTGTTATCAAGGTGGAGGATATTGAATCAAGCTGGGCAGGGGTAAGACCACTTATTTATGAAGAAGGCAAGGATCCCTCTGAAATTTCGCGAAAGGATGAAATTTGGGTATCAAATTCTGGCATGATTACAATCGCAGGCGGGAAACTGACCGGATACAGAAAAATGGCAGAAACGGTTGTAGACTTGATCGCTAAACAGTGCGGCGAAGCACGCCATATTGGATCTTGCCGAACAAAGCATTTACCTATTTCTGGAGGTCATATTGATGGCTCTCGTAACTTTGCTTCATTTATAGAAAAAAAGGAAAAAGAAGGCGAGTTAAGTGGGTTTTCAAAGGACCAATACCGAAAATTAGTCCATCGCTATGGTTCCAATATTGATCGTATTTTTGAAATTGCAAAAACGTATGACCCAAATAACAAATTTGGCTTGCCGCTAGAGGTGTATGTTCAAATCGTTTATTCCTTAGAGGAAGAAATGGCCGTAAAACCAGTGGACTTTTTTATCCGTCGAACTGGAGCTTTATTTTTTGATATCAAATGGGTAAATGAGTGGAAAGAAGCAATCATTGGCTTTATGGAAGATGCTCTTGGATGGACATTGGAGGAGAAGGCCGCGTTCAAAGACGAATTAGAAACCGCACTAAAGGATGCTATCCATCCGAAACCGACTGAAATGATATGAGTTTATCTGACTTGCAGTCCTAATAGTACGCGTAATTTTTTGGAAGATTGAAAAACTAATTAAACGTTTGATTGAATAATTTATGGGCTTGGAATATATAGGGTCGCCATGTCATATTATTTACCATATCAAACGTTTGACTGTTTTAAAGTATAAAGGTACAGAAATTACCGATGACGATGAAGACGAAGACGAATTTAATTCCGACTTAATGCATTGGAATATTTGGTTTTCAATTTTTCCGAAAAATAAAGAGGAGGAATTCCATGAATACCTTTCTTATCATTGTAAATGTTGCGGTGCTGCTATTACTCATGTTTGGTTTATTTACGATGCAAAAAAAGCATGTTTCTTTTTCCAAGCGTGTTTTTAGTGCGTTGGGTTTAGGAATTATATTTGGTTTTATTATTCATCTCATTTATGGTACGACACATGAAGTGACGACAGGTTCGATTGATTGGTTTAACATAGTCGGGAATGGCTATGTAAAGCTATTACAAATGATCGTTATGCCACTCATTTTTGTTTCGATTGTAGGGGCCTTTACAAAACTAAAATTAACTAAAAATATAGGGAAAATCAGTTTTCTTGTCATCGGCATCCTTCTTGCAACGACGGCCGTTTCTGCCGCGGTTGGCATTGGCTCAGCTTTAGGATTTGGTCTTGACGGGGTTCAGCTAACTGAAGGAGATGCAGAAGCAGCCCGGAATGCCCAGTTAGAGGAGAGAGCTGCAGGGATCGAAAATATGACACTCCCACAGCAAATCATTGAGTTAATCCCAAGCAATCCGTTTCAGGATTTAACTGGGGCCCGCGCAACATCGACGATTGCGGTTGTTATTTTTGCCGTATTTATCGGTATTGCTTACCTTGGAGTTAAGCGTAAGGACCCAGAGCATGGTGAATTTTTTGCAAAGATCATTGATACCTTCTACTCTGTTGTCATGAGGGTAGTCACACTGATTCTTCGTTTAACGCCATATGGTATCTTAGCGATCATAGCCAGGGTTACAGCCACGAGTGACTATGCAGCGATAGCAAAACTAGGTAAGTTTGTGATTGCCTCGTATGTGGCGCTCATTATTGTGTTTATTGTCCATCTTCTCCTTTTATCATTTGCGAAACTAAGTCCTATAAATTATGTGAAAAAAGGGCTGCCAACCTTAACTTTTGCCTTCACTTCACGGACAAGTGCAGGAACATTGCCAATGACCATTAAAACACAAACAAAGGACTTTGGTGTATCCGAAGGTATTGCAAACTTTGCGGGTTCGTTTGGGCTAACAATCGGTCAAAACGGATGTGCAGGCGTTTATCCTGCGATGCTAGCGGTGATGGTTGCTCCAGCGGCAGGTATGGATCCAACAAGTATATCCTTTATTCTAACGCTCATTCTTGTGGTTGCGATTAGTTCGTTTGGTGTTGCTGGTGTAGGTGGCGGTGCAACCTTCGCAGCCTTAATCGTTTTATCAGTAATGAATCTCCCAATTGCGATTGTTGGTCTGCTTATTTCAGTTGAGCCTCTCATTGACATGGGACGTACAGCCCTAAATGTCAGCGGAGCGATGACATCAGGCATACTCACTAGTAAAGTAACAGGCGAGTTTGAAAACGAGGTTTACGAGCAGCCTAATATCGTCGAAGCATAAAAAACGTGAGGCAGGTTCAAGGGCTTTTTCGCTTAGCGGAAGAGTCCTTTTTCTGTTGCAAGAGTTAAAAAATAGGCTGGTCTCCCACATACTTTGAATTTAAAATACTTGAATTCAAGATAAATTAGAGGTACACTGTAAGCATAGGAAATAGTAATCGGTTTAATGGAATGTAAAATAACCATATTAATAAAAAGATTAATTTTTAAAACATTCGTTTACAAATGAATAAGGAAGGGATGAGGAGAAAATGGATAAATTTCATCAGGCACCAAATATATATGTCGGTGAGGTCAATATTAAAGTAAAAAACCTCGATTATGCGCTCACTTTTTATCAAAATATCATGGGCTTTCAAGTATTGGAGAAACTAGATCGTAAAGCAGTCTTAACGACAGACGGAAAAACCCCATTATTAACGCTAGAGCAGCCGAAAGATGTGGTTGCGAAAACAGGACGTAGTTCAGGTTTGTATCATTTTGCGATCTTGCTTCCATCGCGAGCTGATTTATCTGTCTTTTTACGGCATATGATTCAAACGGGATATCCACTGGGTGCTGCAGATCATTATGTAAGTGAGGCGTTATACCTTAACGATCCAGACGGAAATGGGATTGAAGTGTACCGAGATCGCCCTTCTTCAGAATGGCGATGGAACAACGGTTTAGTAGAAATGGCAACTGAAGAGCTTGATGGAAATGGAATTATCGCGGAGAGTGATGTGGAATGGAGCGGTCTGCCGGCTGGCACAGTTATGGGCCACATTCATCTTCACGTATCTAATTTGAAAAAAGCAGAAGAATTTTACACTAAAGGGCTTGGTTTTGAAATTGTTAGTTACTATCCACAAGCTGCATTCCTTTCCACGGGACGTTATCATCATCATATTGCTATCAACACGTGGCAAGGTGAAGGGGCAGCGACACCACCGAAAAATAGTGTCGGCTTAAATTGGTACTCACTCGTTTTCCCTGATGAAGCAGCAAGAGAGAATGCGATTAAACAGCTAAAGCAATTAGGTGCGCAGATATCGGAAGAAGCTGATTTCTTTGTAACGGAAGATCCTTCAGGAAATCAAATTCGATTAGTTTTATAAATGATTGAGGGAGGATATGAAGATGAAGCCAGATTCCAAAGACGAACATTCAGGTATGGAAATAGGGATCTATACATTGGGGGATTTAGTTCCGGATGGGGGAACAGGGAAGACTATCAGCGCAAGACAGCGACTTGAAGAAATTATTGAAGCAGCGAAAATGGCTGATGAGGCAGGATTAGATGTAGTGGGCGTTGGTGAGCATCACCGCCTCGACTATGCCGTGTCCGCACCACCCGTCGTCTTGTCCGCCATTTCACAAGTTACAAAACGAATTAAACTGGCAAGTGCTACAACTGTCTTAAGCACCGTCGATCCTGTTCGGCTATTTGAGGATTTTGCGACACTTGATCTCCTGTCAAACGGACGGGCGGAAATTATTGCGGGGCGCGGGGCATTTATAGAATCTTTCCCGCTGTTCGGGTATGAGTTAGACGATTATGACCAGCTTTTTGAAGAGAACATCAAGCTCTTTCAGCAGCTGAATGCACAAGACCGAGTGACCTGGAATGGTCAATTTCGTTCTGCGTTGCAGGATGCAGAAATAGCACCACGGCCATTACAAGAAAATATTCCGTTGTGGGTAGGTGTTGGAGGAACTCCGTCAAGCGCAGCACGAGCAGGAAGATTAGGGACTAACTTAGCAATAGCGATACTTGGAGGCGAACACATTCGGTTTAAGCCGCTTGTAGATATTTACCGCCAGGCCGCCAGTCAAGCAGGGCATGATCCTGAATCGATGAAGGTTGCAGTGACTGGTCATGCATTTATTTCGGAAACAACCCAAAAGGCAAAGGATGAGTTCTATCCGTATCATTCCAATTATTGGGGATCCGTTAATCGCCAGCGTGGGATGAATACAAGAATGTCCAGGGCTGATTTTGAACAGATGGCCGGACCGGAAACGGCTTTATTTGTTGGCAGCTCCCAGCAGATCATTGAAAAAATCCTCCATCAATACGAACTATATGGACACCAGCGGTTTATCGCCCAAATGGACATCGGCGGAATGCCCTTTAAACAAGTCGCCGAAAGCATCGAGCGATTAGCAACAGAAGTAGCACCAGTCGTAAGGAGGGAAACCAGCAAATAAGAAGGAAATGAGGTGTAAAATTAGGTGTCAGGCACCACTCGTGGACATTTGTCCTCCTGTGATGGACTGGCGCTTTTTTTGAAAAGGTCGTTTGCTCGGGGGAAATAAAGACCCGGGGGATGGAGTCCCCTGAGTCTTTGATTTATTACTATTTTTCGGATGTGTCACCTTTATTATTGCTGGTGTTGTTTCCGTCATTTGCTCTTTTAACACCTTTGCTGACATATGGTTTGGCGCTTTTTGCTTTTTTGACACCTGCTTGCCAACGAGTCCAGCCCTTCTTGCCGGTTCCTCTGCCTGTTCCGCCTTTCCCTTTCGCACTACTCATTTAACCACTCCATTATTAATGTACGTTCTTCTAACGTCGTTGGTTAGTTTAACACAGTTCATGGTGATTTGCCCTGAAAATATAAGTTTGTTGTCAATGATTGAAAAACCCTAACGCATATTTAATCCCTTCCTCAATCTCATTTGTTTCATATCCTAATAAGTCCTCATTGGTGACTTCTAATTTTGTTCTTGCTAAGGAATAGCCGCTGTCTAATTCAATATCAAGCACTACTTCATACCCGTTGGTTGTTTGAGTAATTTCAATAATGTCGTATTCGCGGATAGCAGTGCCTGTTTCGTATTCTAAAGGCTCTAATTCTGACATGGAAACACACCTCCAAATTAAATTAGGTCGTAGCTATTATTATTTCCAACCTTGCGATTAAAATCAGGAATAGATTTATTTTCTTTTTAGCAATTTGAGCTTCATTAAAAGACTTAGAACGGAGGATTCCAACAGGTTAAAAGGATTTTCAAAAAATATGGCGAATAATGGTTTGTGTATGATTTTTCCATATGGAGGTAATGGAATGAATTTGGATACATTATACCTAATAGATCAAAAAGACGGTTTGGGCCTGGAGTTTAGTAATTTAGTTTCGATGATGAATTATTCGAGATATACGACATTTTTACATGGATCAATTAGCGGATGTTAGGAACATAACGATCGAAACATTAAAGCGCTCCCAGATGAATGGTTATTTGAACAAACACTGTTTTGGTGGGAACGCCCCGCAAATAACTACTTTAAATGGTTCCATGTGTTTGAAGATGACTGAGCCATCGCGGCCAAATTCGTCTTATCAAAAAAATGGTGCGTAAACTTAAAGAGTAAATTATTTTTAAGGCTGTGATTGTATATGTGTTTAATCGTTTTTGCCTATAGAGTCCATCCGGTCTACAAGCTCCTTGTAGCGGCAAACCGAGATGAATTTTACGGGCGACTTACTGCCCCTGCTCATTATTGGGAAGACAGACCTGACATCCTTGCCGGTAGAGATTTAGAAAAAATGGGCACTTGGATGGGAGTTACCACATCTGGACGTTTTGCGGCTTTGACCAATTATCGTGACCCAAAGGAAGAAACGAAAGGGAAGCGTTCACGTGGAGAATTAGTTTCCGATGCCCTGAAACACAAAGGTAGAGTAAAGGATTATATGCAAAGTCTTGTAGGGAGAAAAGAGCTCTATCCGGGCTTTAACTTACTTGCAGGGGATGGAACGGAACTATATTATTATTCAAATAAAGGGCAAGAGCTTCAGAAGGTGGAGCCTGGTATTTATGGTGTCAGCAATCATTTATTAAATACTCAGTGGCCAAAGGTGCAAAAAGGTAAGGAAGGCATGTCCCAAATCATAAAGAGCGAACGGGAAGATAGGGTAGAGGAGCTTTTGAACATGCTCCAAAATGCAGACCAAGCTCCAGACGAACTTCTTCCGCACACAGGCGTTTCTTTAGAATGGGAAAGAATGCTTTCGCCGTTGTTTATTAAAAGTGAGGACTATGGCACGAGGAGCTCGACCGTCATGTTGATGTCTGATAAAGAAATTCAATACGTCGAACGAGTCTTCTCTAAGAAGGGCACGAGTGATCAGCAATTTACGGTGGAATTATTGAGTTAAAACATGGTGTCAGGTACCACTCGTGGACATTTGTCCACGAGCGGTGCCTGACACTCTTTTTTATGAGGTAATATAGTCGCCGCCGTTGACGTGCAGGGTTTGCCCTGTTACATATTGGGAGTCAAGGCTTGCGAGGTAGACGTAGGTTGGTGCGAGCTCAAAGGGTTGGCCTGCTCGTTTCATTGGTGTGTCAGTTCCAAAGGGTTGGCCTGCTCGTTTCATTGGTGTGTCAGTTCCAAAGGTTGATACGCGCTCAGCTGAGAAGGATGAAGGGATAAGCGGGGTCCAGATTGGTCCGGGTGCTACAGCATTTACTCGAATACCCTGCTCAACGATATTTTGAGAGAATGAGCGTGTAAAAGAAACGATTGCACCCTTAGTGGATGAGTAATCAATTAGAGTTTTTTCACCACGATAAGCTGTTATTGAGGCTGTATTAATAATGGAACTCCCTGACTTTAAATGAGGCATTGCGGCTTGGGTCATAAAGAAATAGGAAAAGATGTTGGTTGCAAATGTATTGATGAGCTGCTCTTCAGATATATCTGTTAGCTTTTCTCGCGGAAATTGTACCGCTGCATTATTTACTAGTATATCTATTTTCCCGAATGTTTTTATCGTTTGTTCCACCACCTTGTTGCAATTCTCCTTATAGCGAATGTCAGTTGGGAGTGCTAAGCACTTCCTTCCAATCTGCTCGATTCTTGTCTTCGTTTCTTCGGCATCTTGGTGTTCGTAAAGGTATGCGATCACAACATCGGCGCCTTCTTTTGCAAACGCTACGGCAACTGCACGTCCTATGCCGCTATCTCCACCAGTAATGATAGCCACTTTATTTTGCAGCTTTTGGCTGCCCGCATAGGAGGGGTTTTCGTATATGGGTTTGGGATTCATTAAATACTCCAGCCCAGGCTGTTGCTCCTGATGCTGAGGGGGAAAAGCAATAGGTTTCTCTTCGCATTTTGTTTCTTTGCTGTAATAAGGATACATTGGATAGTTATTCATGAAATACCTCCATAACATGGGCGTAAAATTAGAACATTATATGCGGAGGTATCGTCTAAAGTTAATTTCCGGGCTGATGATTCCATGAGGGAAAAACTAATCAAACGTTTGATTGAAAGGGGCGGAGGCTTTGGTATTGAAGGATTTCAAGGCGGTTTGGTTCATTGGAAGAAAAACTAATCAAACGTTTGGTTAATTTGGGCTGATGCCTTGGTATAGAAGAATTCCAAAAGGGTGTAGGGGTCAAATGAAACAACTAATCAAACGTTTGATTAGTTGTTTAGTTTATGGCTGCATAAAAATGAGGCACCCTCTTAAAGGGTGCCTCTCTCATGAGAATTCCTTATCAACCAAGACTTCTGACCAGAGTTTTTTATCGAACTCTATTTCTTCTCCATAAGAGAGTGTAATCACGGCTGTCTTTGGATAATCCTTTAATAATTCCTTTAACTCGTTGTCTTTATCAATCATAAAATCAACAACAGGGAAAGCCTTTAATAATTGGGCTAATGATTCAGGAGAAGCAGCTGTTTCATGTGTCGGAAAGGTATGACTGGGAATCACATATTTAACTTTTAATAAGTTTTTTACAGCATAGGCTGCTTCTTTTGGTCCCATTGTAAAATGTCCGCTTGAAGAAAGGATCGCAATTTCCGGCTCATACACATCTTGAATCAGCTTTATATCTGACATTAATGCCGTATCACCAGAGTGGTATAGAGTATAATCGTCATTAAAGTCAAAAATATAACCTGCCGATTCACCGGCATATACTGGTGGACCTTGGGTTTCGCCATAGGAAGAAGTATGTTTTGCCTGGACCATGGTTACATTTACATCCTCAAAGGAAACAGAACCCCCTAAATTAATTGGAAGGACATTTTTAATTCCTTGCTGCAAAAGGATAAGTGCCAGCTCGTATTGTGCCACAATCATAATATCAGGTTTATGTTCAACCAACTTAGTAAGACCGCTTGTATGATCGAAATGGCCATGGGTTAAAAATACACAATCAATAGATTGGTAGAAGTCAGCAGTGTTTAATTGCGGAGGAAAGCCGGGATTCAAATCGAAGAACGGATCAATTAGATACTTTTTTCCAACCTTGCTTTTTAGGACATACATGGCATGGCCAAGCCGTAATATTTTCAAAGAGAACACCCCCATAACCTTAGAATGAGACTTCTTATAACATTTTATTTATTAGAAAGAATAATAAGAACTTATTATCAACTATTCATAATAAATGAGCGTTAACCGATTATTAGTATAATTTTTTGTAAAAAATTAAATATGGTTAGAATAACGTTATTAGGGGATTCTGAAAGAAAGCACTACCAAATAACTGTAAAACAAAAATGTCAGAAATATTTAAATAAATCAAATAATATACTAGACGAATCGAAAAAATTGTTTTAAAATAATATTTATCAATTAGTTAAGACAGTAAACAAAAGTATTTTGAATCATAAAAGGTTATCAATCTACGCTTTGTTATGTCAGAAAAATCAGAAAACAGAAAGAGGTCATTATAATGAAGAAAAAATGGGCAAAAATGTTTATGGCTTCCACTTTATTAGCTGGAATACTTGCAGGTTGTTCAGGAGCACCAAAAAGTTCAGACAGTGACAGTAAAACGATTAAAGTTGGAGTTAACTTAGAGTTATCCGGTGGGGTTGCTTCTTACGGGGAGTCACTTGAGAACGGTATCGATATTGCAGTTGATGAGATTAATAAAGCTGGTGGAGTAAAGGGTAAAAAGCTAGAAATCATTAAAGTAGATAACAAGTCCGAAGCAGCAGAGGCTACGAACGGCGCCATTAAGTTAACAAGTCAAGACAAAGTTACAGCCATTATTGGAGCGGCAACTAGTGGTGATACGGTGGCACAGGCTCAAATCGCAAATGATACAAAAACAATTCTTTTAACTCCATCGGGAACAAGTCCAAACGTAACCGTGGGCGATAATGGAAAATTGAACGAATTCGTCTTCCGTACTTCCTATATTGATCCATTCCAAGGGATCGTTGCTGGGAATTTTGCTGCGAAAGAATTAAATGTAAAAAATGCAGCTATTTTTGCAGACAGTGCTAGTGATTATGCCAAAGGGTTAGCGGCTGCATTTAAAGAGACATATGAAAAGGCTGGCGGTAAAGTGGTTGCCGAAGAGGCATATGTTGCGAAAGATACTGATTTCCGTGCAACCTTAACTCGAATTAAAGCCAAAAATCCAGAATTCATTTTTATTCCTGGATACTATGAAGAAGTTGGTTTAATTGTAAAACAGGCTCGTGAGTTAGGAATCACTGCTCCATTAATGGGTGCAGATGGTTGGGATTCACCGAAGTTAGTCCAATTAGCTGGAGCTGACGCTTTAAATAATACATTTATCACAAACCATTACACATCTGAAGATCCAGATAAAAATATTCAAAAATTCGTAACAACATACAAAGAAAAGTTCAATGGTGAATCACCTAATGCATTTAATGCACTTGGCTATGACACAGTTTATCTATTAGCTGATGCGATTGAGCGTGCTGGCGGTACAGATACGACAAAGATTAAAGAGGCATTAGAGAATACAAAAGATTTTTCTAGGATTACAGGTAAGATCACTATCGATAAAGACCACAATCCAATTAAATCAGCTACTGTTTTAGAATATAAAGACGGTAAGCAAGTGTTTAACACTAAAGTTAATCCATAAAAATTGCGAAAAGTGAAATGGAAGGACGGGCCTTCCATTTCACTTTTTTTATTTTTCTTAATCATGCATACTTTTGCCCGTTTTGTTCTTCGATTACATTCTTATAATGCCAAGTCAGATTTTCAAATATCCGATCCCATCTCTGTGTTAATGCGTAATCTCTTCCGGCGTTTCCCATCTGTTCTCGCATTCCATCATCCGTTAAAATCTGAATAATGGCATCTCTAAATTCCTGAATATTCCCTGGTTTACATAAATCACCTGTAATCCCTGCTTTAATTATATTCTTAACACCTCCAGACTTTGCTCCTATAACAGGTGTTCCACTCGCAAGGGACTCTAGAACAACATTTCCAAAGGTCTCAGTAGGTGAGGGAAAAACCAATAGATCAGATGCTGAATAGACTTCGGCTAAGCTTTTTCCATATAGGTATCCTGTAAAGGTCATATTAGCTACTGCTTGGGCTTGCAGTTCCTCGCGTAATGGGCCATCACCAACGATTAACCAATGTAATTTTTCATTTATTTCAGCCGGGATTGATTTTGCGACGGCAAATAGTGTTTTAATATCTTTCTCAGGTGCTAATTTGCCAACATAGGTAAGGAGGTATTTTCCTTGTGTACTGTAATGTCTTTGAACAGCGTTTTTATCATAATAGGGGTGATAAAGCTGGCAATCCACACCTCTAGGCCATAGTTCTAAGTTTGAAAATCCATGGTGCTTAAGCTGTAGGAATGTTTCAGTTGAGGGGACAAAGATTTTTCTGCATGTTCGATGGAACCAGAGCATGTATTTCCAGTGGATTTTTGAAAGAAAATGAAGGTCATAATAGTGTAAATAATGATCAAAATTGGTGTGATAGGAACCAACGAGGGGAATGTTTAATTTCTTAGAAAAATAAATACCACAAAGGCCGATATTAAAGGGGGTTGCAACATGAATTAAATCAGGAGAGAAATGTTGTAACTCTGACTTGATTTGAAGAAGGTTTGGAAAAGCTAAGCGGCATTCAGGGTATAAGAAAAAGGAACGGCTTTTAAAAAGATGAATATTCGTAGAACTATAATCGTTGGAATTTGAATCGGGTGCAAAAATTTTAAAATCAATATTCTGATCTTCAAAATAGGTAGTCAATCGTTTAAGCGTCCCAGCAACCCCGTTGATGTCTGGATGAAAGGTATCTGTGAAAATAGCAATTTTCATATAATCCCTCCTAATTGTATCTCTCATATCCACAATAAATAAAAGCATAGGCTCCCAGAGAGGGTCCCTAGAATTCCTCCAGCAATCACATCGGAAGGATAGTGAAGACCTAAGTAAATTCTAGAAATGCCTACACATAGTCCTAAAGGGATTAGGACATAAGAAAGTAGAGGTATGAATAAGACATATGGCGTCACAACAGAAAATATTGCCGTTGTATGCCCTGAAGGAAAAGAATGATCTTGTAATGGGTTAGCAGGAAACTTTGTTTTTTCAATCCTTAAATAGGGTCTTTTACGAGGAAATAGCAACTTTGCAAAATGTACTGGTATATGACTTGCTGATAATGCAAGTGCGCTAGCAATGGCAATCAATCTGATCTCCCTTGGCGAGAGGATTAAGAGAAAAAATGTGGCCGCGATAGTTATTCTAGCTCCACCAAGGTGTGTAACCGTGCGGAAAAAAAGATTTAATAGCTGTTTATCAAAATGGCTGTTTACCTTTTGCAGGACCCTGCATTCAAAACCATAAAATACATGTAGCATTTTTATCATTGTCTATTCCCCCTTTGCATTCGATGCGTTTTTCATTATTTCAGCACTTCGGATGTCCGTTATTATTAGCGGGATTTTCAAGGGTTGATAAATTTTTTCCATTATGATTGCTGCTTCAGGATAATTGGTTCCAATTACGATTAGGTCACCATGGAAAAAATCTCGGATGGCAGAACCTTCCCGAAGAAACCAGATAGTAGCGACCACGTTTGCTTGGAGGTTCGGGGGTTTGCTTCTATTAATAATTTCTTGGATCAGATTGTTTGTACCGACTGGAACCGTGCTTATTGTACATACAGTTACATCATTTTCGATATAGTGTGCAATCGTGTGTGAAACTACGTGGATGTATTTTAGATCCCGTGACCCATCAGGCTTTTTGGGTGCTCCGACCGCGATAAGAATAACTTCAGCCTCTGAATAGGCTTGATGATGGCTCACTGTAAAATTCAGTTGACCGTTATGGAGGTTTTTTTCTAAAAGAGACTCAAGACCAGGCTCGAAAATCGGAGAACGACCATTTTGGAGCATGTCAATTTTCTCTTTCTTAATGTCTATACATGTCACCATATGCCCTAATTCTGCTAAGCAAGCACTTGTGACTAGCCCTGCATATCCTGCTCCAGCAACGGTAATCTTCATCCAATCCCTCCAATTGATATTATTTACTTAATTGTATAAGGGAATAGAGAATTTTTTCTTAAGCTGGTGTTAAAAGAATGTAAAGAAATTGTAAGATTCAGCATCTTCATCATGAATAAAGTGCCTGACACCTGAGAATATTAAAAATCCCTTCATTAGGTAAATTCAGAATAGTGTGCTATAATTTTGTTGGTAGTAGGTACTAACATCAGATATTAAAATAACTATTTTTCCAGATTTTATAAGGGATTTATAAGTGGCCCTATTTTTCGAATTTGGAAATAGCGCTTGTCAGGAAACCTAAATAAATTTTTACAACAACGGGGGATTATGATGTTAACAAATGATTTGGACTTTAGGTTAGAGCCTAAACTTATTGATTTATATGAAGAACATAAAAAACGGTCTGAAAAAATAGATTGGGGTTACCATGATTTCTTACCATGGGATAAGGCAATGGATTTTCGACGTGTTCCCTGGGATGAAAGCCAGGTCACACTGCCGCCGTCCATTATTACTGCGGTTGAAACGGCTCTTTTAACCGAAGTAAACCTGCCATGGTTTACCTCGCATCTCGATCAAACGTTTAAAGGCTCTTTAACGGTTATTAAAGATTTTGTCCATACTTGGACTGCGGAAGAAGATCAGCATTCAAACCTGATTGAAACGTATTTATTAATAACACGCAATGTAGATCCCAAGCGACTCCACCAATTACACAAACAAACGGTTGAGAATGGCTGGAATCCTGATTACCATACGCCTTTTGAAACCATGGTTTATACCTCTTTACAAGAACTCGCAACCATGGTTTTTTATAATAATGTTGCCAAAGTAGCTGGTTCGCATGATAAGGATTTAGCTAGTCTGCTTCGCCGACTTGCAAAAGATGAAACGTTGCATTATGCCTTTTACAGGGACGTGATTAAATTCCATCTGCAACTAGAACCCAATTACTGTTATCATTTAGGACATGTTATTAAGAATTTTCAAATGCCTGGAACAGTAATGCCTGATTTTGAAGATCGCATGGCCATTATAGCAAAAGAAGCAAACTACGGCCCTTTGGAATATTTTGATCAAGTTTTAGATGTGATTGTTGATTATTGGGAGTTGGAAAAATTAAGACCGATTGCACCAGAAGCAGAAAAAGCTAGACTGGACATTCTAAATTATCACGCCCGGTTGAAAAGAGTAAGAGATCGTTTTTATAAAAATAAATAAGTTGCTTCCGAATAAAAAGGAAAATATTACCTATCCAATCGAAACTAAAACGCTTGACAATAAAAATAAGATTTATTATTCTTGAGCAATAGTAATTTAATAAAAATTTCGTATAACTCCAATGATATGGTTTGGAGGTCTCTACCAGGAACCTATAAATTCCTGATTACGAAGAAGGTACATGGATGTGTATTTTCTTCGTAATCAGGAATTTTTTTTTTTCACTTTTTAACCAAACAAAAATTAGGAGGGAAAGATCCAACATGAATTTCGCAACCTTACCCAAAATTGAACTTCACTGCCATTTAGATGGGAGTCTAAGACCTGAAACAATCATTGATATCGCAAAGAGAGAGAGTATCAGTTTACCCTCTATGAAAATAGACGAGATAAAAGGAGAGCTCATTGCTCCATTAGATTGCAAATCCCTGGATGAATATTTAGAGAAATTTTCTATTCCTAATTTAGTTATGCAGTCAGAGGAAAATCTTAGAAGGATTTCCTTTGAACTTTTTGAGGATGCGGCCCGGGAAAATGTGAAATACATGGAAGTAAGATTTGCACCACTACTTCATACAGCAGGGGGATTAGACGTTGAAGATATCATCCAAAGCGTCTTAACTGGAATGAAGGATGCTGAAAAGCAATTTGATATAAAGGGAAACTTGATTCTTTCCTGTATGAGAACGATGCCAGCGGACCGTGCTTTTGAGGTCATTGAGAAGGGGAAGAGATTCCTTGGAGAAGGTGTAGTGGCCATCGATTTATGCGCATCGGAAGAGGAAGGATTTTGTGGAAGATTCGTAGAACCGATCGCCTTAGCTAGAGAATATGGTTATAGAGTTACGATCCATGCGGGTGAAACAGGCATAGGGAAGAATGTATTAGAGGCGGTTGAACTTTTAGGTGCAGAGAGAATTGGACACGGCGTATTCATAAAGGATTGTGCTGAAGCATACAACATTGTGAAGGAAAAACATGTCGTCCTTGAAATGTGCCCAACCAGTAATGTGCAAACAAAAGCAGTGAACCAGTTTAGTGAACATCCAATCTATCAGTTCCATAAGGATGGGATCAAGGTAACAGTTAATACGGACAACCGGACCGTTTCAGATACTACAATGGCGAATGAATGTAACATCGTATTTAAAGAATTCAATATAAATGAAAATGACTATAAGCAAATTTACCTTAATAGTGTCGAAGCAAGCTTTGCCGATTCCGAAACAAAGGAAATGCTAAAAAAATTTATGCCCTGAGAAAAAAGTAGAATGAAAGGTGTCAGGCACCATGTGAATTTTTCACATGGTGCCTGACACCTTTTCTATTTTTTTGAGAAATTTTAAATAATGGGACAGGCTTTCACCAAGTTTTCACTATTCTTTATTAGACTTCAGGTATCAAGTAGAAAGGAGGAAAGAGAGATGAATACGAAAGTGAGAAAAGGTATTTTCTGGGGCGTGGGAATCGCCGCCATGATTTTGGTGGTCAATGTTCTCCACTATTTATTTGGAGGCCAAAGTCATAGTAGTTATGCGAATGGACCGCACGGACATGGCCCTGGACCTGGACCTGGAGGGGCCATGGGACAACAAGGTGGCTTTGGTTCTCACCAGGTTATGAACGGACCGCACCACGGCGGAGGATTTCCTTGGCTCGGCCTTCTAATTGGACTAGCTGTTGTGGTTCTCTTAGTGAGATGGTTTAGAAAGAAGGCAAAGGCCTCATCGATGAAACAATTTATTAACACACCAGTGGGTTCACATATACCGGTAATAAATCAAAATGCAAGTATTTTAGATACATGGGAAAAAAATTTAACCAATAAAAAGGAGAATGTGTAAAATGGGTATTTTTAAAAGAGTAAAGACGATAACGATGGCAGAAATCAATGGGTTACTAGATGGAATCGAGGATCCAATTGCGATGTTAAATGAATATTCACGAGAAATGGAGCAAGAAATTTTAAAAGTCCAGAAAGCCTTGTCTCGTCAAATTTTTGTGGAGAATAAACAAGCTGCTCTCATTTTGGAAACCGAAGGATTGGTAGCAAAGCGTACGCGTCAAGCGAAACTAGCGATTGAACAGGGTGAGGATGGAATCGCGAAGTTAGCGGTGCAAGAGAAACTAGTCCATGAAAAGCAGCTAGACCTTTACAAGCAACAATATGAAGCGGTTAAAGCCCAAACTCAAATTCTTATCGAAAAATTAAATGAGCTGAAAGAGACCTATAACCAAATGCAGCATAAGAAAATCCTTTTAGCATCCCGCGCGAATGTGGCGCAGTCGATGAAGCAGATTCAAAATGCAACAGTCTCCTTCCAAACTGACAACATTTCAAGAGGTGTGGCCCGTGCGGAAGAACGGATTTTAATGATGGAAGCAGAGGTACAAGCTGGTCAGCAGTTTTCAGCCCCGTTAGCCCAGTATGCAGCTTACAGCAACTTTGTAAACGAAGAAGAATTGAATAAGGAACTTGAAGAGCTAAAAAATGAAAAAGTACTGCAATTAGAAGAAAACGTAAAATAGGACGAGAAAGGAGCACCCATTATTTATGGTGCTTCTTTTTTATATCCTTATCTTTTCTTAAGCAAACTTTAAGATTGCGATGCTAGATTTGAGTTACTAGAGAGGATAGATTCAGCTAAAAATCAATTGCAAAGGGGTTCATACCATGAATATTTTATTAGCAGAAGATGATATACGTCTCGGAGAGCTGATCGTTTATATGCTAAAAAAGAAGGGCGGATACCTGGTTGAGTGGGTATTAGACGGAGAAGATGCCTACTATTACGCCACCTCTGCTCACTACGATGTAGTAATCATGGACTGGATGATGCCAAATGGGACAGGTGTAGAAATTTGCAGCCGATTGCGTAAACAGGGTTATTCGGGTGCGATTCTGATGTTAACCGCCAAAGATACCGTGGGGGACCGAATTGAGGGATTAGATTCTGGTGCGGATGATTACCTTGTCAAACCGTTTGAAATTGACGAACTTTTAGCTCGGCTGCGTGCACTTTCCCGCCGGAATTATGCGCCAATATTGGAGGATGAGATCCAATTTCATGGATTGGTTTTGAATCGGAAGAGCCATATTGTACGTTTGGATCGAGAGGAAATTCAACTAAGCCCTCGTGAATTTCAGTTATTAGATTTAATGGTGAAAAATAAGGGGCAGGTCCTGCCACGTGAAGTGATTCTTGAGCGAATCTGGGGCTTCGATTCAGAGGTAGCACCTAAAACCATTGATGCGACAGTCAAATTAATCCGAAAGAAACTCCAATCTTTCGGAAAACAAAATTTGCTTCAAAGCATCAGAGGGGTAGGGTATAAGTTTGGTAACTAAATTTAGCTCATTCATACAGACCTTCACGAACCTAGGTGAAAAAGATATTTTTAAGAGCACACAAGGCCGATTAACACGCATGTATAGTGGACTGCTCATGCTCTTTCTTGTCTTTTTTATTGCGATCGTTTATATCGTCCTACACGTTGTTATCCTAAACAACCAGGAACGAGAACTTCAATCATTAGTGAATCAGGAAGCAAACTTCATTGAGAGTTATTTATTAAAAGATGAACAGAATGATCTCCAAGGAATGGATGACCAAGAGTTGGTGTTTGCTGGAGTCAATCAGTTCTTTTATTATGTGGTTAATTCTAAGGGAGAAATCATCATGGGGAATGAATCGGATCCCCGCTTGCGCTCTGATCTACTGCAGCTAATAAATGGAAGATTTCAAAACGAAAGAGAAATTCGAAAGGAAACACTGCATGATGAAGGAAATTCAAACGGAAGGGGAATGAAGGGGGGCTTTCATCCGCGGGAGGCACCTAAAGATATTCGGCTAATAATTACAAGTCGAGCAATTTACGACAAAGGTCAATTCATTGGGCAGTTGTATGTGGGAAAAGACATTACATTTACGTATCAGCTATTCCGCTCTCTATTGCTGATTCTGATAGCAATAGGCATCTTGTTTTTGGGTATTGCCATCTATATGAGTGTGGTAATGTCAAAAAGAGCGATGATTCCGATTAGCGGCGCATTTACAAGGCAGCGTGAATTCGTGGCAGATGCCTCACATGAATTACGGACACCCTTAAGTGTCTTGCTCTCATCGATCGATGCGGTGGAAATGACGATCGAACCTCAAAAGAGAGACATGGTAGAGAAAATACTTACGAATATGAGGCAAGAGGTGAGGCGGATGACACATTTGGTGAGCGATCTATTAACCTTAGCCCGTTCCGACTCAAATACAATCCAACTTAATCTAGAGACCTTTGACTTCCGTTCCCAAGCAGAAACTGCAATTGAGTCCGTCCGTCCGCTGGCAGTTTCCAAGCAAATCACGCTCCACTTGAATACGCTTGGTTCGCTGATTACAGTCGGCGATCCGCAAAGACTATCACAGCTATTATATATACTTTTAGACAATGCGATAAAATACACCCCGCAGGGCGGTGAAGTTAAGCTCTCACTATCAATAGTAGGACAACAGCTTTGTATCTCTGTTCAGGACACCGGAATCGGAATTAGGCCAGAGGATTATCAGCGTATTTTCGAACGTTTTTACAGGTCCGATAAATCTCGTTCCCGGCAAATGGGAGGGCATGGTTTGGGACTTTCCATCGCCAAGTGGATCGTTGACACACATAAAGGGACCATTAAAGTTTCGAGTGAACTCGGCAAAGGGAGTACATTTATGATTCATATCCCACTTGTTTTTAATGCATAGATATATGGCGAACGGTGCCTGACACTGTCCGCCATAAGATATTTGAATGACTTCAAACTTTCTAAAAAACTACCAATTCGAACGGGTACTATCTTTTGTTTTCATACTCTACAGCTGCCTCTTTTTCTAAAAGACCCACCTGGATAAGACCATTGAGAATCCCGTGATTAGAAGATGAAGTTGTGATTAAATCGGCTGCAGCCTTTGCTTCAGGAACCCCATTACCCATAGCAATCCCCGTTCCAATCATTGTTAACATCTCCAAGTCATTCAAACCATCTCCAAACGCAAAACAGTTCTCATTATTGATATCTAAGTACTCTTGCAGTTTGCGAATACCGACCGCTTTTGAGGCGCCTTTTGGAAGGAAATCATAAGCGTAATCGTGCCATTTGACGAAGTGGAAATCAGGGAAACTGTTGATATATAGATCTTCGTCCCTGCTATTACAGTAGAGATGTCCTTGGTAAATGGCTCTATTTTTATAAAATCCTTCATCAACTTTAGGATAGGACATCATCAATGAATCAAAACAAGATTCAATAAGTGGATGGTTTCTTTCGCTGACCCTATAATCATCGTGGCTGCAGTAAGCAAGGGCATGCCCTTTACTTGCTGTCATAGTGGTGATGGAATGAAGCAGCTCATCATTGATTGGATTCGCGTATATTTCTTGCCCTTCAAACACGACATATTGTCCATTCATGGAAATAAAAGAGTCGATATTTAATTCTTTTTGAATCCAATAAAACATTTTCGGTACACGACCAGTGGCGATAACTGTGTGAACTCCTTTTTCCTGAAGTAAACGAACGGCCTTCTTTGTAGAATCCGGAATCACTTTATCCTCGTCAAGCAGCGTACCATCAATATCAAAAAAAACAATAGGCTTTGTCATTTTCTACCCCTCCGTTAAACACAACACGGTCGTTACGCTCAGAGGATTCCGATCACGCCGACATCGTGTTGTGAGTTCCTGCAAAAACAGAATATTTTATGAAACGCGTTTCAGGTCAAGTGGTTTGTAAAAAAATTCTGTTTTAGCAGTTCCTTTAATGTAAGAATTCGAAGGGAGAGGACAATTGATGCTTGAGATTACACCGTTTTTCGCTCAATTAATTTCACGGGGATTTCATTTTGTGCAATCTCTTCATTTTTGATGATTCCTTGTAAAAATAATTTCCTGCCGATATCCTCAAGGGGGATTTCAATTGTGGTGATATTCATCATTTTAGCAATGGGGATTATTGAAACCAATTAGTGCGAGGTCGTCTGGTATCCTAACATCTAAATTTTGCGCACAAGTTACAATCCCTGCCGCGACCTCATCGCTCGTCACAAGCAATGCTGTGGGAGGATTAGACATTTGTTTAATCCGATTTATTACCTTTTCTCCATCCTCAAAGTGAAGACAATCCTCATAAATATAGGCAGGGTCAAAAGGCAAATGATAGTTCTTGATAAAATGCATATACGCTAATTCCCTGTTTCTACTATTTGTTCCTGATTTCCGTCCGATGCAATAACCGATTTTATGATGACCTTTTTGATGCAAGTAATCTAAGGCGAAATGGAAACTTTTATAGTGATCCACAAATATGGAGGATACGTTTTTCCCTCTAGTATCTTCGCATAAAACAATGGGCCCAAAAGGCAAATACGCTTCGATTGTCGACCAAGTACATATTCTCGAACAAATAATTAACGCATCAATCTGCTTTTGTTTTAGCATTTGAAGGGCTTCTAATTCCCTGGTCTCCGCGTAATTGGTCTGAAATAAAACCAACTTGTAGTTGTTTTGTAACGCTTCATTCGCTATTCCTTTAATTAATAGTGCAAAGTAAGGGTGATCGATAAAAGGAACAACCACACCAACAAGAAAGGTTTTCCCCATACTTAAATGGACGGCATTAATATTTTGTTGGTAGTTACTCTGTTTAATCGCTTCTAAAACTGCACCCCTTTTTTCTTCACTTACATAAGGATGATTATTTAACACTCGAGAAACTGTTGTTACAGATACCCCTGCCATCTTCGCCACATCTTTAATGTTTGTCATACAAGTACCTTCCTTAGCGGTGCCTGACACCATTGCAACCCCGCGATTTTCAGTTAATGTTTGCATAATTGTTTTATTATAACTTTATCTTAAAAATAAAAATAATATATTTGTTTGTAGAATACTAGTTGACTTTATTAATATACAATAGTAATATAGTAAATCTGATGAGGGCATTGCGAAAGAAGATATGATCTTCCTAAAAAATAATCCTTCACCAGTTGACAAAAATGATATTGATTGATATGATAAAAACCTCGCTGATTCAAATGAAGTTATTTCAAAATAACACTTGACTTTATTGAAGTGAGATGATACAATGTTATTCTGTCACAAAATAGTTCTTTGAAAACTAAACAAAGCAGAAACGTCAACAAATTTTTTATTAGTGAATCTTTCGTCAGAAAGTGAAGCTAAGCCAACGTAACAAAATGAGCTAATCAACTTTCTTGGAGAGTTTGATCCTGGCTCAGGACGAACGCTGGCGGCGTGCCTAATACATGCAAGTCGAGCGAATCAATAGGAGCTTGCTCCTGTTGATTAGCGGCGGACGGGTGAGTAACACGTGGGCAACCTGCCTGTAAGACTGGGATAACACCGGGAAACCGGTGCTAATACCGGATAATCCTTTTCCTCTCATGAGGAAAAGCTGAAAGTCGGTTTCGGCTGACACTTACAGATGGGCCCGCGGCGCATTAGCTAGTTGGTGAGGTAACGGCTCACCAAGGCGACGATGCGTAGCCGACCTGAGAGGGTGATCGGCCACACTGGGACTGAGACACGGCCCAGACTCCTACGGGAGGCAGCAGTAGGGAATCTTCCACAATGGACGAAAGT
>NZ_JAGGQR010000056.1:0-10097 GCF_018613205.1 Bacillus sp. ISL-46
TAAATAAGTGTTTCTTCTTATCTAGCGAAAACTGTCTACTTTAGTTTAGCAGTCACAAATGGTGGCTATTTGTTTTTACTCAATGAAAATAACAAACGTTAGATGGGTTTAAGTAGACGATAAAAAAACCGCCAAAATAGTGACGGTTATCAGGATTTCAAGAAATTTGGATTATATATAGGAGAATGGTTAGCTTCCATCCAAGGCGGGATAGGAAGTCTTTCCACTTTCAAGAAAGGTGGGGTGTAGTAACCCATGCTCTTAAAAAGAAGTTTATCCATATTAGTGGATACTTATGTATAAAGTTTATTGAGAAATTCTTAAAGGGTATCGTTAAAAAACTGACATAAAAGGCTCATCTTCTTCTTCAACTAAAGGGTGCTTTAGTGAACCAAACTAAATGAAAGTTAAAGCTTGAAGACGTAGATCATTATCTAGTACAAACCTACATTAATTCTTCAGAAAAACAAAAATCGTTATACAAGCGAACATTATTCATTGTAAGTATTTCACAAATTTTGGGTGGCGCAGGGTTAGCTGCGGGAGTGACTGTGGGTGCACTTCTTGCACAGCAAATGCTCGGTACAGATGCTTTTGCTGGACTTCCTTCGGCTTTACTTACTTTTGGGTCGGCAGGTGCTGCTTTTTTAGTTGGGAGACTTTCTCAACGTTATGGACGGCGTACAGGTCAGACAGCTGGTTTTATGCTCGGTGGACTTGGAGCAATAGGTGTCATACTTGCAGCAATATTAAATAGTGTTTTCCTTTTATTTACTTCCTTGCTTGTTTATGGTGCAGGGTCAGCAACAAATTTACAAGCTCGTTATGCGGGTACGGACTTAGCAAATAAAAAACAACGTGCAACTGCTATTAGTATTGCTATGGTTTTTACGACATTTGGTGCAGTTGCAGGACCAAATTTAGTAAATGTGATGGGTGATTTTGCCCTTTCGATTGGTGTTCCATCGCTTGCTGGTCCTTTCATTTTAGGAGCAGCAGCCTATATCTTAGCAGGTACTGTCCTTTTCATCATGCTTCGCCCAGATCCATTAGTTATAGCAAGAACAATACAAGCAATCAACCAAGAGTCTAGTAATAAAGGGCAATTGGCAACAACTGAACATACAGAAAACAAAAGAGGAATCATCGTTGGAGCAACCATAATGGTCCTTACTCAAATGGTAATGGTAGCTATTATGACAATGACACCAGTTCATATGATGCATCATGGACATGGCTTGGGTGCAGTCGGTCTTGTTATTGGGTTTCATATAGGTGCCATGTATCTCCCTTCACTTGTTACAGGTGCCCTTGTTGATAAGTTGGGGCGTACTGTAATGGCTATTGCTTCTGGAATTACGTTACTTCTGGCAGGTTTAATAGCAGCATTTGCACCAGGAGATTCTATGGTTCTTATGGTAATTGCTCTTTCTTTACTTGGATTAGGATGGAATATTGGTTTGATAAGTGGGACAGCACTTATTATCGATTCAACTAATACCTCCACACGGGCTAAAACTCAAGGTACCGTGGATGTTTTAATTGCGTTGTCAGGGGCTACAGGTGGAGCCATGTCGGGATTGATTGTGGCAGGTTCAAGTTATCTAACATTATCAATTACCGGAGGGATTTTATCTTTATTACTAATTCCAGTGGTGATATGGTCTCGTGGAGTTAGAAAATAGGGCAGATTGTTTAGGAAAATCGGGATTTTTTGTAGAGTATTTTTAAAACTAAGTGGATACTTGAGTAGCAAAGAGTCGATACTTCGGCTCTTTTTTCTTGTTCCTCTAAAGAGCAGTAATGTGGAATTAGAAAAACCGTCATTATTTAATGATTAGTAGACAATTACTGCGTAGTAAAGATTTTCATTTTTGTAGCACATTTTCTGGTTATGCAACCCACCTTCGTTATTGAGTCGGGGGTAGAGTTAGTATTGGATAATATTTAATATTAGGTAAATTAATTTAATTGACGAGTTGGAATTCTGATGTTATTATTCAATTATTCAATTGAATAGTTAATTACTAATCGCATAAATTTTTTCAATGTGAACAGTAGTTCTGTCAAATCACGAGTTGGAAATAAATTTTCAAAATTAAATCTTACTGTTAGTAGCTAGTTAATATAGTTATCTATTGTAAATGAATTAGTAAAAGGTAACTAAAAACAGTCAATAATATGTTTTTAGGTGAAAATGAACTTGGAAATAATTTCCAATTAGTGATTAATCTAACCACTGAACTAAATAATAAAAATGGAGATGAATGATAATGAGATTTGAAAACAAAACTGTAATCGTAACTGGTGGAGGTACTGGGATTGGGAAAGCCACTGCAAAAAAGTTTTTTGAAGAAGGAGCAAACGTGGTTATTAATGGACGTAGAGAAAATGTGTTAAAGGAATCGGCTTTAGAAATTGACCCAACTGGTAAAAAAGTTTTATATGTAGCTGGTGACATCAGTAAAAAGGAAACTTCGCAGAATTTGGTTAAAAAAGCTGTAGAAGTGTTTGGTGGTGTAGATGTATTAGTTAATAATACAGGGAAATTTAATCCAACACCATTCCTTGATCATACAGAGGATGATGTACAATCTTATTTAGATACAATCGTTAAAGGAACATTCTATCCTTCTCAAGCAGTTATCCCAGAAATGAAAAAACGTGGAGGAGGAGCAATTGTAAATACTGGTTCAATGTGGGCAATTCAAGCAGTGGAAGCAACTCCTTCATCTGCATACTCTGCTGCAATGGCAGGAAGACATGCTTTAACAAGAAATTTAGCCGTAGAATTCGCTGGCGATAACATTCGAGTAAATGCAGTAGCACCTGCAGTTGTTGAAACACCAATTTACAATACTTTTATGTCAGAAGAACAAGTAGCGGAAGTGTTACCAACCTTTAATGCGTTTCATCCTATTGGACGCAATAGTACTCCAGCAGATGTAGCAAATGCAATTTTATTCCTTGCGGATGATTCATCATCATGGATTACAGGCATTATAATGCCACTTGATGGTGGAGTTACAGCTCGATTAAGATAAAAATAAAAAAGGAGCAATCATAAAAATGATTGTTCCTTTTTCTATCATCAAAAAAGTGAAAGAAATTACATTAATCTTTTCTAAGAAAGAAAATAAGTTGAATTAATACTAATAAAAGAAAAGGTTTTTTCTTTGTTTTACCGCGGAATCATTTATTTTTAACATTTCTTACTCTTGCAAATGAGTATGAGCATATGGAATGATTATTTTGTTATTTTTACTTCAACAAGAGTATCATTAACAATGTTATCAATTGAAAAATAAAGGATGATTAGTATGGAAGAGCTCATTTCTTCTGCAAAAGATTATAAAGATGAATTGTATAAACAACTATCAAGAATCGGAAAATGTTTATCGAGTGACAAACGACTAGAGATATTAAATTTGCTAGCTCAGGGTCCAAAAACTGTCGAAAAGTTGACGCAAGATACAGGTATGAATGTGGCAAATGTTTCTCGTCATCTTCAGGTTCTGAATGATTCAAGATTAGTTAAATTTACTAAAAAGGGAACGTATGCTGTTTATTCATTAGCTGATCCATCAGTTGTGGAGTTTTTATTTTCCTTATGGCATATTGCTGAAAATCAACTTTCAGATATCACTCGGATTAAAGAAGATTTCTTAGGTGGTTTTGAAGGTTTAAATACACTTACGATGGATCAAGTGTACGAAAAGTTAAATAGAGGAGATGTTGTCCTCCTAGACTTGCGTCCAACAGAGGAATATAACGCTGGACATATAGAAGGCGCGGTCTCTATTCCAATGGAAAACTTGGATTCATATCTTCAAGAATTACCGAGAGATAAAGAAGTTGTAGCTTATTGTAGAGGGCAGTTCTGTGCTTTTTCAGCTATTGCCGCGCAAAAAATGAAAGAGCAAGGGTTTATGGCTTACCGTATGGCAGAAAGTATTCATGAATGGCAGAAGTATCTGGAACAAAAATATTAAAATATATTTCATGTCTATAATTTATGAACTTTCATATGCTTTCAATTTGTATGATTTAAAGTAAGAACTTCCTTTAGTAGAGCTTAAGGCAGTTTCTGAAGGCTTACAATCGGTAATAACCTTGGAGCTCTATTTAAACAATACTGTGCGGTATAAAAGCTTATTAAGAAGAGGAAAAACTACACAAGGAGGAAGGAAAATGAACAAGCCTGTAGTTATTGTTGGTGCTGGTTTAAGTGGTCTTCGTGCCGCATCTTTGCTTACTGAACAAGGCATCAAATGTAGGGTTCTAGAGGCTAGAGATAGAATCGGAGGTAGAGTGTTAAGCGCTCCAAGTCCAACCAGACCTGACTTGGGTAAATTTGACCTCGGTCCGACATGGTTCTGGTCACAGCACGAAAGGACTATTGCTAATCTTGTCAAGGAACTGAATTTAGGAACTTTTGACCAGTACACCAAAGGAGCAATGCTTTCAGAACGATACCAAAACGAACCACCAGAACGTTATGTACTACCGGAAAATTCTGATGCAAGGTCGGTGCGATTCATAGGAGGTGTGCAATCCCTTATTGATGCTGTAGCAAATAATCTTCCGCGGGGCACAGTCGAGCTAAAAACGCGAGTAACAGCAATTCGACTAGATAATACCGGTGCTATCACACTTGAAGCAGAACTTGCTAATGGAAAGAGGGAAATAGTTTCTGCAAGTGCTGTTATCCTAACATTGCCGCCTCGAATTGTGGCACGTCATATTGAATTTTATCCTTCTCTTCCTACAGAACTTATAACTGACCTTATAAACAAACCGACGTGGATGGCAGGGCAGGCTAAGGCAGTTGCCATCTATGAACGTCCTTTTTGGAGAGAATCAGGTCTCTCTGGCTTCGCATCGAGCTGGGTTGGACCTCTACAAGAAATCCATGATGCTTCTCCTGATACAGGCTCTGGTGCATTATTTGGTTTCTTCGGAATGCCAGCGAAAATGCGCCAAGAACTGGGTGAAGATAAAATTCTGGAATTGGTTATCGACCAATTGGTTAGGCTCTTTGGACCCTCTGCCAAAAATGATGTTAGTTCTATACTTTACAAAGATTGGTCCACAGATTTAGAAACGGCTGTTGAGGAAGACTTCAATCCTCTAAGGGACTTTCCTATATATGGCAAACCTCCACAAAGAGGAATATGGGAAAAGAAAATTATTTTTGCTGGTACAGAGACTAACTCGCAATTTGGGGGACACCTTGAAGGCGCACTTCAGTCAGCTGAACAGGCAGTTTTTGAAATCATTAATTTAAATAACAAGCCTTTATGACATGATATTTTCAATGAGTATCGTATGTGAAAGCTAACAGAATTTTTAAATTCTGAACTATAGGGGGTAGTTTATGTTGAGAATGATGAAAGCTATACAAATTCCTTCTAAGGGAGAAAAGATGCAATTAGTAAAGACCCCTGTGCCCCAACCGAGAGAAGGACAAGCGCTGATCCGTGTAGAGGCTTGCGGAGTATGTAATGGAGACTCCATGGCTATTAAAGGGGCATCTCCGGAGTATCCCCGCATTCCTGGTCATGAAGTGATTGGCATAGTTGAAGAAATTGGCACAGGTTCGACGAAGTGGAAAATCGGTGAACGTGTCGGCATTGGGTGGCATGGAGGGAACAACCAAGTAACCGGTCTGACAATGGACGGTGGTTACGCTGAATACATGGTTGCTTATGAGGATAGTTTGTCAAGCATTCCAAATGAATTATCTGCATTGGAAGCAGCACCACTTATGTGTGCTGGTGAAACAACGTTTAGTGCATTAAGAAACAGCAAAGCTCGACCTGGGGATCTTGTTGCCATTCAGGGCATTGGTGGACTTGGACATTTAGCCGTTCAGTACGCAAAAAAAGCTGGATTTCGCACTGTTGCGATTTCACGGGGTAGCGATAAAGAAGATTTGGTACGTCAACTTGGAGCACACCACTACATTGATTCAGAAAAAGAAGAACCAGCTCAAGCATTACAGGCACTAGGCGGAGCAAAAGTAATCCTCGCTACTGCTCCAAACGCCAAAGCTATTTCTTCTCTGATCAATGGGCTTGGTTCAGACAGTGAACTAATTATCGTAGCAGGTTCTGGTGAGCAGTTGGAATTGTCAGCAATGGACTTTTTAAAAGGACCCAATACGGTTAGGGGTTCGTTTACTGGACAAGCAGAAGAAATCCAACAAACCATTAACTTCAGTGTACTCACGGATGTACGACCATTAATTGAAACCTTTCCTTTAGAACGTGCAAGCGAAGCATACGATAAAATGATGGCAGCATCCACGCGATTCCGTGCTGTTTTAAGTATTTCTACTACAAATTTCTCCACTACTAGATTGTGAAATATTGTACTTAAAGTAACGGGTGCGATACTTCAAGTAGAAGGTCGCCTTTTTTCATTTTCCACAAGAAGATTGTGATATGTTGTACTTAAACTATAGGGGCAGGTTAATTTAAGAAAATAGATTCCCAAGGGATTTATTGGCTCTGTGGGTTATGAAGGTTGACAATTTCTAAATCTCATAAAAATTCTATGCCCATCTTGGCTTACTGTATAACTTGAAGAACCCTATGGTGCTTCATCCCAATAAAAAAAGCATCCGATTATTCGGATGCATACTTAATTATTCCTTGTAAATAAACTGAGTATTCTCTCTGTACATATTCTCTTAATTTAATTCTTTTTTCTGTTTCTAATACTCTAACCAATTCTTGAATCTTTTTTTCATTTTCTTTTGTAGTAGGAATCTCTAATGAAAACAAATTACCTCGACTACTATTTAGTAATTTTTTTAATAACTCAACTTTATTCATTGGATAATCCCCTTTATCTACTATATTCGACAAAAAGGCGACTTTTTCCTTGGAACATCTTATATTGTTTCAAGTTTTACCTACTTTCCACTAAAAATCTGATTACAGGTACTATGACAGGAATGGGGTAGCTCTTTTTTTATTAGCTTTTTTTATAACTACCTTCTACCAATCTAATCATATCACGCCCTGATATCATTTCTGTTTCATGATAACCTTCTTCATCACGTAAACTCAAGTACCAGCTGCTATCCTTATCTTCATTTAACCTATATAACTTATTGGTAAAAACATTTGTATAAAAATCTCCATTTCTTAGCCTCATACTATCCCCCTCACTAATGTATATAAACTGTATTATGCCCAAGATACTGACCTGGAGCCACTAGACATATACAGTAAAAAAATGGATATACAGGGAAAAGGAGTGAAAATCAGGCGGTAGGGACAGAGCATGGATAGTTGTGTAAAGTAAGAAGTGCTGGCAACGAAACTTTTCCTTATTCAGCTAACGGGTGCTTTACTTTAACAGGGTAAGGCCTTTTTCTTATTCAAGTAACAGGCAGAATAGTTGAAGTAAAAGGACAGTTTCGGCAGTCCTTTTTTGATTACCGTTATAAGTTAAAGGTCCGATTTGTTGGAATTAAATTATTTTCCAATGGTAATCCTAAGCGAAAATGCGGGAGGAGATTAGTTATGACCACGGATAAAGAATTAAATCCAATGAATGTGATGAAACCACAAAATTTAAGTATACATACATCAGGTGAAACCCAACCTTTAATGACTTTTGAATTGGGTAAGCTTTGGGCTACCTATATGGGAAACAGTATGTCAATTCAAATCTTAGGTTATTTTCATCAACATTGCGATGATGAAGATATTAGGTTGCTATTGGAAAATGGTTTAGCCTTATCAAAGGATTTCACGCAGTGGATAGAAGGATTTTTAAAAAAAGAAAATTTCCCTATACCTAAAGGATCTACTAAAGATGATGTAAATCTTGGTGCCCCCCGTTTATACGAAGATGAATTTTACGCTCATTATTTAAAATATGCTGCTAAGGCAGGTATGAGCCTTTACGCAGTAGCAGTTCCATTGATAATGCGGGAGGATATAAGAGAGTTCTTTATTTATTGTAATCAATGTACTACAGTCCTTTTAGGGCAAATTAATAATGTTTTAATGGAAAAAAAACTCATTGCAAAACCTCCGATCATTCAAACTCCAAAAGGAATTGATAAAATTGATAAACAAAGTTACATAAATGGTTTTCTTAAAGATGTCCGACCATTACAGGCATTAGAAATCATTCATCTTTGGGATAACATTGAGAATAACACAACAAGTAAGGCATTATTATTGGGGTTCTATCAGATAGTTAAGGATGAAAAGATAAAGGCTTTGTTTAAAAGAGGTTTGAACATGACTGAAAAAGCTGTAAAGCAGTATAAGGAAAAACTTCATATTGAACAAATTCAATCACCTTCGTACCTGGATCATTTGGTTACAACATCTACATATCCTCCTTTTTCCGATAAAATAATGCTGTTTCATAAAGTGGACATGTTCGCAATGAAGATAAGGGCGTTCGGAAATTCACTGGCGGTAACTGCAAGAAGAGATATAGATATGTTATATATAAGAACACTTGTAAACATTGGCTTATTTGTTGACGACGGCATAAATATCTTAATTGATAAAGGTTGGTTTGAATCACCACCAAAAGCGTATGACAGGGGTTAAGATACATTGGAACAGCTTGAACAACTTATTTGAAAGCTAGTCGAAAAAAAGAATTCAGAAAAGGAATAGAACAATTTGGCGAACAGTAAAGAAGCGTTGTTATGGAGTATTGCACTCCCAGGATTCGGACAATTTCTAAATGGTAAACCTATAAAAGGTATTGTGTTTGTGTTTTTAGAATTTCTAATTAATGTTCAAGGTAATTTTAACACTATAATTATTTCAAGTTTTCAGGGGGACATAAAAAAAGCGATTGAACAAGCTGAATATCAATGGTTAATGTTTTACCCATGTTTATATTTTTTTGCAATGTGGGATGCGTTTAAAGATGCAGGTGGTGGAAAAGAAAAGTATTCTTATCTTCCGTTTGTTTTTTCAGCTTATTTTGTAACAGTTGGTTGTATCTATTCATCAAATTTAACGATTTTTGGGGTATTAGTTGGACCTGTTTGGCTTCCAATATTATTTGTGATACCTGGATTAGTTGTCGGGTTAATTTTAAAAAAATTGGTTAGGAACGAATGATTTCTAAATCACCAGGGGGGCGGTCGCCCACCTTATTTGCTTCTAAAAAGTGGTTAACTGGGTGCATTAGTGGTTAGTAAGATGTTTAAGGATAAATTTAGCTGAAAATAAGTTCCGTTCTTCAACAAATAATTGGGAAAAAATAATTTTGTGAATAATTACACTTAAAGTAACGGGTGCTTGAGTTTAACAAAGAGTCGTAGCTGCGGCTATTTTTCTTGTTCCAATAACGGGGCAGGTTTGTTAAAGAACAAATGTATTGTAATTAAAATACATTGCTTAAACTGATTTTTTACGTATTAAACTCAAGTCACCACGGGCAAAATATTACTTCATTTTTGTAATAGGCACTTTAAATAGTAGAAGAAAACATTAGTAAGATACTAGCATTCTGGCGGGATAAAGGATGGAGAGTAATACATATTCAACATATGTCCGATAACCCACATTCTGTATTTTATCCAAAAAACGAAGGATTTGTTATAAAAGAAATGGTTAAACCCCTTGAAGATGAATTAGTTATAACAAAAAAGTAAATAGTAGTTTTATTGGTACAAACTTAGAAGAGTTTCTTAAATTAAATAATATAGCAAATGTAGTAATAACAGGCTTGACTACGCCTCATTGTGTATCTACGACTACAAGAATGAGTGGGAATTTAGGTTTTAATACATACCTTATTTCAGATGCAACAGCAGCATTTGGAATGAAAGACCAAAATGGAAACTATTATGGTGCCTCCCTAGCTACTTTAAATAACGAGTTCGCTACTATACTTACAACAAAAGAATTAATAAATCAAATAAGATAAAGTTTTTGGAACTAATGAGAGCTATACTTAAAAATCTTTGAGCTACTTAGGTGGCTCTTTTTTCTTTTTGAACTCCCTCAGTTTAATACGATTTTCTCACGAATACTCGCTTATTCGCAGGATTTCATAACCCTTAATATGGATTTAACGATTAAATGAAATGAGTTCAGATCATT
>NZ_JAGGQR010000057.1:0-65479 GCF_018613205.1 Bacillus sp. ISL-46
AGAGTAGGACGTTGCCAGGCAAATCTAAGACAACCAGAAATGGTTGTCTTTTTTGTGTTCTCAATCTCACCCCTACATATTTTAACTAATGTACGTTTCACAATGGCGGGTTTTGGAGAAAATCATTAGTAGTGAATCGTTGCATCTACATAAAAAATTCAGTATAATTTAGTCAAATATAGTCAAAGTCAGAGAATGGGGGTGGGAAGATGAGAAACATCTCTGATATCATTGAAAAATATCTTAAACAAGTATTGGAATTAAGTGAAAAGGATCTTGTTGAAATTAAACGAAGTGAAATCGCTGATAAATTTCAATGTGTACCATCTCAAATAAATTATGTGATTAATACCCGTTTTACAATCGAAAGAGGATATATTGTGGAGAGTAAACGGGGCGGTGGCGGGTATATAAGGATTATGAAGGTTCAATCCCATGACTTGGCCCATTTAATTGATCAATTGCTCTCACTTATACAAGGAATGGTTAGTCAAACAAGTGCAGAGGATGTCATTTTAAGGCTCGTACAAGAAGAAATTATTTCACAGCGGGAAGCGAAAATTATGTTAAGTGTAATCGATCGTTCCGTTCTTTATATTGATCTTCCATACCGAGATGAATTAAGAGCAAGAATGCTAAAAGCGATGTTAACATCTTTAAAATATAAATAAATTTTTTTCTGAGTAAGAGGTGAAAGTATGATTTGCCAAGAATGTAATCAGAGACCTGCAGCGCTTCATTTTACAAAAATCATTAATGGTGAAAAGACTGAAGTGCATCTTTGTGAAAAGTGTGCTCAGGAAAAGGGAGAAATGTTCATTTTTAATGGGGAATCTGGTTTTGCTTTTAATAATTTATTAGCAGGATTATTAAATATTGATCCAAACTTTCAAAAGCCTAGCCAAAGTCCCTTCCACCAGGAGGAGATTCTTCAATGCGATTCTTGTTCAATGACATTTCCACAGTTTTTAAAGGTAGGCCGCTTTGGATGTTCCCATTGTTACGAAGCGTTTAAAGAACAACTTATACCAGTTTTAAGACGACTTCATAGCGGGAACTGGACACATAATGGGAAAATACCGAAGAGAATTGGCGGAGGAATCCATCTTCGTAAACAAATTGAAGAATTGAAAAGTAATCTAAAGGAATCAATCCAAAATGAAGAATTTGAAAAGGCGGCAGAGATTCGTGATGAAATACGAAAGTTGGAGAAAAATTTAGCAGCCAGCCACGAGGGAGGGGAATAACATGTCGCTTGAACGATTTCTAAATCAAGCTGTCAGCTCCTGGATGAGTGCGGAAGGACCGGATTCAGATATTGTCCTTAGCTCCCGGATTCGTTTGGCTCGTAACTTTGATGCTTATAAATTTCCAACCCTTTTTTCACATGAAGAAGCAAAATTGATTATTGAAAATATGGAAGAAATTTTAAAACAGTCTCCTATTCAAAAGTTTGGCCAAATGGAATTGTTGAAAATTGAAGAATTACAGCCGCTCCAAAAAAGAGTATTGGTTGAAAAACATTTAATAAGCCCTCATCTAGCTGAAGATTCACCATATGGGGCGGTTCTATTAACCGAAAACGAAGAAGTAAGTATTATGATTAATGAAGAGGATCATATCCGGATTCAATGCTTGTATCCAGGTTTGCAATTATCTGAAGCGTTGGATGCTGCGAATGAAATCGATGATTGGCTTGAAAGTAATATTCAATACGCATTTGATGAAAAACACGGCTATTTAACCAGTTGTCCTACAAACGTTGGAACAGGTCTCCGTGCTTCGGTCATGATGCACTTGCCAGGGTTAATGTTAACACAGCAAATTAATAAAATTATTCCTGCAATTCACCAATTAGGTCTTGTTGTTAGAGGAATTTATGGTGAAGGCAGCGAAGCATTAGGTAATATATTTCAAATTTCTAATCAAATCACACTTGGTAAATCAGAAGAGGACATTGGCCGTGACCTAAAAGGGGTTGTAAGTCAACTCATTTCACAAGAAAGGTCGGCCCGTGAAGCATTACGAAAAACTTCAAACATACAATTAGAAGACAGAGTATTCAGATCATTAGGTGTGTTATCTAATAGCCGAATTATTGAATCGAAAGAAGCAGCTAGATGTTTATCCGATGTTCGGCTTGGAATAGATATGGGTTATATTGATAAAATGCCTAAGACAATCTTAAATGAATTAATGATACTGACCCAGCCAGGATTCTTACAGCAATATGCTGGGGGTTCATTAAGACCACATGAAAGAGACATCAGACGGGCAGCATTAATTAGGGAACGAATAAAAATGGAGCAAGAAAAATAGGTGGGGAGGAAGAGAATATGATGTTCGGCCGTTTTACTGAAAGAGCGCAGAAAGTTCTAGCTTTAGCACAAGAGGAAGCGATTCGTCTTGGTCATAACAATATTGGAACAGAGCACATTTTATTGGGGTTAACTCGGGAAGGTGAAGGGATTGCTGCGAAAGCCCTTTATGGACTTGGTTTAGGTTCTGAAAAAATCCAAAAAGAAGTAGAAAATTTAATTGGAAAAGGACAGGATGCTTCTCAAACCATTCACTATACTCCAAGAGCTAAAAAGGTCATTGAATTATCGATGGATGAAGCACGAAAATTAGGACATTCCTATGTAGGGACTGAGCATATTCTCCTTGGCTTAATCCGAGAAGGAGAAGGGGTTGCTGCCCGAGTACTTAATAATTTGGGAGTTAGTTTAAATAAGGCAAGACAGCAAGTGCTTCAACTATTAGGAAGTAATGAGTCTGGCGGGCATCAAGGCGGGGCATCAGCAAGTGCTAACACGCCGACGCTAGATAGCCTTGCACGGGATCTAACGTCAATTGCCCGCGAAGGAAGCCTGGATCCTGTTATTGGACGCGGTAAGGAAATTCAACGTGTGATTGAAGTGTTAAGCCGTCGGACAAAAAATAATCCGGTATTAATTGGAGAGCCTGGTGTAGGTAAAACAGCCATAGCAGAAGGACTCGCCCAACAAATTGTCAATAATGAAGTCCCGGAAATACTGCGTGATAAACGAGTAATGACGCTTGATATGGGGACAGTCGTAGCAGGGACAAAATACCGTGGTGAATTTGAAGATCGTTTGAAAAAAGTCATGGATGAAATTCGCCAAGCAGGAAATATTATTCTTTTCATTGATGAGTTGCATACATTGATTGGTGCGGGTGGTGCAGAAGGGGCTATTGATGCTTCCAATATTTTAAAGCCATCGCTTGCTCGTGGAGAACTCCAATGTATTGGAGCAACCACACTTGATGAATATCGAAAATATATCGAAAAAGATGCCGCTTTAGAACGACGTTTCCAGCCAATTCGTGTCGATGAACCAACAGCGGAAGAATCGATCCAGATTTTAGAAGGTTTACGTGACCGCTATGAAGCCCATCATCGTGTCTCCATTACAGATGAAGCGATTAAGGCAGCTGTTAAACTATCAGACCGCTATATCTCTGATCGCTTCCTGCCAGATAAAGCGATTGATCTAATCGATGAAGCAGGTTCCAAGGTACGTCTTCGTTCCTTTACCACCCCACCTAATTTAAAAGAATTAGAAGTGAAGCTTGAGGAAGTACGAAAAGAAAAGGATTCTGCAGTCCAAAGTCAAGAATTTGAAAAAGCGGCTTCTTTACGGGATACGGAGCAGCGTTTGCGTGAACAACTCGAGGAAACAAAGAAGAGCTGGAAGGAAAAGCAAGGGAAAGAAAACAATGAAGTAACAGTTGAAGATATTGCAAGTGTTGTTTCAAGTTGGACCGGTGTCCCTGTTTCCAAGCTAGCTCAAACAGAGATGACGAAGCTGCTTAATTTAGAGGAAGTTCTCCATTCTCGTGTCATTGGCCAGGAGGAGGCTGTTAAGGCAGTATCTAAGGCAGTCCGTCGTGCCAGAGCAGGATTAAAAGATCCAAAACGGCCAATTGGTTCCTTCGTTTTCTTAGGACCTACTGGTGTAGGGAAAACAGAATTAGCCCGTGCCCTTGCTGAAGCCATGTTTGGTGACGAGGATGCGATGATTCGGATTGACATGTCCGAGTATATGGAGAAGCATTCTACCTCTCGTCTAGTTGGCTCTCCGCCAGGATATGTAGGCTATGAGGAAGGCGGACAATTAACAGAGAAGGTTCGCAGAAAGCCATATTCCGTTGTTTTACTTGATGAAATAGAAAAGGCACATCCAGATGTATTTAATATCCTTTTGCAGGTTCTAGAGGATGGCCGTTTGACTGATTCAAAAGGAAGAACAGTAGATTTCCGTAATACCGTCTTGATTATGACATCCAATGTGGGTGCTGAAGCCTTAAAACGGAACAAGTATGTCGGCTTTAATATTCAGGATGGCGATCAGGATTATAAAGACATGAAGGGGAAAGTAATGGGCGAATTAAAGAAAGCCTTCCGCCCTGAATTCCTGAACCGTATTGATGAAATTATTGTTTTCCATGCGTTGGAGAGAAAGCATCTTGAAGAGATTGTAACTTTACTTTCAGAGCAGTTAATTAAACGCTTAAAAGAGCAAAATATTTCTTTAGAATTAACTTTAGCAGCGAAGGGAAAAATTTCTCAGGAAGGTTATGACCCTGAGTATGGGGCAAGACCATTACGCCGTGCGATTCAAAAGCATATTGAAGACCGACTTTCAGAAGAATTATTAAAAGGAACCTTGTTAACAGGTCAGCATGCGGTGATCGATGTTGATAATGGAGAATTTATTGTTCGAATGGAAGAGAAAACAAGTTTGGTAAAATAGAAATGTAATCAATTAGTGTTGCTATACCATGAGAGGTACACGTTAATAAAGCTAAACCGTGTGCCTCTTTTTTCATTTATTTGTGCGCAAGAGAGGATCGAAGTAGAATGGCAAAACGAAAGACAAAGTTTATGTGTCAGGAGTGCGGGTATGAATCTCCAAAGTGGATGGGGAAATGCCCTGGCTGCGGTGAATGGAATAAGATGGTCGAGGAAGTTGAAGTAACTGGTGCAACAAGAAGAGGGGCATTCGCCCATTCCCAAGGCGGATCAGGACTATTAACCAAACCAATGCCGATCAATTCCATTGAAATGGAGAATGAACCAAGGATTCAAACGGACTTAAATGAATTAAACCGGGTACTTGGCGGGGGTGTGGTCAAGGGATCCTTAGTGCTGATTGGCGGAGACCCTGGAATCGGTAAATCAACGCTTCTGTTACAGGTATCATCACAATTAGCTAATAAAGGAAATAAGGTTTTATACATATCTGGTGAGGAATCATTACGGCAAACAAAGCTTCGTGCGGAGCGATTAGGAATATCCTCTGAAAATCTCCTCGTTTACTCTGAAACGAATCTTGAGGAAATTAACCGGACCATCGATAGTACAAATCCAAGCTTTGTCATCATTGATTCTATCCAAACGGTATTTCACCCAGATGTAACAAGCGCACCTGGGAGTGTCTCACAGGTGCGTGAGTGTACCTCGGAATTAATGAGAATTGGGAAAACCAAAGGGATTGCGATCTTTATTGTTGGACACGTAACCAAAGAAGGATCGATAGCCGGTCCTAGGCTGTTAGAGCATATGGTGGATACCGTCCTCTATTTTGAAGGAGAAAGACATCATACCTATCGGATTTTACGGGCAGTTAAAAACCGTTTTGGTTCAACCAATGAAATGGGAATTTTTGAAATGAAAGAATTTGGTCTTGAAGAAGTGGCAAATCCCTCCGAGATATTTTTAGAAGAGCGCTCACGAGGTGCTGCTGGCTCAACGGTGGTCGCATCGATGGAAGGGACAAGACCGGTCCTCGTTGAAATTCAAGCGTTAATTTCCCCCACTAGCTTTGGGAACCCAAGAAGAATGGCAACGGGAATTGATCATAACCGTGTGCCACTTTTGATGGCAGTATTAGAAAAGCGGGTTGGGATGCTCCTTCAGAATCAGGATGCATACCTAAAAGTTGCTGGTGGCGTAAAACTGGATGAACCAGCAATTGATTTAGCAGTGGCTGTCAGTATTGCTTCCAGCTTTAGAGATAAACCCACAAGACCAACCGATTGTATTATCGGAGAAGTCGGGTTAACCGGTGAAGTAAGAAGGGTTTCAAGGATTGAGCAGCGTGTCCAGGAAGCGGCCAAGCTAGGATTTGAGCGTGTCATTCTCCCTGCTAATAATCTTAGCGGCTGGAAGGGCCCAAACGGAGTTGAACTCATTGGTGTGAAGTCAGTGAGCGAAGCATTAAAAGCAGCGCTAGGAGGGTAGCAGATGGAGAGTAAAAAACTTGGTGAGCATACCGTAAGTGAAGTTTTACAGTTCCTTGCACCTGGTACACCCATTCGCGAGGGAATCGACAATGTGCTCCGTGCGAACACAGGCGGCCTTATTGTCATTGGTTTTAACGAAAAGGTAAAAAGTATCGTTGACGGCGGCTTTGAAATCAACTGCCCATTTTCGCCCAGCTTTTTATATGAATTAGCGAAAATGGACGGGGCCATTATCCTTAATGAATTAGGAAATAAAATTCTCTTTGCCAATGCCCAGTTAGCCCCTGATTCCGATATACCTTCTTCTGAAACAGGGATGCGGCACCGCACAGCAGAAAGGGTAGCGAAACAAACAAAAGCCCTAGTGATTGCCATTTCCCAAAGAAGAAATGTCATTACCCTGTATCAAGGGAATTTTCGCTATGCATTAAAAGATATTGCGGTAATTTTAACAAAAGCCAATCAAGCCATTCAGACGCTTGAGAAGTATAAAACGGTTTTGGAACAAAGTATCAGCAATTTGAGTATTCTAGAGTTCGAGGAGTCCGTAACCTATAACGATTTTTTACTTGTTCTCCACCGTTTTGAAATGGTCTTAAAGATTAAGAATGAACTTCTAACCTATTTACATGAGTTAGGAACAGAAGGCCGTCTCATTCGTTTACAATTGAATGAAATATTAACAGATCTCGAAGACGAGACCATGCTTATTATTAAAGATTATGCCTTCGACAGGGACATCAAGCCCAGAGAAGTGATTGGACGGATGCAGGCTATGGCTACGAGCGGTACCATTGAGGATATGGTCTTATTAAAATTGATGGGATACCTTGGCTATGTGCACCTTGATGAAAATAAAAGTCCGCGCGGCTACAGAATTCTTAATAAAATTCCAAGACTTCCATCCATCATTATTGAAAATCTCATCAGCAGTTTTGGTGAGCTTTCAAAAATAATAACTGCAACAGTGGAAGAACTTGATGATGTGGAAGGAATCGGGGAAGTTCGTGCCAAAAAGATTAAGGAAGGCTTTAAATTGATAAAAGAGCGGTTATACACCGATCGCCATCTATAAAAGCAATTATATCTAGGTTCCTAAAAGTTAAAAAAATCCAATTGTTTGACACGAAAATTTTCCAATGCTACCCTAGGGGAGAATCTTCAACCTATTAATTTTCACTAACAAATTAAATTTAATACGTTTTTGTAATCGAAAAATAATCTATAAATTAAGGTTTCATTTCCATGAATATGTTTATAATGAATAGAGGAGGTGAAGGAATGTTAAAACGTATTGTGCAGGCTTGCTTCCTCATTATAGGTGGTACGCTTGGTATTTTGTTATTACCGGAATTGTTCAATTTACTTCATATCAATGACATTCCCTTAATTAACAACTCGTATATCACTGCTATTATAGGTGCTATTATTTTTTATCTTATTACCTTTTGGGCAGTAGATTATGTTTTTAACTTTATTAAATGGGCTGAAGATTCTTTAGTGAAAGTTCCTGTAACAGATGTCCTTTTTGGTAGTGTAGGTCTAATCTTTGGATTGTTGGTTGCGTTTTTAATCGGCTTTGCCCTGAATGCTGTGCAAGTCCCAATATTAAATGCTGTGGCTCCGATATTACTGACCATTTTGTTTGGTTATCTCGGCTTTCAGGTAGGCTTCAAGAAGAGAGATGAATTATTAGGTCTTTTTGGAAACCGCGGTAACAAGAAAAAAACCAGTGAGGAAGAGAATGATAAGGAAGTTAATCATCCTTTGAAAATATTAGATACGAGCGTTATCATTGATGGGCGCGTTGCTGATATTTGTCAGACCGGATTTTTAGAAGGAACGATTGTCATTCCACAGTTCGTCCTTGAGGAATTACAGCATATTGCCGATTCTTCCGATGTGCTGAAACGAAATCGCGGCCGCAGAGGCTTGGATATATTAAACCGAATTCAAAAGGAACTCGCTATAAAGGTAGAAATTTATGAGGGCGATTTTGAGGAAATTAGTGAAGTGGACTCAAAGCTCGTTAAATTAGCTAAAATAACCAATGGCATCTTGGTCACGAATGATTTTAATCTGAATAAAGTCTGTGAATTGCAAAATGTATCTGTGTTAAACATCAATGATTTAGCCAATGCAGTTAAGCCTGTTGTCCTTCCTGGTGAGGAATTAACCGTTCAAGTCATTAAGGATGGAAAAGAATATCATCAAGGCGTTGCTTATTTAGATGACGGAACGATGATTGTGGTTGAGGAAGGTAGAGAATATATCGGGAAAAGAATCGAGGTTCTCGTAACGAGTGTTCTCCAGACATCTGCAGGACGAATGATATTTGCCAAGCCCAAATTATTAGAAAAAGCACTGTAGATAGAAGATAGAGTGGGGTAATGATATGACCTACCAAGTCATTCTCCCGGCAGCGGGCCAGGGAAAAAGAATGGGAGCAGGGAAAAATAAGCTTTTATTGGAACTAAACGGTATTCCTGTTCTAATCCATACATTAAGGGTGTTTGAACAGGATGAAGCTTGCAGCGGGATTATTTTAGCCATACACCCACAGGATAAACCAGAATTTCAAGTGTTACTCGATCGGTATCATGTGACGAAGGTTATCAACTTAGTACCGGGTGGAAATGAACGTCAGGATAGCATTTATAATGCTCTTAAATCAGTCGAAACCGACGGGATTATTCTTGTGCATGATGCGGCGCGTCCTTTTATCTTAAAAGGACATATCCACCGTTTAACTGAAATGGCTGAAGAAACAGGTGCAGCCATTTTGGGAGTGCCGGCAAAAGACACCATGAAAAAGATAAATGATGGTGTGGTCGTTGAAACTGTCGAACGTTCAAGCTTGTGGGCTGTTCAAACCCCACAAGCTTTTCGTATTTTGCTGCTTAAGGAAGCGTACGAAAAGGCCGAAAAGGATCACTTTCTGGGAACCGATGATGCTAGTTTGGTTGAGCGGCTTCCCTATCCTGTTGAGGTGGTAGAAGGCGATTACGATAATATAAAACTAACGACACCAGAAGATTTGTTCTTTGCTGAAGCGATAATAGAAAAGCGGAAGCGCCTTGACCAGAGAAAAAAGTAGTTCCTTTTTTCCTAGGCGCTCCTCGAAAAAGCTATCGCTTTTCCTTCGTGCGATGCTTTGCTTCCGAAGCTTATTCTTGTGTAGCTAGACAATAGAAAAAAGGAGTTTTTAATGATGTTTCGAATTGGTCAGGGCTTTGATGTTCATCAATTAACAGAAGGGCGCCCGCTAATCATTGGTGGGATTACAATCCCTTATGAAAGGGGTTTGCTAGGTCATTCGGATGCTGATGTGTTATTACATACGGTTTCCGATGCCTGCCTTGGTGCGATTGGGGAAGGCGATATTGGCAAACACTTTCCGGATACCGATCCAGATTTTAAAGATGCTGACTCCGCGAAGCTGATGGAGCATGTATGGCAATTGGTGAAAAATAAAGGGTACGAGCTTGTGAATGCCGATTGTACAATTATTGCTCAACAGCCAAAAATGGCACCCTATATTGAGCAAATGCGCGGTAGGATTGCGGAATTACTAGAGGCAGCACCTGAACAAGTCAATGTAAAGGCGACAACAACAGAAAAGCTAGGTTTCACCGGCAGAGGGGAAGGCATTGCTTCCCAGGTGGTTGTATTGTTAAAAAAGGTTAACAATTAACCTTTTACAGTGAAGGGCACAATGATACAATAAATCAGATAAAAACATATGGTAAAGCTGTCTAGCTCCAGCACCTAGGGGCTTTTGCTTTTCGAGAATGGAGGCATTATAGTTATGTCAAACGAAGTTCGTGTAAGATATGCTCCAAGTCCAACGGGACATTTACATATTGGAAACGCCCGTACTGCATTATTTAATTATTTATTTGCACGCCATCATGGCGGGAAATTTATTATCCGAATTGAAGATACCGATAAAAAGCGGAATATTGAAGGCGGAGAAGAAAGCCAGTTAAAATATTTAAAATGGCTTGGGATGGATTGGGACGAGGGTGTCGACGTTGGCGGTGAATACGGTCCCTATCGCCAATCGGAGCGTAATGATCTTTATGAAGCCTACTACAACCAATTATTGGCAAATGGCCATGCTTATAAATGTTATTGTACAGAAGCTGAAATCGAAGCAGAGCGGGAGGCCCAGAGCGAAAGAGGAGAAACACCTCATTATTCCGGTAAATGCCGCCATTTAACCGATGAACAGCGCCGTCAATTTGAAAGCGAAGGCCGTCAGCCAAGCATCCGCATCCTCGTACCTGAAGGGAAAACCTATACGTTTGATGATATGGTCAAGGGCAGTGTTTCGTTTGAATCGGAAGGGATGGGTGATTGGGTCATCATTAAAAAGGATGGCACCCCAACCTATAACTTTGCTGTAACGATTGATGATTATTTAATGAAAATCTCTCATGTGCTCCGTGGCGATGATCATATTTCTAACACGCCAAAGCAATTGATGGTCTATGAAGCATTAGGCTGGGAGCCGCCAATTTTTGGACACATGACTTTGATTGTCAATGAAAGCCGCAAAAAGTTAAGTAAGCGTGATGAGTCCATCATTCAGTTTATTGAACAATATGAAGAATTGGGTTATATTCCAGAAGCATTATTTAACTTTATTACACTACTCGGCTGGTCGCCGACAGGTGAAGAAGAAATTTACTCTAAGAACGAGTTTATTGAAATATTTGACGCGAATCGCCTATCCAAATCGCCAGCATTATTTGATAAGCAAAAGCTGTTGTGGATGAATAATCAATATATGAAAAAAATTGAGATGAACCGTGTAGTTGATCTGGCTATGCCTCACTTAATTAAGGCAGGCCGAATAAGTGAAAGCATGACAGATGAACAGTATCAATGGCTCCAAGGACTTGTAGCTCTTTTACAGGAAAAAATGAGCTTTGGTGCTGAAGTCGTGGAATTATCAGATATGTTCTTTCAAGTGGATGCCATCTATGAAGAAGATGCAAAGGAAATATTAACCGGGGAAACTGTTCCAGAAGTGTTAAGGGCATTTTCACATGAACTTGACCAACTGGAAAGCTTCCGGGCTGATGGTATAAAGGCAGCCATGAAGGCAGTTCAAAAGTCGACCGGTCAAAAGGGGAAAAATCTATTTATGCCAATTCGAGCGGCGGTAACAGGCCAAACACATGGACCAGACCTCCCAATGGCAATTGAACTCTTAGGTAAAGATAAGGTTCAAACGAGAATTAATAAAATTATTAGTTAACATTGGGGAAGAAATGTAATATAGTAGAGTAAACAATTATATAGTTACTAAAGTGTAGAAGAGGATAAGTAAAAAAAGGATGCTTTAAAGAGAAAACCATCACCGGCTGAAAGTGGTTTAAGCCTCTCGTTTTTTGAAATGCACCTCTGAGCCCTGTTTCGAAAAGAGTCAACTTCTAGTAGAAATGGGCGGAACCTATCCGTTAACAGGTAGAGTGAGACCCATATTAAGCTTTCTTTTTCCAAAACAAGCTTTTCGGTCTAATCAGAGTGGAACCGCGCATAAGCGTCTCTGTCGTTAAGACAGAGGCGCTTTTTTGTTTCTAAGAAGATATATAACTTTGAACTTAGATAACAGTCTAGCGCAAGCGGCCCAGCGGCTAGTGTACTTCGCCCTTTTCCCTACGATAAGTCAACATCGGATCGCTTACCGCTCTCCGTGTTTCCTTTATCTCAGTCAAAGGGCTCTAGTCCATACGCCGCTAAACGGGCGGCTTACGCTTTATAAAAAGGGGGAGAATGGTAATGTTCAAGAAGTTGAGGGAGGACGTTGAGGTTGTTTTTGAACAAGATCCTGCAGCAAGAAGTCATTTAGAAGTCATCTTGACGTATTCAGGCTTGCATGCCATTTGGTCACATCGACTCGCGCATGCACTCTTTAATCGGAAATTCTATTTTCTAGCCAGGGTTATTTCACAAGTAAGCCGCTTTTTTACCGGAATTGAAATTCATCCTGGGGCAAAAATAGGCAGAAGATTTTTTATTGACCATGGTATGGGCGTTGTTATAGGGGAAACGTGCGAAATTGGGGATAATGTAACTATATATCAAGGGGTAACACTTGGTGGAACGGGTAAAGAGAAAGGAAAGCGGCATCCGACGATTAAGGATAATGTCCTGATTGCCACAGGTGCAAAGGTGCTTGGTTCGATAACCGTTGGAGAAAATTCCAAAATTGGCGGCGGCTCGGTTGTATTGATAGAAGTACCCCCTAACTCAACGGTAGTTGGGATTCCAGGGAGAGTGGTGATCCAGGATGGAAGAAGAATTACAAGGGATTTGAACCACTGTGACTTACCAGACCCTGTAGCAGACCGCTTAAGAGAAATGCAAAATGATCTGGATAAATTAATGCACGAACTCGAAGAATTAAAAGGAGAAAGGATAAAAGTCAATGGCCATTCAACTTTATAATACACTAACTCGTAAAAAGGAAACCTTCGTACCGCTCGAAGAAGGGAAAGTCAAAATGTATGTTTGCGGTCCGACGGTCTATAATTATATTCATATCGGTAATGCACGTCCGGCAATCGTCTTTGATACCGTTCGGCGCTATTTGGAATATCGCGGCTATGATGTTCAATATGTTTCCAATTTTACCGATGTCGATGACAAATTGATTCGGGCAGCTAATCAGTTAGGAGAAAGTGTTCCGGCGATTGCGGACCGATTTATCAATGCCTATTTTGAAGATGTGACGGCATTAGGCTGCCAAAAGGCAGATGTTCATCCTCGGGTAATGGAAAACATGGACATTATCATTGATTTTATTAGTCAATTAGTCGAAAAGGGCTACGCTTATGAATCTGCAGGTGATGTTTATTTCCGGACAAGAAAATTCGATGAATATGGTAAGCTATCGCATCAATCCATTGATGACCTGCAAGTAGGTGCAAGAATTGAAGTCGGCGATAGGAAACAAGACGACTTAGACTTTGCCCTATGGAAAACGGCCAAAGAAGGAGAAATCTTCTGGGAGAGTCCGTGGGGGCTTGGCCGGCCGGGCTGGCATATCGAGTGCTCGGCAATGGCGAAAAAGTATCTTGGCGAAACCATTGATATTCATGCGGGTGGACAGGATTTAACCTTCCCGCATCATGAAAATGAAATTGCCCAATCAGAAGCACTGTCAGGAAAATTATTTTCTCGTTACTGGATGCACAATGGCTATATCAATATTGATAATGAAAAAATGTCTAAATCATTAGGAAACTTTGTCCTTGTCCATGACATTATTAAAAAACATAATCCGCAAGTGTTACGGTTTTTTATGTTATCCGTTCATTACCGCAATCCGATTAATTACAGCGAGGAATTACTGGAGAGTACGAAAGCCGCATTTGAACGCATAACCACCTCTTATCAAAACTTAAAGCATCGGAAAGAAGCGAGTACTGACTTAACAGATTCGAATCAGGTATGGCTTGAAAGTATTGCAAAAAGGCAAGAAGAATTTATTGAGGCAATGGATGATGATTTCAATACAGCTAAAGCGATTTCCGTTTTATTCGACCTTTCAAAACTGGCTAATTATTATCTTTTAGAGAAAAATACAGCTGTAGAAGTCATTGATGCCTTTACAAAACAATTTGAAAAGTTATTCCATGTCTTAGGGCTGACATTTGAAAAAGAAGAAATGCTTGACGAAGAAATCGATGCGCTGATTGAAAAGCGAATCCAAGCTCGAAAAGACCGTAATTTCCAATTGTCTGACCAAATAAGAGATCAGCTAAAGGAAATGAATATTATTTTAGAAGATACACCGCAGGGTACAAGGTGGAAAAGAGGCTAATTCATGCTTAAATATGAAAATACAGTGGATGTTAAACAATTGAATAGTCTCGCTCTTGCCTACATGGGTGACGCGATTTATGAAACCTATGTAAGGCGCCACCTCCTCTATAGCGGTAAGGTAAGACCGAATCAGTTACACCGCACCGGGACCAGTTACGTCTCGGCAAAGGCACAAAGCCAAATTCTTTTTCAAATGATGGATCATAAACTGCTTGATGAAGAAGAATTAGCGGTGGTTATGCGCGGTAGAAATGCAAAATCAGGCACTGTTCCAAAAAATACAGATGTCCAAACTTATCACTATAGTACAGCATTTGAAGCATTGATGGGTTACCTGTATCTAACGGGTAAAAAAGAACGTTTAGAAGAGCTTATTAGCAGGGCATTTTCATATGTGGAGCAAAGAAAGGAGGAACGCTAGGATGGAACAACAAGAATATATTGTTGGCAAAAATCCAGTCATCGAAGCGCTTAAATCAGAAAGGGATATTAATAAAATATTAATTGCCGAAGGATCGCAGCGTGGCCAAATGCAGCAAATTACGCAATTAGCCAAAGAAGCAAATGTGATTGTTCAATTTGTTCCTAAGAAAAAAATTGACCAAATCGCGGATGAAAATCATCAAGGAGTTCTTGCTTATGTTGCTGCCTATCAATATGCGGAAATGGATGATTTGTTTGCAGCAGCAGAAAAGAAAAATGAACCGCCATTCTTTTTATTGCTGGACGAAATTGAGGATCCTCATAACCTTGGGTCGATCATGAGAACAGCCGATTCAGTCGGTGCTCATGGCATCATTATTCCAAAGCGGCGGGCTGTTGGCCTAACAGCAACAGTTGCCAAAGCTTCGACAGGTGCGATTGAATATATCCCAGTGGTCCGTGTCACTAATATGGCGCGAACCATCGATGAACTTAAGGAACGAGGTATTTGGATTGCCGGAACAGATGCAAAAGGCAAAGATGATTACCGAAGATTAGACGGGACGCTGCCACTAGGCTTGGTGATTGGCAGTGAAGGAAAAGGAATGGGAAGACTGATCCGCGATAAATGTGATTTTCTCATCCATTTGCCAATGGTTGGTAAAGTAACTTCGTTAAATGCTTCTGTTGCGGCGGCTTTACTGATGTATGAGGTATATCGAAAACGACACACACTTGAGGGATAGTAATGGATATCCTGCTTGTGGACGGTTACAACATCATCGGAGCCTGGCCTGAACTAAGAGCTTTAAAGGATCATGATTTACCTGCTGCACGGGACCGCTTAGTGGAAAGAATGGCTGAATACCAAGCCTATTCAGGCTTCCGTGTGATTGTGGTATTCGATGCCTATTTTGTACAAGGGACGGAAAAGAAGTATAAAAATCATAAAATAGAAGTTATCTTTACGAAAGAAAATGAGACGGCAGATGAGCGGATTGAAAAAATGGCCATTAGTTTAAGTAATCGAAGAACACAAATTCATGTAGCGACTTCCGACTTTACAGAGCAATGGGCTATTTTTGGACAAGGGGCATTAAGGAAGTCTGCACGTGAATTGCTCATTGAAATGTCTTCGATTGAAAGAGGCATCGAAAAGAAAGTGAAAACCATTCAAGAAAAAAGACCCGTTTCTAAAATAAAGATGAGTGCGGAAATGGCAGAAATTTTCGAAAAGTGGCGCAGAGGACAAAAGTGAACGTGGACTAATAAAAAATTGTCATGTATACTATTACTATCTATGCTTGTTCGGTGGAGGGGATCTACTTTGAGTACGGACTTCGGAACAAAGATCAACCAGCAGTTCCTGATAATGGAAGACGAAGGAATTGTTGATTTAGTGCACCAAGGTGATAGTGAAGCATTGGATTATTTAATCCATAAGTATCGTAATTTTGTACGTGCAAAAGCAAGGTCCTATTTTTTAATCGGTGCAGATAAGGAAGATATTGTCCAAGAAGGTTTGATTGGACTGTATAAGGCAATTCGTGACTTTCGGGAGGACAAGCTTACCTCCTTCAAGGCATTTGCAGAGCTTTGTATAACTCGTCAAATCATTACAGCAATCAAAACCGCCACAAGGCAGAAGCATATCCCGTTAAATTCATACGTTTCATTGGACAAGCCAATCTACGATGAAGAATCGGACCGAACATTAATGGATGTTTTGTCAGGAACAAAGGTTCTTGACCCAGAGGAACTGATTATTAATCAGGAAGAATTTGACCATATCGAAGTGAAAATGACTGAATTATTAAGTGATTTAGAAAGGAAGGTATTGGCTCTCTACTTAGATGGTCAATCATACCAAGAGATTTCTGAAGAGCTAAACCGCCATGTGAAATCAATTGATAATGCTCTGCAGCGTGTCAAAAGAAAGCTGGAAAGATATTTAGAACTTCGTGAATTTTCACTTTGATGATTAAATATGTCATAAAATTGAACCGTTTCCAAGGGTTATTGACAATAATTAGGACTCATGCTACATTTTTAAGGATATAATAGAAAATTGGGTAAAGGTGTCGACTATGAGTAAAAAAGTAATCCTTTCCTGTGCTGTTTGCGGCTCGCGAAATTATTCGACGATCAGCAAGCAGACACAAACAGAGAGATTAGAATTGAAAAAATTCTGCAAAACCTGCACCACCCATACCATTCATAGAGAAACGAAATAATGATCATAGATTTTTGCAGTTATTTTTAGATTTTGGGGGTTACAGAAATGCAGCGCATAACTAAATTCTTCAGTGATATTTTCCGTGAGATGAGAAAAGTTAGCTGGCCAAAACGTGGGGAACTAACTCGCTCAACGCTTACTGTTCTATCGACCGTTGTTTTTTTTGCAGCGTTCTTTGCGGTTCTAGATTTAGGGATTTCAAAATTGATTCGCTTAATTCTTGAATAATAAATCCACTTTCATGGTATAATGGTGATTAATAAAGGAATTTTTATCTAAAGCCCGTTTCACGGGTTTTTTGTTTGTTCAAAAAATAGTCTTTGAATAAGAAATAGGGAGGGACGGACGTTCAAGTCCTCTTAAATGGAAAAAAATTGGTATGTTTTACATACTTACTCAGGTTATGAAAATAAGGTAAAAGCGAATTTAGAAAAACGAGTCGAATCGATGGGTATGACAGATAAGATTTTCAGAGTGGTTGTCCCTGAAGAAGAAGAGACTGAGATCAAAAATGGCAAGACAAAAGTAGTAAAGCGCAAAGTGTTCCCTGGTTATGTATTAGTTGAAATTGTGATGACTGATGATTCTTGGTATGTGGTTCGGAATACCCCGGGTGTAACCGGCTTTGTTGGTTCATCTGGTGGTGGATCGAAGCCTACTCCATTGCTTCCGGAAGAAGTTGTCGTTATTTTAAAACGCATGGGGGTTTCCGAAAATCGCGTCGATGCTAATTATGAGATTGGTGAAACGGTTCGAGTGAAGGAAGGTCCATTTGCGAACTTTACTGGGTCTGTGGAAGAAATGGATAAGGATCGCGCAAAACTGAAGGTTCTTGTCAATATGTTTGGCCGTGATACCCCGGTAGAACTGGATTTCACACAAATCGAGAAGCTAGATTAAGACAAGCAGAAGCGCCTCAATTGCGGCGATATTCAAAGAAAATAATGTTATATTGTAAAAAAACTTGAAATCATTTTTAAAAAGTGGTAATATTTCATAGGTCAGTATGTCTCCACTGTGAGACAAGACTTATGTTAAGTTCTTTATGATCAATAGATAAAGACAGATGCCTGAGTGGGAGGATTCCTAACGGATTCCTATTACCACATCACGGACTTTAAGGAGGTGTGTCTCGTGGCTAAAAAAGTAATTAAAGTCGTTAAATTACAAATTCCTGCTGGGAAAGCTAATCCAGCGCCGCCAGTTGGTCCTGCACTAGGTCAAGCCGGTGTTAATATCATGGGATTCTGTAAAGAATTTAACGCTCGTACAGCAGATCAAGCTGGTTTGATCATTCCTGTTGAAATCACGGTATTTGAAGACCGTTCATTTACATTTATTACGAAAACTCCTCCTGCTGCCGTTCTTTTGAAAGTAGCAGCTGGAATTCAGTCAGGTTCTGGTGAACCTAACCGTAATAAAGTAGCAACAGTAAAGCGTGATACAGTACGCGAGATTGCGGAACAAAAAATGCCTGACCTAAACGCAGCTAGCGTTGAAGCAGCAATGCGCATGGTCGAAGGTACTGCGCGCAGCATGGGTATCGTCATCGAAGACTAATTCATGTAACTGTTCGTGTTGAATGAGTGGGGTTGCGTTTCTGCGCAACCTTTATTCGTGGGAGAATAATTCGCTAAAACCACAATCTAGGAGGAAATAAAAATGGCTAAAAAAGGTAAGAAGTATTTAGAAGCTTCAAAGCTTGTAGATCGCCTAAAGGCATATCCAATTGCAGAAGCAATTGATCTTGCTAAAAAAACAAACTTCACTAAATTTGATGCAACTCTAGAAGTAGCATTCCGTTTAGGTGTTGACCCTAAGAAAGCTGACCAACAAATCCGTGGTGCAGTTGTACTTCCAAACGGAACTGGTAAAACGCAACGCGTTCTAGTTTTCGCTAAGGGTGAAAAAGTAAAAGAGGCAGAAGCAGCTGGTGCTGATTATGTAGGTGATGCAGAGTACATCAACAAAATCCAACAAGGTTGGTTTGAATTTGATGTAATCGTAGCAACTCCTGACATGATGGGTGAAGTTGGTAAACTTGGTCGTGTATTAGGACCTAAAGGTTTAATGCCAAACCCTAAAACAGGTACAGTAACATTTGATGTGACTCGTGCGATTAATGAAATTAAAGCTGGTAAAGTTGAATACCGCGTTGACAAGTCTGGTAACATTCACGTGCCAATCGGTAAAGCATCTTTCGAAAACGAGAAGCTTGTTGAAAACTTCAACACTATCTTTGAAACTATGCTAAAAGTGAAACCATCTGCAGCAAAAGGTACTTACATGAAGAACGTAACTGTTGCTTCAACAATGGGACCTGGCGTTAAAGTTGATCCTTCATCTGTAGCAGTTAAATAAATTTTACCAATTGACAATCTAGAATAGATTTTATATAATCTATTTTGTTGTTTAAAATAATAACATTTGTACTGAAGACAGCAGGTGCTCTAGCAGCTTAATTTCCTGCCGAGGTAATGCGATAGAATTGGCTGAATTATTCAGCTGTTGTATGCTGCCTCCATGTCACCGATTGATATGGAGGCTTTTATTTGCCTAGTATGAATGTAGACAATCTACAGGAGGTGTAAAGATGAGCAGTGTAATCGAACAAAAGCAACTAATCGTTAACGAAATTACTGATAAGTTAAAGAACAGTGTATCAACAGTTGTTGTTGATTATCGTGGTCTTTCAGTTGCAGAAGTAACTGAACTTCGTAAACAACTTCGCGAAGCAGGCGTTGAATTTAAAGTTTACAAAAACTCAATGGTTCGCCGTGCGGCTGAAGCTGCTGAACTTGCTGGTTTAAACGCTGCATTAACAGGTCCTAACGCAATCGCGTTCAGTACTGAAGATGTAGTAGCACCAGCTAAAATCTTGAATGACTTTGCGAAAAAACATGAAGCACTTGAACTTAAAGCAGGTGTAATTGAAGGAAACGTTGCAACAGCTGAAGAAATTAAAGCTCTTGCTGACCTACCATCACGCGAAGGTTTACTATCTATGTTACTCAGCGTACTACAAGCTCCAATCCGCAACCTTGCTCTTGTTACAAAAGCAGTTGCAGAACAAAAAGAAGAACAAGGCGCGTAAGTTAGCCTGAATACGCACATCAAATAAATTTGAACGAAAACTAAGGAGGAAATTTATCATGACTAAAGAACAAATCATTGAAGCAGTTAAAACTATGACTGTTTTAGAACTTAACGATCTAGTAAAAGCAATCGAAGAAGAATTCGGCGTAACTGCTGCAGCTCCTGTTGCAATGGGTGGCGCAGCTGTAGCGGCTGTTGAAGAACAAACTGAATTTGATGTTATCCTAGCTAGCGCTGGCGATCAAAAAATCAAGGTTATCAAAGCTGTTCGTGAAATCACTGGTCTTGGACTTAAAGAAGCAAAAGACCTTGTTGACAACACACCAAAAGCTGTTAAAGAAGGCGTTTCTAAAGAAGAAGCTGAAGAAGTTAAAGCTAAACTTGCTGAAGTTGGAGCAAACGTTGAAGTTAAGTAATAATCTTATAAAAAAGCTCGCTGTATAAGCGGGCTTTTTTTGCCTTAACTAAATTTTTAGTCCTCGTTTATCTTCAATTATTAATATTCCTCGGAGGTGAGTCAGTTGTCTGAACACTACTATTCTCGAATGCAGAAGGTTGAAAGTGACCCAAAATTTTGGGATTACACTTTAAAAGATAACCAGTTCCGTTTTAAAACGGATAACGGTGTTTTTTCAAAAAGAGAAGTAGATTTCGGCTCACGTTTATTAATTGAGTCTTTTGAAATGCCGAATGCAGATGGATTACTCCTGGATGTAGGCTGCGGCTATGGACCAATTGGTCTTTCGATTGCGAAATCTTACCATGATCGTATGATACATATGATTGATGTTAATGAACGGGCAATTGCTTTGGCGAAGGAAAATGCAGAACTTAATCGGATACAGAACGTTGAGATATATGAAAGTGATCGTTTGCTGAATGTAAAAGAAAACACGTTTGCTGCTATTTTAACAAATCCACCGATTAGAGCGGGGAAAAAAACGGTTCATGATATTTTTGAACAAAGCTTCGAGCATCTTACATCTCAGGGTGAGCTCTGGGTTGTCATTCAAAAGAAACAAGGAGCACCATCCGCAATTGAAAAATTAAATAATTTATTTAACCACGTCGAAACTATTGACAAATCCAAAGGTTATTTTGTCATAAAGGCACAAAAAAGTTGACTTGAAAATGTCACTATGATAGCATTATAAAATGCCATCATAATAATTTCCGAATTATTCCTTTAAATACTTAATTTCAGCGTATAAAAAAGGGATATTAAGGAAATGATGACAAAATAATAGTCAAAATGTGAAAATGTGGTTTTTAGTAAAAAACCCTTTTTCTTTTTGTTTATTGGAAAGGAAGTAAAGTTCTGATCCATAAACGCTTATAGATTTTAATAATAACGCTTGATTTGAGGGGTGAATCAGTTGACAGGTCAACTAGTTCAGTATGGACGACACCGCCAACGAAGAAGTTACGCACGAATCAGTGAAGTTTTAGAATTACCAAATCTTATTGAAATCCAAACCACTTCCTATCAATGGTTTCTTGATGAGGGTTTGCGTGAAATGTTCCAGGATATTTCACCAATAGAAGATTTTACTGGTAACCTATCACTAGAATTTATTGATTACAGCCTTGGCGATCCAAAGTATTCTGTTGAAGAATCAAAAGAACGGGACGTTACATATTCTGCTCCATTACGTGTAAAAGTACGTCTTGTAAACAAAGAAACAGGCGAAGTAAAAGATCAAGATGTTTTTATGGGTGATTTTCCACTTATGACTGAAACGGGTACGTTTGTCATTAACGGGGCAGAACGTGTTATCGTTTCACAATTAGTGCGTTCTCCGAGCGTTTACTTTAGTGGGAAACTCGATAAAAATGGAAAACGTGGCTACTCGGCTACTGTCATTCCGAACCGCGGCGCTTGGCTGGAATATGAAACAGACGCCAAAGATGTCGTATATGTGAGAATAGATCGTACTCGGAAACTGCCCGTTACGGTTCTTTTGCGTGCACTTGGCTTCGGTTCTGATCAAGAAATCATCGAATTGATCGGTGATAACGAGTACATCCGTAACACATTAGAGAAGGACAATACAGAAGGTGTTGACAAAGCGCTTCTAGAAATTTACGAGCGACTTCGTCCGGGTGAACCCCCTACTGTTGAAAACGCAAAGAGTCTATTAATTTCGCGTTTCTTCGATCCAAAGCGATATGATCTTGCGAATGTAGGTCGTTATAAAATTAATAAAAAGCTTCATATTAAAAACCGCTTATTCAACCAGCGCTTAGCAGAATCCCTTGCGGATCCTGAAACGGGCGAAATTATCGCTGAAAAGGGAACAGTTCTAGACAGGAGAAACCTGGATAGAGTCTTACCAGCCTTGGAAAAGAATATTAATTTCAAAGGCTTCAATCCTTATGGCGGCGTAGTCGATGAGGAAATTACTCTTCAGGACATTAAGATTTATGCTCCTGGCGATGAGAATGAAAAAGTAATTAATGTCTTAGGTAACGCCTATGTGGCCGAACCAATTAAAAATATTACACCAGCTGATATCATTGCGTCGATTAGCTACTTCTTCAATTTATTGCATGGAGTAGGCGATACAGATGATATTGACCATCTAGGAAACAGACGTCTTCGCTCTGTAGGAGAACTCCTACAAAATCAGTTCCGAATCGGATTATCCCGTATGGAACGTGTAGTTCGCGAAAGAATGTCAATCCAAGATACAGCAACAATCACACCACAGCAATTAATTAATATTCGTCCGGTTATTGCTTCGATTAAAGAGTTCTTCGGAAGCTCGCAATTATCGCAGTTCATGGATCAAACCAACCCGCTTGCTGAATTAACACACAAGCGTCGTCTATCTGCATTAGGACCAGGTGGTTTAACGCGTGAGCGTGCTGGATTCGAAGTTCGTGACGTTCACTACTCTCACTATGGCCGTATGTGTCCGATTGAGACACCAGAGGGTCCGAACATTGGTCTAATAAACTCGTTATCATCTTATGCAAAAGTAAACCGTTTTGGGTTTATTGAAACACCTTACCGTCGTGTCGACCCTGATACAGGGAAAGTAACGAGTCGGATTGATTACTTAACTGCTGATGAAGAAGATAACTATGTTACAGCCCAAGCGAATTCTCGTCTAAGTGATGATGGTTCATTCGTCGATGAAGATGTTGTTGCTCGTTTCCGTGGTGAAAACACGGTAGTTAAACGTGAACGAATTGATTATATGGATGTATCGCCAAAGCAGGTTGTGTCTGCGGCAACAGCGTGTATCCCATTCCTTGAAAACGATGACTCCAACCGTGCCCTTATGGGTGCGAACATGCAGCGTCAAGCAGTACCGCTTATGCAGCCAGAAGCTCCTAGAGTTGGAACGGGTATGGAATACGTATCCGGTAAAGACTCAGGTGCTGCGGTTATCTGTAAGCACGAAGGTATTGTTGAGCATGTAGAAGCACGTGAAGTATGGGTGCGTCGCATTAATGTTGTTGATGGTCAAGAGGTTAAAGGTAATCTTGATAAGTACCGTATGTTAAAATTCATCCGTTCCAATCAAGGAACATGTTATAACCAACGTCCAATCGTTGCTGTGGGCAACCGCGTAACAAAAGGCGAGATTCTTGCTGATGGTCCATCAATGGAACTTGGTGAATTAGCTCTTGGACGCAACGTCCTTGTTGCCTTTATGACATGGGATGGCTATAACTATGAAGATGCGATTATTATGAGTCAACGTCTTGTTAAAGATGATGTATACACATCTATCCATATCGAAGAATACGAGTCAGAATCTCGGGATACAAAGCTTGGACCTGAAGAAATTACACGTGATATTCCAAACGTGGGTGAAGATGCCCTTCGCAACTTGGATGAGCGTGGAATTATCCGTACCGGTGCTGAAGTTAAAGACGGAGATCTCCTAGTTGGTAAAGTTACGCCAAAAGGAGTTACAGAATTAACGGCAGAAGAACGTCTTTTACACGCGATCTTTGGTGAAAAGGCACGTGAAGTTCGTGATACGTCACTACGAGTTCCACATGGCGGCGGCGGAATTGTTCTTGATGTAAAAGTCTTTAATCGTGAAGATGGCGATGAACTGCCACCAGGTGTGAATCAACTGGTCCGTGTTTATATCGTTCAGAAGCGTAAGATTTCTGAGGGAGATAAAATGGCGGGACGTCATGGTAACAAAGGGGTAATCTCTCGTATTTTACCGGAAGAAGATATGCCGTTTTTACCAGATGGTACACCTGTTGATATCATGTTGAATCCACTGGGCGTACCTTCACGTATGAACATTGGACAGGTGCTTGAACTTCACCTTGGGATGGCAGCTCGCTACCTAGGTATTCATGTCGCTTCTCCTGTATTTGATGGAGCGCGTGAAGAAGATGTTTGGGGAACGATTGAAGAAGCAGGAATGGCTCGTGATGCGAAAACGGTCCTTTATGATGGCCGTTCTGGGGAACCATTTGATAACCGTGTCTCTGTGGGTGTCATGTATATGATTAAACTCGCACACATGGTCGATGATAAACTCCATGCCCGTTCAACTGGTCCTTACTCACTTGTTACGCAGCAGCCATTGGGCGGTAAAGCTCAATTTGGCGGACAGCGCTTTGGTGAGATGGAAGTTTGGGCACTAGAAGCATACGGAGCAGCATACACACTTCAAGAAATTCTTACTGTTAAATCAGATGACGTTGTTGGTCGTGTGAAAACATATGAAGCGATTGTTAAAGGCGAAAATGTTCCAGAACCTGGTGTTCCTGAATCATTCAAAGTATTAATTAAAGAACTTCAGAGTCTTGGAATGGATGTAAAAATTCTTTCTGGTGATGAAGAAGAAATCGAAATGCGCGATACGGAAGATGATGATGACTTACAACAAGTCGATACGTTAAACATCGTTCCTGAGCAAGCATTTGAATCTGAAAAAGTCGGTTCAAAAGAGTAATAATATATGCTAGTTGGAGTGCAATCTGCACTCCAACTTTATTGGGCAATAAGGGTAAAACCTGGAGATATCAAAAGGGAGGTAGGCCCCTTGCTGGATGTTAATAATTTTGAGTATATGAAGATTGGTCTTGCTTCACCGGACAAAATCCGTTCATGGTCTTTCGGAGAAGTCAAAAAACCAGAAACGATTAACTATCGTACATTAAAGCCTGAAAAGGATGGTTTATTCTGTGAACGAATTTTCGGTCCAACGAAGGACTGGGAATGTCATTGCGGGAAGTACAAGCGTGTCCGTTATAAAGGCGTTGTATGTGACCGCTGTGGTGTGGAAGTAACTCGTGCTAAAGTTCGTCGTGAACGAATGGGGCACATCGAGCTTGCTGCACCAGTTTCACATATATGGTACTTTAAAGGAATTCCAAGCCGAATGGGACTTGTTTTAGACATGTCACCAAGGGCTTTGGAGGAAATCATCTACTTTGCTTCTTATGTAGTGACGGAATCCGGTGATACAGCTCTTGATAAAAAGCAGCTATTATCTGAAAAAGAATATCGGGCATACCGTGAAAAGTACGGAAACAAATTCCAAGCTGCCATGGGTGCAGAAGCAATTAAAAAACTTCTTTTTGATATCGATTTAAACAAGGAAGTAGACGCCTTAAAAGAGGAATTAAAAAGTGCGCAAGGTCAGCGTCGTACGCGTGCGATTAAACGCCTTGAAGTGCTGGAAGCATTCCGTGGTTCTGGAAATGAGCCTTCATGGATGATTCTTGACGTTCTTCCAGTTATACCTCCTGAACTTCGTCCAATGGTTCAATTGGATGGGGGGAGATTTGCGACATCTGACTTAAACGATCTTTATCGTCGTGTAATAAACCGTAATAACCGCTTAAAGCGTTTGTTAGATTTAGGTGCTCCAAGCATTATTGTTCAGAATGAAAAACGGATGCTTCAAGAAGCTGTTGATGCCTTGATTGATAACGGCCGCCGCGGGCGTCCAGTTACAGGACCAGGTAACCGTCCATTGAAGTCACTTTCCCATATGCTAAAAGGAAAGCAAGGCCGTTTCCGTCAAAACTTGCTTGGAAAACGTGTAGATTATTCTGGACGTTCCGTTATCGTTGTAGGACCGAACTTAAAAATGTATCAGTGCGGACTTCCTAAAGAAATGGCGTTAGAACTATTTAAGCCATTTGTTATGAAGGAACTCGTTGAAAAGGGCTTAGCGCATAACATCAAATCTGCAAAACGTAAAATAGAAAGAGTATCTCCAGATGTGTGGGATGTACTTGAAGATGTAATCAGAGAGCATCCGGTATTATTAAACCGTGCCCCTACATTGCATAGATTAGGGATTCAAGCATTTGAACCAACACTTGTTGAAGGCCGTGCGATTCGTCTTCATCCTCTTGTATGTACAGCATACAATGCGGATTTTGATGGTGACCAAATGGCTGTTCACGTGCCGCTTTCATCAGAGGCACAAGCAGAAGCACGATTATTAATGCTTGCAGCACAAAATATCTTAAACCCTAAAGATGGTAAGCCTGTTGTTACTCCTTCTCAAGACATGGTTTTAGGTAACTATTACTTAACCTTGGAAAGAGATGGCGCTGTCGGTGAGGGAATGATTTTTAAAGACACGAACGAAGCAGTACTTGCTTATCAAAACGGCTATGTTCACATGCATACACGTGTAGCTGTCCATGCGGGCTCATTAGGAAATGAAACATTCACAGAAGAACAAAATAATAAGTTATTAATCACAACGGTTGGTAAACTTATTTTCAATGAAATTCTGCCAAAATCATTCCCGTATATTAATGAACCAACTAGACAGAATTTGGAAGTAGAAACACCTGTAAAATATTTTGTTGAAAAAGGCGAAGACATTAGGGCGAAAATTCAAGAAATGCCATTAATTGATCCGTTCAAAAAGAAAATCCTTGGAAATATCATTGCTGAAGTATTCAAGCGTTTCAAAATTACCGAAACGTCAAAAATGCTTGACCGCATGAAGGACTTGGGCTTTAAGCATTCAACGAAAGCAGGACTTACGGTTGGTGTAGCTGACATTGTCGTACTTCCTGAAAAGCAGGAAATTCTTAAAGAAGCACAAGGTAAAGTAGATAACGTTTTGAAGCAGTTCAGACGTGGTCTAATTACTGAAGATGAGCGTTACGATCGTGTTATTGCGATCTGGAGTGCCGCAAAAGACACCATTCAAGGTAAACTAATGAAATCCCTGAATAAATCGAATCCAATCTTTATGATGAGTGATTCCGGTGCCCGTGGTAACGCATCTAACTTTACCCAGTTAGCTGGTATGCGTGGTCTAATGGCCAACCCGGCTGGGCGAATTATTGAATTACCGATTAAATCAAGTTTCCGTGAAGGATTAACCGTATTAGAGTACTTTATCTCCACTCATGGTGCGCGTAAAGGTCTTGCTGATACTGCCCTTAAAACGGCTGACTCTGGTTACTTAACACGTCGTCTTGTTGACGTTGCACAGGATGTTATTGTCCGTGATGATGATTGTGGAACAGACCGTGGCTTTATAATCAGTGCATTAAAAGATGGAACTGAAATTATCGAAGGATTGGATGAACGTCTAATTGGCCGTCATGCACGAACTGCGATTAGACATCCAGAAACCAAGGAAGTACTTGTTCCTGAAAATGGCTTGATTACTGAGGATTTAGCAGAAATTATTGTCGAATCAGGTATTGAACAAGTAAAAATCCGGTCTGCGTTTACATGTAATACCCGTCATGGTGTATGTAAGAAGTGTTATGGCCGCAACTTGGCAACTGGTCAAGAGGTTGAGGTTGGTGAATCTGTAGGTATTATTGCAGCGCAATCCATCGGTGAGCCGGGTACACAGTTAACAATGCGTACTTTCCATACAGGTGGTGTTGCGGGAGACGATATTACTCAAGGTTTACCGCGTATCCAAGAGATTTTTGAAGCTCGTAACCCTAAAGGTCAAGCAGTTATCACTGAAATTGAAGGTGTTGTTGTTGGAATTAATGAAGGCCGTGATCGCCAACATGAAATTGTTGTTCAAGGTGAAGTTGAATCACGCACCTACAATGCTCCATATACAGCACGCTTGAAAGTGGCAGTAAATGATCATGTCGCTCGTGGTGAAGAACTAACTGAAGGTTCGATTGATCCGAAAGAGTTAATCAGAGTAAAAGATGTTACCTCTGTTCAAGAGTACCTATTAAAAGAAGTACAAAAGGTTTACCGTATGCAAGGGGTAGAAATTGGTGATAAGCACGTTGAAGTAATGGTCCGTCAAATGCTGCGCAAGGTTCGTGTGGGGGATGCTGGTGAAACAGATGTTCTTCCAGGAACGCTTCTTGATATCCATCAGTTTACTGATGCGAATGAAAAGGCATTGTTAGCTGGCAAATTACCGGCTACAGGTCGTCCAGTATTACTTGGTATTACCAAAGCGTCGCTTGAAACTGATTCATTCCTATCTGCAGCATCGTTCCAAGAAACAACAAGAGTTCTTACCGATGCAGCTATCAAAGGTAAACGTGATGAATTACTAGGTCTAAAAGAAAATGTTATTATAGGAAAGCTGATTCCGGCTGGAACAGGGATGCCGCGTTATCGTAAAGCTGAGCCTGTACTCCGTGATACCACTTCTGAAGAAACAGTTACTATTGATTAATAAAATATGGTTAATGTCTAGCTCCAGCGCCTAGGGGCTCGAGGTCATAAGCCAATCCGTCGGGAAGGTTATAAAGCAACCTTCCCGTCGGCTCGTCTTATGCTTGTCGCCCCTGATCAAGGCGCTTGCGCTTTTCGATATTCCTTATTTTAAGAAATTATCTAAAGTCGTGTTGACATCCATTTGCAAAGATGGTACTATATCAAAGGTGCTCCTATTCACCTGATACTTTGGAGGATATGAATTATGTCTTATGAAAAAGTATTGCAGGCACGAAAGTTCGTTATAGGAACAAAACAAACAGTCAAAGCACTTAAAGATGGTAATGTGCGAGAGTTGATTATAGCAAGTGATGCTGATGCGAAAGTAACAGCAGCAGTTGTTAAAGAAGCTCTTGATATAAATGTTCCTATCCTCTATGTTGACTCGATGAAAAAACTCGGGAAGGCATGTGGGATTGAAGTTGGTGCTTCAACTGTTGCAATTATCAGCTAAAAGCGTTTTTGTAGATAGCAAGTCTGCAAAAACTTTGTTTTTGCGAAAAAATGAACCACCTGGATGTGTGGGCTTACAATTAATGAAGGGAGGAAACACAAATGCCTACTATTAACCAATTAGTGCGCAAGCCTCGTCAATCTAAAGAGGAAAAGTCAAAATCACCTGCGTTAAATAAAGGTTATAACAGCTTCAAAAAATCACAAACGAATGTATCATCACCACAAAAACGCGGTGTATGTACTCGTGTTGGTACAATGACTCCAAAGAAACCAAACTCAGCGTTACGTAAATATGCGCGTGTACGTTTGACTAATGGTATTGAGGTGACAGCATACATTCCTGGTATTGGACACAATCTTCAAGAGCACAGCGTTGTTCTTATCCGTGGAGGACGTGTAAAGGATTTACCAGGGGTACGTTATCACATCGTACGTGGAGCACTTGATACAGCTGGTGTAAACAACCGTATGCAAGGACGTTCTAAATACGGTACTAAGAGACCAAAAGCAGCTAAGAAATAAAACAACTTAAATAGAAGCTTCTTTGAAAGGAGGAAATATAATGCCACGTAAAGGTCCTGTAGCAAAAAGAGACGTGTTACCAGATCCACTTTATAACTCTAAATTAGTTACTCGTTTAATCAACAAAATGATGGTTGACGGTAAAAGAGGTAAGTCACAAGAAATTCTTTACTCAGCGTTCGATACAATTCGCGAACGTACTGGCAAAGAGCCGATGGAAGTTTTTGAAGCAGCTCTTAAAAACATCATGCCTGTACTTGAAGTAAAAGCTCGCCGTGTAGGTGGTGCTAACTACCAAGTTCCAGTTGAGGTGCGTCCTGACCGCCGTTCAACTCTAGGTCTTCGTTGGTTAGTGAATTATTCACGTAACCGTGGAGAAAAAACGATGGAAGAGCGTTTAGCTAATGAAATCATGGATGCAGCAAACAACACAGGTGCATCTGTTAAAAAGCGTGAAGATACACACAAAATGGCAGAAGCAAACAAAGCGTTTGCTCACTATCGTTGGTAATCTAACCTTCAATATAAAAACTTTCAAACTAGGAAGGAGAAAGACCCAATGGCAAGAGAGTTCTCCTTAGCAAACACTCGTAATATCGGTATCATGGCTCACATTGATGCCGGTAAAACGACTACCACTGAGCGTGTTCTTTATTACACTGGTCGTATCCATAAGATTGGTGAAACACATGAAGGTGCATCTCAGATGGACTGGATGGAGCAAGAACAAGAACGCGGAATTACAATCACTTCCGCTGCAACAACAGCACAATGGCATGGCCATCGTGTAAACATTATCGATACACCAGGACACGTAGACTTCACCATCGAAGTTGAACGTTCACTTCGTGTACTCGATGGTGCGGTAGCTGTACTAGATGCACAATCAGGTGTTGAACCGCAAACTGAAACAGTTTGGCGTCAAGCAACCACTTACGGTGTACCACGTGTAGTTTTTGTTAACAAGATGGACAAAATCGGAGCAGATTTCTTATATTCTGTAAAGACATTACATGAACGTCTTGGTGCAAATGCACATCCGGTACAATTACCTATCGGCGCTGAAGATCAGTTTGAAGCAATCATTGACCTTGTGGAAATGAATGCTGTATTCTACGCAGACGACTTAGGTGAAAACATTGAAGTACGTGAAATTCCTGAAGAATATCGTGCTCAAGCTGATGAATACCGTGAAAAGTTAGTTGAAGCTGTGGCAGAGTTAGATGAAGAATTAATGGAAAAATACCTTGGTGGCGAAGAAATCACTAAAGAAGAGCTAAAAGCAGCGATTCGTAAAGGTACTGTTAATGTTGAATTCTACCCAGTCATTTGCGGGTCAGCTTTCAAAAACAAGGGTGTTCAGTTAATGCTTGATGCAGTAATTGATTATCTTCCATCTCCATTAGATGTACCAGCTATTAAGGGTACTCTACCAGATACGGATGAAGAAATTGAGCGTCACTCAAGTGACGAAGAGCCATTCTCTGCACTTGCATTTAAAGTTATGACTGATCCTTATGTTGGTAAATTAACATTCTTCCGTGTTTACTCTGGTACTTTAGAGTCTGGATCATATGTTCAAAACTCGACTAAAGGCAAGCGTGAGCGTGTTGGACGTATCCTACAAATGCATGCAAACAGCCGTCAGGAAATTTCAAAAGTTTATGCTGGAGATATTGCTGCTGCTGTTGGTTTGAAAGATACGACTACTGGTGATACACTTTGTGATGACAAAAACCTTGTTATCCTTGAGTCAATGGTATTCCCAGAGCCTGTAATCCAACTTTCAGTTGAACCAAAATCAAAAGCAGACCAAGATAAAATGTCTAATGCACTGCAAAAACTACAAGAAGAAGACCCATCTTTCCGTGCACATACTGACCAGGAAACTGGACAAACCATTATTGCTGGTATGGGTGAACTTCACCTAGATATTATCGTTGACCGTATGCGTCGTGAATTTAAGGTTGAAGCTAATGTAGGTGCTCCGCAGGTTGCATATCGTGAAACTTTCCGTTCTTCTGCATCAGTTGAAGGCAAGTTCGCACGTCAATCTGGTGGACGTGGACAGTATGGACACGTTTGGATTGAATTCTCACCTAATGATGAAGGTAAAGGATTCGAGTTTGTAAACGGTATTGTTGGTGGTGTTGTTCCTCGTGAATACATCCCTGCAGTACAAGCTGGTCTTGAAGATTCACTTGATCGCGGTGTTCTTGCTGGATATCCTTTAGTGGATATTAAAGCAAGACTATTTGATGGATCATACCATGATGTTGACTCATCTGAAATGGCTTTTAAAATTGCTGCTTCAATGGCATTAAAAAATGCTGCTTCTAAATGTAGTCCAGTAATACTTGAACCTATCATGAAGGTTGAAGTTATTATCCCTGAAGAATATTTAGGTGATATCATGGGGCAAATCACAGCCCGTCGTGGTCGTGTTGAAGGAATGGACGCACGAGGTAACGCTCAAGTAGTTCGTTCAATGGTTCCGCTATCTGAAATGTTTGGTTATGCTACATCTCTTCGTTCAAGTACACAAGGTCGTGGAGTATTCTCTATGCACTTTGATCACTATGAAGAAGTACCAAAATCAATTTCGGAAGAAATTATTAAAAAAAGTAAAGGTGAATAATTGATTTTCACCTTTTGATAAAGTATAACTACAATTGTAAGCAGTGGAAGCCGTGAATTTGGGCAACCCTATTCACGGCTTACATAAAAAACTAAACTTAAATTTTTATAATTTAGAGGAGGATTTCCTAATGGGTAAAGCTAAATTCGACCGTTCAAAGCCACACGTTAACATTGGTACAATCGGACACGTTGACCATGGTAAAACAACTTTAACAGCTGCAATCACTTCTGTTCTTGCTAAATCAGGTAAAGCAGAAGCACGTGCATACGATCAAATCGATGGTGCACCAGAAGAAAAAGAACGTGGTATCACAATCTCTACTGCACACGTAGAATATGAAACAGATGCTCGTCACTATGCACACGTAGACTGCCCAGGACACGCTGACTATGTTAAAAACATGATCACTGGTGCTGCGCAAATGGACGGCGGTATCCTAGTTGTATCTGCAACTGACGGCCCAATGCCACAAACTCGTGAACACATCCTTCTTTCACGTCAAGTAGGTGTACCATACCTTGTTGTATTCATGAACAAGTGTGACATGGTTGACGATGAAGAGCTTCTTGAATTAGTAGAAATGGAAATTCGTGATCTATTATCAGAATACGACTTCCCTGGCGATGACACTCCAGTTATCAAAGGTTCTGCACTTAAAGCATTAGAAGGCGAAGCTGCGTGGGAAGAAAAAATCAATGAACTTATGACTGCGGTTGATGAGTGGATTCCAACACCAACTCGTGACACTGACAAACCTTTCATGATGCCAGTTGAGGATGTATTCTCAATCACTGGTCGTGGAACAGTTGCTACTGGACGTGTTGAGCGTGGAGTAGTTAAAGTTGGGGATGTAGTTGAAATCGTAGGTTTCACTGAAGAGCCAAAATCTACTACTGTAACAGGTGTAGAAATGTTCCGTAAGCTTCTTGATTTCGCTGAAGCTGGTGACAACATCGGTGCCCTTCTTCGTGGTGTAGCACGTGAAGATATCGAACGTGGTCAAGTATTGGCTAAACCAAAGTCAATCACTCCACACACAAAGTTCAAAGCACAAGTTTATGTATTATCAAAAGAAGAAGGTGGACGTCACACTCCATTCTTCTCAAACTACCGTCCACAATTCTATTTCCGTACTTCTGATATTACAGGTATCTGTATGCTTCCAGAAGGTACTGAAATGGTTATGCCTGGCGACCACATCGAAATGACTGTTGAACTTATCGCTCCAATCGCTATCGAAGAAGGAACTAAGTTCTCTATTCGTGAAGGTGGACGTACAGTAGGTTCAGGTTCAATCACTACAATCACTGAGTAATTAGAAACTGCAGCTCCTTTGGTGCTGAGTGGATAATTATTAAACATATAAAGAGCAGATGGATGACGATCCATCTGCTTTTTTTGTTGTTTTAAAAAGGGTTTTAGATCGAGTTTCTTCTATATAAATATATGAACTTTCTTAATTGTCTAGCTTCAGCTCCCAGCGGCTAGTGGACTTCGCTCTTCTCCCTACGATAAGTCAACATCGAATCGCTAACGCACTTCGTGTTTCCTTTATCTCAGTCGAAGCGCTCCAGTCCATACGCCGCTAAACGGTCGCTTCCGCTTTTCTAATTAGGATATTTCTGGAGATTGATAATAATAGTTGATAAAGTGTATATCAGCCGCTATAATAGGAAAAGTGTTCGAAACAGAAGCATAAAAAAAAATCGTAATAAGTGTTGCGTTTGTTTTATGTTTTATGTATAATAGACAATGTTGGTCTTTGACTGCGATGATGTGGAAGGTTGCTGACACACCCGGCCGCTTTGCCATGGCGAGTGTGTGAGGGAAATTTTCACTGAGAATGTCTATTTAGAAAATAGGCGAATAAAGGAGGGAAAATAATGGCAAAACAAAAAATTCGTATCCGTTTAAAAGCGTATGATCACAGAATCCTTGATCAATCTGCAGAAAAAATCGTTGAAACAGCAAAACGTTCTGGTGCGGCTGTATCTGGTCCAATTCCGCTACCGACTGAAAAAACTATTTACACGATTCTGCGTGCGGTTCATAAGTACAAAGATTCACGTGAGCAATTCGAACAACGGACACATAAGCGTCTAATCGACATCGTTAACCCAACTCCACAAACAGTTGATGCGTTAATGCGTTTAGATTTACCATCTGGTGTTGATATCGAAATTAAACTTTAATCAAAATAAATGATAAATAATCTAGGAGGTGTGACTTAAATGACCAAAGGAATCTTAGGAAGAAAGATTGGTATGACTCAAGTATTTGCTAGTAACGGTAACTTAATTCCAGTAACTGTAGTTGAGGTAGCTCCAAACGTAGTTCTTCAAAAGAAATCAGTTGACAGCGATGGATATGTTGCAGTTCAAGTTGGTTTTGAAGATAAACGTGAAAAGTTAGCTAACAAACCAGAAAAAGGCCATGTTGCTAAAGCAAACACTGCTCCTAAGCGCTTCGTTCGCGAATTCCGCGGAGATGACTTAGCAAGCTATGAAGTTGGTCAAGAAGTCAAGGTTGATATTTTCGCTGCTGGCGATATCGTAGATGTAACAGGAATCTCAAAGGGTAAAGGTTTCCAAGGTGTAATTAAGCGCCACGGACAATCACGCGGCCCAATGGCTCACGGTTCACGTTACCACCGTCGTCCTGGTTCAATGGGACCAGTTGCTCCAAACCGCGTATTCAAAGGTAAATTATTACCTGGCCGTATGGGTGGAGAACAAATCACTGTACAAAATCTTGAAATCGTAAAGGTTGATACAGAGCGTAACTTACTTTTAATCAAAGGTAATGTACCTGGCGCTAAAAAAGCTTTATTAAAAATTAAAGGTGCGATTAAAGCATAGTCACTTTTTAAGAAAGGAGGAACAAAGGAATGCCTAAAGTAGCATTATTAAACCAAACTGGATCACAAGTTGGTGATATCGAACTTAATGATTCTGTATTTGGTATTGAGCCTAACCAGCACGTATTATTTGAAGCAATTGTTATGCAAAGAGCTTCATTACGTCAAGGAACTCATAAAACTAAAATTCGTTCTGAAGTACGCGGCGGTGGTCGTAAGCCATGGCGTCAAAAAGGAACTGGACGCGCTCGTCAAGGGTCAATCCGTTCTCCACAATGGCGCGGAGGTGGTACTGTATTCGGTCCAACACCACGCAGCTACAGCTATAAATTACCGAAAAAGGTTCGTCGTTTAGCAATCAAATCTGCGCTTTCTTCTAAAGTGTTAGAAGAAAACATTTTAGTGTTAGATATCTTAGCTATCGATACTCCGAAAACGAAAGATTTCAAAACAGTATTAAACGGTCTTTCTGTTGAGAAAAAAGCATTAATCGTTACAGCTGACCTTGATGAAAATGTAGCACTTTCTGCTCGTAACATTCCTGGTATCACAGTAGTAACAGCAGATGGAATTAACGTATTAGATGTTGTTAATCATGAGAAGTTAATCATGACTAAAGCAGCGGTTGAAAAAGTAGAGGAGGTGCTTGCATAATGGATGCACGCGATATCATTAAGCGCCCCGTTATCACTGAACGTACTACTGACCTAATGGCTGAAAAGAAATATACATTTGAAGTTGATGTGAGAGCTAACAAAACACAAGTTAAAGATGCAATCGAAGAAATCTTTAGCGTTGATGTTGAGAAAGTAAACATCATGAACTACAAAGGTAAATTTAAGCGTATGGGAAAATTCGGTGGTTACACAAATAAACGTCGTAAAGCAATTGTAAAATTAACTACTGATAGCAAAGAAATCGAATTCTTTGAAGCATAAGAACCTATCAAGAAGAGGAGGGAAAAAAAATGGCGATTAAAAAGTACAAACCTACCTCCAATGGTCGTCGCGGAATGACTACTTCTGATTTCGCAGAAATCACAACTAGCACTCCAGAAAAATCTCTATTAGCACCTGTAAAGAGAAAAGGCGGCCGTAATAACCAAGGTAAGTTAACTGTTCGTCATCAAGGTGGCGGTCATAAACGTCAATACCGTTTAATTGACTTTAAACGTAACAAAGATGGCATACCTGGACGCGTTGCTACGATCGAATACGATCCAAACCGTTCTGCAAATATCGCGTTAATCAACTATGTGGATGGAGAAAAGCGTTATATCTTAGCTCCTAAAAACCTAGTAGTTGGATTGGAAGTAATGTCTGGCCCTGAGGCTGATATTAAAGTGGGTAACGCACTTCCACTAACAAACATTCCTGTTGGTACAGTAGTACACAACATCGAGTTAAAACCAGGAAAAGGCGGCCAGTTAGTTCGTTCTGCTGGAACAAGCGCACAAGTACTTGGTAAAGAAGGAAAATACGTACTAGTACGTTTAAATTCTGGTGAAGTTCGTATGATTCTTGCTGAATGCCGTGCAACAATCGGTCAAGTAGGTAACGAACAACACGAATTAATTAACATTGGTAAAGCAGGACGTAATCGTTGGTTAGGCAAGCGCCCAACTGTACGTGGATCTGTTATGAACCCTAACGATCACCCACACGGTGGTGGTGAAGGACGTTCACCAATCGGACGTAAGTCACCAATGTCTCCATGGGGTAAACCAACTCTTGGTTACAAAACTCGTAAAAAGAAAAACAAATCAGATAAGTTTATCGTACGTCGTCGTAAAAAATAACGTGATTATCCTACGGTTCAAAGAAAGAACCGTAGAACAGTCACGAAGGGAGGTTCCTTCATGGGTCGCAGCTTAAAAAAAGGACCATTTGTTGATGATCATTTAATGGTTAAGGTAGAAAAGTTGAACGAGACTGAAAGCAAACAAGTTATTAAAACTTGGTCACGCCGTTCTACAATCTTCCCACAATTTATTGGCCACACTATCGCTGTATATGATGGTCGCAAACACGTGCCTGTATATGTTACTGAAGACATGGTAGGACACAAGCTTGGAGAATTTGCTCCAACTCGTGCTTACAAGGGCCATGGTAATGATGACAAGAAAACAAGACGTTAAGAGAGGAGGGCATCCAAATGCAAGCTAAAGCTGTTGCAAGAACAGTTCGTATTGCTCCTCGTAAAGCACGTTTAGTCGTAGATTTAATTCGAGGAAAGCAAATTGGTGAAGCTGTGGCGATTTTAAATCTCACACCTAAGGCTGCTTCTCCAATTGTTGAAAAAGTATTAAAATCAGCTATGGCAAACGCTGAGCACAACTATGAGATGGACGTTAACAACCTAGTTGTTGCACAAGCATTTGTTGACGAAGGACCAACGTTGAAACGTTTCCGTCCTCGCGCAATGGGCCGTGCAAGCCAGATCTTAAAGCGCACTAGCCACATCACAATCGTATTATCAGAAAAGAAGGAGGGATAAGCTGTGGGTCAAAAAGTAAATCCTGTCGGTTTGCGTATTGGAATCATCCGTGATTGGGAATCTAAATGGTACGCAGGCAAAGACTTCGCTACTCTTTTACACGAAGACCTTAAAATTCGTGAATACATCACGAAGCGTTTAAAAGATGCTTCTGTTTCCAAAGTAGAAATCGAACGTGCTGCAAACCGTGTAAACGTAACAGTGCATACAGCTAAGCCTGGTATGGTTATTGGTAAAGGCGGTACGGAAGTTGAAGCACTTCGTAAAGCACTAAATCAATTAACTGGCAAACGTGTTCACATCAATATCCTTGAAATCAAGAGAGCTGACCTTGATGCGAAACTTGTTGCTGAAAATATTGCTCGTCAATTAGAAAACCGTGTATCTTTCCGTCGTGCACAAAAGCAAGCTATTCAACGTGCTATGCGTGCTGGTTCGAAAGGTATTAAAACACAAGTATCTGGTCGTCTTGGCGGTGCAGATATCGCTCGTGCTGAACATTACAGCGAAGGAACTGTTCCACTTCATACACTTCGTGCAGATATCGACTATGCTACTGCAGAAGCCGATACTACTTATGGTAAGCTAGGCGTAAAAGTATGGATCTATAAGGGAGAAGTCCTTCCTACTAAGAAGAAAAATGCGGAAGGAGGCAAATAATCATGTTATTGCCAAAACGCGTAAAATATCGCCGTCAACACCGTGGTAACATGCGTGGTAACGCAAAAGGCGGTACTGAAGTAACATTCGGTGAATTCGGCCTACAAGCATTAGAAGCTTCATGGATCACGAATCGCCAAATCGAAGCAGCACGTATTGCGATGACACGTTACATGAAACGTGGCGGTAAAGTTTGGATTAAAATCTTCCCACACAAGCCTTACACTGCTAAACCTCTAGAAGTACGGATGGGTTCCGGTAAAGGTGCACCTGAAGGCTGGGTAGCTGTTGTTAAGCCTGGAAAAATCATGTTCGAAATTGCTGGCGTTTCTGAAGAGATCGCTCGTGAAGCACTTCGACTTGCAATGCACAAACTTCCTGTTAAGTGTAAGTTTGTTAAACGAGAAGAAATTGGTGGTGAATCAAATGAAAGCTAATGAACTTCGTGACCTAACCACTGCTGAAATTGAACAAAAAGTAAAATCTTTAAAAGAAGAACTTTTCAACCTTCGCTTTCAATTGGCGACAGGACAACTTGAAAACACTGCTCGCATTCGTGAAGTACGCAAAGCGATTGCTCGTATGAAAACAGTTGTTCGTGAAAGAGAAATCAGCGTTAACAAGTGATTATTGAAGGGAGGTTCACACAATGAGTGAACGTAACCAACGTAAAGTTTACACAGGACGCGTTGTTTCTGACAAGATGGATAAAACAGTAACGGTTCTTGTTGAAACACAAAAAAAGCATCCTTTATATGGTAAACGCGTTAAGTACTCTAAAAAGTATAAAGCTCATGATGAGCAAAACGAAGCAAAAATCGGCGATGTAGTACGTATCATGGAAACTCGTCCGCTTTCAGCTACTAAGCGTTTCCGTTTAGTTGAAGTTGTAGAAAAAGCAGTTATTATTTAATTGTTCGGATTAAGCTTCATTCCGAAGGGAGGTTACACACATGATTCAACAAGAATCACGTTTAAAAGTTGCTGACAACTCTGGTGCTCGTGAGGTACTAACGATTAAAGTTCTTGGTGGTTCAGGTCGCAAGTTTGCTGGTATTGGTGATGTTATCGTCTGTACAGTAAAACAAGCAACACCAGGTGGCGTTGTTAAAAAAGGTGACGTTGTTAAAGCAGTTATTGTTCGTACAAAGAGCGGTGCTCGTCGACCTGACGGTTCATACATTCGTTTTGATGAAAACGCATGTGTAATTATCAAAGATGATAAGAGCCCACGCGGTACTCGTATCTTCGGACCAGTTGCCCGTGAACTTCGCGACAACAACTTTATGAAAATCGTTTCTCTAGCTCCAGAAGTACTATAATTTAAATTCAAATGCCTTTAAGGAGGTGCTTAATGATGCATGTGAAAAAAGGTGACAACGTAAGAGTCATCTCTGGAAAGGATAAAGGCAAAACAGGAGTAGTCCTTGCTGCTTATCCTAAAGATAGCCGTGTACTAGTAGAAGGTGTGAACATTGCAAAGAAACACTCAAAACCTTCTCAAGTGAATCCACAAGGCGGTATCATCAGCTTTGAGGCTCCAATTCATGTATCGAACGTAATGCCTATCGATCCTAAGTCTGGTAACCCGACTCGTGTAGGTTCCACTACGGTAGATGGCAAAAAAGTACGCGTAGCAAAATCCGGTGAAATTTTAGATAAATAGTTCAAAATTAAGAAGGGAGGTACAATAAGTGAACCGCCTAAAAGAAAAATTTGTTAAAGAAGTTACTCCTGCTCTTATGAGCAAGTTCAACTATAAATCAGTTATGGAAGTTCCTAAACTTGATAAAATCGTCGTGAATATGGGCGTTGGTGACGCAGTTGCAAATGCAAAGGCACTTGATAATGCAGTTGAAGAACTTTCAACGATCACAGGTCAAAAACCAGTCGTGACACGTGCGAAAAAATCTATCGCTGGCTTCCGCCTTCGTGAAGGTATGCCAATCGGTGCAAAAGTTACACTTCGCGGTGAGCGCATGTACGAATTCTTGGATAAATTAGTTTCTGTTTCTTTACCTCGTGTACGTGACTTCCGTGGTATTTCTAAAAAAGCATTCGACGGTCGCGGTAACTATACATTGGGAATTAAAGAACAATTAATTTTCCCTGAAATTGATTACGATAAAGTAAGCAAGGTTCGTGGTATGGATATCGTTATCGTAACGACTGCTAAAACTGATGAAGAATCTCGTGAACTTTTAACTCAATTTGGAATGCCATTCCAAAAGTAATCGTTAAATAATGGAGGCGAAAACGTGGCTAAAAAGTCAATGATTGCGAAACAAAAGCGCACGCCTAAATATGCAGTACAAGAGTATACACGCTGCGAACGTTGTGGCCGTCCACACTCTGTATACCGTAAATTTAAGCTTTGTCGTATTTGTTTCCGCGAATTAGCGTACAAAGGACAAATTCCTGGTGTTAAAAAAGCTAGCTGGTAAAACCCAAGTCTGGGAAGGAGGTAAAAATAATGGTCATGACAGATCCAATTGCTGATATGCTTACTCGCATTCGTAATGCGAATATGGTGCGTCACGAAAAGTTAGAAGTGCCTGCTTCTAATATGAAAAAAGAAATTGCTGAAATTTTAAAGCGCGAAGGTTTCGTACGTGACGTCGAATTTATCGAAGACAACAAACAAGGTATCATCCGTATCTTCCTAAAATACGGTGCTAGTAATGAACGTGTTATTACTGGTCTTAAGCGCATAAGCAAGCCTGGACTTAGAGTTTACGCAAAATCAACTGAGGTACCACGCGTTCTTAACGGTCTTGGTATCGCATTAGTATCAACATCACAAGGTGTTATTACAGATAAAGAAGCTCGTGCAAAACAAGTCGGCGGAGAAGTATTAGCTTACGTTTGGTAATTGAGCTTTTGAATGAATGGAGGTGCACTAAATGTCTCGCGTAGGAAAAAAACCAATTGTTATTCCAGCAGGAGTTACAGTTACTTTAAATAATAGTACTGCTACAGTTAAAGGACCTAAAGGTGAACTTACTCGTACTTTCCATCCTGATATTACTATCAACGTGGAAGAGAATCTTGTAACAATCACTCGTCCTTCTGATGTAAAAGAACACCGCGCATTACACGGAACTACTCGTGCCGTGCTTGCGAACATGATTGAAGGTGTATCCACTGGCTTCACTAGAGGCTTAGAGTTAATCGGGGTTGGTTATCGTGCTCAAAAGCAAGGTACCAAGCTTGTATTAAACGTTGGATACTCTCATCCAGTTGAGATCGAACCTGAAGAGGGCCTTGAAATCGAGGTGCCTGCTAATACAAAAATCGTTATCAAAGGTACTGACAAAGAACGTGTTGGTGCATTAGCAGCGAATATTCGCGGAGTTCGTCCTCCTGAGCCTTATAAAGGTAAAGGAATTCGTTACGAAGGTGAATTTGTTCGTCGTAAAGAAGGTAAAACTGGTAAGTAATGCCTCATAGGTAAACGAAAGGAGTGACGTAAATGATTACGAAGCTTGATAAAAACGCTACTCGCAAGAAAAGACATGCTCGTGTTCGTGCGAAACTTAGCGGAACTTCAGCTCGTCCACGTCTAAATGTGTTTCGTTCTAACAAACATATTTATGCTCAAATAATTGATGACATTAATGGAGTAACTTTAGCAAGTGCTTCTACTTTAGATAAAGACTTTACTTTAGAATCAACTAATAATGTTGAAGCTGCTAAAATGATCGGTGAGTTAGTTGCTAAACGTGCGGTAGAAAAAGGTATCACTTCTATTGTCTTTGATCGTGGCGGATACCTATACCATGGACGTATTCAAGTATTAGCTGATGCTGCCCGTGAAAACGGCTTACAATTCTAAAAGACAAAGGAGGGACACAAAAAGATGCGTCGTATTGATCCAAACAAACTTGAACTAGAAGAACGCGTAGTCACGGTTAACCGTGTTGCGAAAGTTGTTAAAGGTGGACGTCGTTTCCGCTTCACAGCCCTTGTTGTTGTAGGCGACAAAAACGGTCACGTTGGTTTCGGTACTGGTAAAGCTCAAGAAGTACCTGATGCTATTCGTAAAGCCATCGAAGATGCAAAGAAAAACTTAATAGAAGTAGCTATGGTTGGAACAACCATTCCTCACCAAGTAATCGGACGTTTTGGTGCTGGTGAAATTCTTCTAAAACCTGCTTCAGAAGGTACAGGAGTTATCGCTGGTGGACCAGTTCGTGCTGTACTAGAGTTAGGCGGAGTAGCTGATATCCTTTCTAAGTCATTAGGAACAAATACTCCTATTAACATGGTTCGTGCAACAATTGATGGTTTAAAACAATTAAAACGTGCTGAAGACGTAGCTAAACTACGTGGTAAATCAGTAGAAGAACTGTTAGGATACGGGGGGAAATAAAATGGCGAATAAACTATTAGTTACCCTCACTCGCAGCGTAATTGGCCGTCCTGGCGATCAACGTGAAACAGTTAAAGCTTTAGGATTACGTAAATTGAATCAAACGGTTGAGCATCAAGATAACGCTGCTATTCGCGGTATGATTACCAAAGTTGCTCACCTTGTAACAGTTAAAGAACAATAATTTATTGTTTTCTTTCATAAGGAGGTGCCAATATGAAACTTCATGAACTAAAACCTGCTGAGGGTTCTCGTAAAGATCGTAAGCGTCTAGGACGCGGTATCGGTTCTGGTCAAGGAAAAACTGCCGGTAAAGGTCATAAAGGTCAAAACGCTCGTTCGGGTGGCGGTGTACGTCTAGGTTTTGAAGGTGGTCAAACACCTTTATACCGTCGTTTACCAAAACGCGGATTTACAAACTTCAGCCGTAAGGAATATGCAGTTGTAAATCTTGATGCTTTAAACCGCTTTGCTGAAGGTACAGAAGTTACTCCAGAACTTCTTATCGAATCAGGTGTAGTAAGTAACGAAAAAGCAGGAATCAAAATTCTTGCAAAAGGGAACGTAGAGAAAAAGTTGACTGTCAAAGCTCACAAATTCTCCTCTGCTGCTAAGGAAGCGATCGAAGCTGCTGGTGGAAACACTGAGGTGATCTAATGTTCCAGACAATCTCCAATTTTATGCGCGTGGGTGAGATAAGACAGAAGATCATATTCACCCTTTTAATGTTAGTCGTATTTCGATTAGGTACATTTATCCCAGTACCCAATGTAAATGCAGATGTACTTGCAAATCAAGATAAGCTTAGTGTTTTCGGTATTTTAAATACTTTTGGCGGTGGAGCTTTAAAACAATTCTCCATCTTTGCAATGGGGATTATGCCATATATTACTGCTTCGATCATTATACAGCTCCTGCAAATGGATGTTGTTCCTAAATTTACGGAATGGTCTAAGCAAGGGGAATCAGGTCGTCGTAAGATTGCTCAAATCACCCGATATTTCACAATAGTGCTTGGTTTTATCCAAGCATTAGGTATGTCCTATGGCTTTAATAATTTAGCCAGCGGTCAATTGATTGAAAATCCTGGAATTGCTACGTATCTTCTTATTGCAGTTGTCTTAACTGCAGGTACAGCATTTTTAATGTGGTTAGGGGAGCAAATTACTGAAAAAGGTGTTGGTAATGGAATTTCCATTATCATCTTTGCCGGTATCGTTGCTGGAATGCCATCAACTATTAATCAAATTTATGTACAGCAATTTGAGAATGCAGGAGAGGCATTATTCTTACGTATTGTTACTGTAGTTTTAATAGCACTTGCTGTTGTGGCAATTGTAGTTGGAGTTATTTTTATCCAACAAGCAAATCGTAAGATACCTATTCAATATGCTAAACGTGTGGTTGCTGGACGTAATCCTGTTGGAGGACAATCCACCCACATGCCATTAAAAGTTAATGCGGCGGGTGTAATTCCTGTAATCTTTGCGGTTTCATTCATTGTAACACCAAGAACGGTCGCATCATTTTTCCCAACTAATGATGTAACACTTTGGATTACAAAAGTATTTGATTATTCTCATCCAATCGGGATGACGTTATATGCTGCGTTAATTATCGCGTTTACTTATTTCTATGCATTTATCCAAGTTAACCCTGAACAAGCAGCGGAAAACTTGCAAAAGCAAAGCGGCTATATTCCAGGGATCCGTCCAGGAAAGAGTACGCAAGAATACTTAACACGCGTCTTATATCGTTTAACTTTCGTTGGTGCACTCTTCCTAGCAGTGATTGCTGTATTGCCTATGTTATTTATTAATTTAGCCAATCTGCCGCAATCGGCTCAAATTGGTGGAACAAGTTTGCTAATCGTTGTCGGTGTAGCATTAGATACGATGAAACAACTTGAAGCACAATTAGTTAAACGTCACTATAAAGGGTTTATAAAGTAAAGGTTTTGGGGGCCACTGCTCCCTAAAACCAATTTATAGCACGAGGGGGGAACACGTGTGAATTTAGTATTAATGGGGCTTCCAGGTGCCGGAAAAGGTACTCAAGCTGAAAGAATCGTCGAAAATTACGGCATCCCTCATATCTCTACTGGAGATATGTTCCGTGCAGCGATGAAAGAAGGAACAGAACTAGGTTTACAAGCGAAATCATTCATGGATAAGGGCGAACTTGTTCCTGATGAAGTAACAATCGGAATTGTTCGTGAACGATTAAGCAAGGAAGATTGTCAAAAAGGATTCCTTTTAGATGGCTTTCCTAGAACTGTACCTCAAGCAGAGGCGTTGGAAAATCTTTTAGTTGATTTAAATAAAAAAATTAACTATGTAATTAATATTAATGTGGATAAGGATTTATTAATGGAACGTTTGACAGGGCGTCGTATTTGTAAAGAATGTGGTTCTACGTATCATTTAGTTTTTAATCCTCCAAAACAAGAGGACGTATGCGATCGTTGCGGCGGTGAGTTATACCAAAGAGCGGATGATAATGTAGAAACTGTTCAAAATCGTTTAGACGTAAATATCAAACAACAAGAACCATTATTAACTTTTTATGAAACAAAAGGTTATCTTCGCACGATTGATGGTCAGCAGGATATTAACAAGGTATTCGCTGATATCGAGCAATTACTTGGGGGCTTATAATGATCATTTGCAAAACCCCTAGGGAAATTGAAATCATGCGCGCGGCCGGGCGGATTGTGGCCCTTACCCACCAAGAGTTACAAAAACATGTAGCTCCTGGGATTACCACAAAGGAATTAGACATGATTGCTGAAGAATTTATTCTCTCACAAGATGCATTTCCTTCGTTTAAAGGGTATAATGGTTTTCGCGGCAGCATTTGTACAAGTGTGAACGAAGAACTTGTTCATGGAATTCCTGGTAATCGTGTTCTCAATGAAGGAGACATTATTAGCATCGATATCGGTGCTAAGTATGAAGGTTATCATGGTGATTCAGCTTGGACCTATGCTGTAGGAGAGATTGATGATAATTCCCAGCATTTGCTGAAGGTAACAGAGGAATCTCTTTATCTAGGCATAAACGAAGCAAAACCGGGCGAGCGACTCTCGAACATCTCCCATGCGATTCAAACGTATGTGGAAGCAAATGGCTTTTCTATTGTACGCGAGTATGTAGGACACGGAGTAGGGCAAGACTTACATGAGGAACCTCATATTCCACATTTTGGTCCACCAAACAATGGTCCGCGTCTTATGCCTGGAATGGTACTTGCTATTGAACCGATGGTAAATGCCGGAAGCCGATATGTGAGAACATTGACTGACAATTGGACAGTTGTAACTGTTGACGGCAGGCGTTGTGCGCATTTCGAGCATACGGTTGCGATCACTGATGCAGGATTTGAAATCCTAACCAAATTATAAGTTTTGTGTGGATTTCAATAGTTGTTATCAATTCTGATCCGTTTTTAGGTAATTTGTAATATTTACTGAGGACAGAATGCTGCTCAATATGTTAGAATTGAAAGGTTGCAGGACGACATACGAGCGAATAGCTTTGCTTGCTCTACCTAGTTTGAATAAACGCAATCCTGAAAATAGAAGGGAGACGAGATCGATGGCCAAGGATGATGTAATTGAAATTGAAGGTAAAGTCATTGAAACATTGCCAAATGCAATGTTTAAGGTAGAATTAGAAAACGGTCATACCGTGCTAGCGCATGTTTCTGGTAAAATACGAATGCATTTCATTCGGATCCTTCCGGGTGACAAAGTGACTGTTGAGCTTTCTCCATATGACTTAACACGCGGAAGAATTACTTACCGCTTTAAATAATGCTTGCACTCCGTACTACTAAGGAGGTTAGGATAATAATGAAAGTAAGACCATCTGTTAAACCGATCTGCGAAAAATGTAAAGTTATCCGTAGACGCGGAAAAGTTATGGTTATCTGTGAAAACCCTAAACATAAACAAAAACAAGGTTAATTTTGAAGGAGGTGCGCATTTTCTATGGCACGTATTGCTGGTGTAGATATTCCACGTGAAAAACGTGTAGTTATCTCTTTAACTTACATTTATGGAATTGGTAAAAATACTGCACAAAAAGTACTAGCAGAAGCTGGTGTTTCTGTAGATACACGTGTACGTGATTTAACAGAAGACGAATTAAACAAAATCCGTGACATCATCGACAAATTAAAAGTTGAAGGTGACCTTCGCCGTGAAATTTCTCTTAACATTAAGCGTTTAATGGAAATCGGCTGCTACCGCGGATTACGTCATCGTCGTGGTTTACCAGTTCGTGGACAAAATACGAAAAACAACGCTCGTACACGCAAAGGTCCTCGTAAGACTGTAGCGAACAAGAAGAAGTAATCGGTAAAGGAGGTTAATTTAAATGGCACGTAAAACGAATACACGTAAACGTCGTGTTAAAAAGAATATTGAAGCTGGTATCGCTCATATCCGTTCAACATTTAACAATACGATTGTAACAATTACTGATGTACATGGTAATGCAATTTCATGGTCAAGTGCTGGTGCTCTTGGATTTAGAGGTTCTCGTAAATCTACACCATTTGCTGCACAAATGGCGGCTGAAACAGCAGCTAAGACTTCCATTGAACATGGTATGAAAACTTTAGAAGTTACTGTTAAAGGACCTGGTGCAGGACGTGAAGCTGCAATCCGTGCTCTTCAAGCTGCTGGTCTAGAAGTAACTGCAATTAAAGACGTTACACCTGTTCCTCATAATGGATGCCGTCCACCAAAACGTCGTCGTGTTTAATTTTTCTGTATAGATTTTGTATCATGCGTCTATAATGGGATATGATACTAATTTTTTGCACTCTTACAGAAGATTTATTCCAGTTGTTGTGCACAAAACGGGAACGTATACATGGGGACTTTTAATTAGCAAATATGCTGATTTAGAGTTTCGACGTTTTGAAGGAGGGTTATTTGATGATCGAAATAGAAAAACCAAAAATCGAAACGATTGAGATCAACGATGATGCTAAGTATGGCAAATTCATCGTAGAGCCACTTGAGCGTGGATATGGTACCACTTTGGGTAACTCCTTACGTCGTATCCTATTATCTTCACTCCCAGGTGCCGCGGTTACATCGATTCAAATCGATGGGGTACTTCATGAGTTCTCAACAATTGAAGGCGTCGTAGAGGATGTAACATCCATCATTTTAAACATTAAAAAATTAGCTTTAAAAATCTACTCTGATGAAGAGAAGACGCTTGAGTTTGATGTACAAGGTGAGGGTCCAGTTTTAGCTGGCAATATTACTCATGATAGTGATGTTGAGGTTTTAAATCCTGAGCTTCATATTGCAACATTAGCTGCAAATGGTCATCTTCGCATGCGTTTGTCTGCTAGACGTGGACGTGGATATACACCGGCTGTTCAAAACAAAAGAGAAGATCAACCGATAGGTGTTATTCCAATTGATTCTATTTTCACGCCAGTTTCTCGCGTACAATTTCAAGTAGAAAACACACGTGTTGGTCAAATGTCTAATTTCGACAAGCTCACACTTGATGTTTGGACAGATGGAAGCACTGGGCCAAAAGAAGCGATCGCTCTTGGATCCAAAATTTTGACCGAGCATTTGAATATCTTCGTTGGTTTAACTGATGAAGCTCAAAATGCTGAAATCATGATTGAAAAAGAAGAAGACCAAAAAGAAAAAGTCCTTGAAATGACTATTGAAGAACTAGATCTTTCTGTTCGTTCTTATAATTGCTTAAAGCGTGCTGGAATCAACACTGTTCAGGAATTAGCGAATAAGACTGAAGAAGATATGATGAAAGTTCGTAACTTAGGCCGTAAATCACTTGAAGAAGTGAAGGCAAAACTAGAAGAGCTTGGATTAGGCTTGCGTAAAGACGACTGATTTGTATATCGTAATACACATGCGTTAATCCGTTTAATGACTTCAACAAAGGAGGGAACCCTTCATGGCATACAGAAAGTTAGGACGCACAAGTGCACAGCGTAAAGCTATGCTACGTGATTTAACTACAGATTTAATTATCAATGAGCGCATTGAAACAACAGAAACTCGTGCGAAGGAAATTCGTGTGACTGTTGAAAAAATGATCACTTTAGGTAAACGTGGTGATTTACACGCTCGTCGTCAAGCTGCTTCATATGTTCGTAACGAAGTTGCTGATGCTGAAAATAATACAAGTGCAGTACAAAAACTTTTCGCTGATATCGCTCCGCGTTATCAAGAGCGTCAAGGTGGATACACTCGTATTATGAAACTTGGACCACGCCGCGGTGACGGTGCACCAATGGTTATTATCGAGTTAGTTTAATATATCTTTAACAGACAACAAGGGCGCTGGACAGTTTACAAACAAACTTGTTCTTTGCCCTTTTTCTGTAAGTGAATCTTATATCAAGATGACCCAAGCCAAAAAGAGTGTTACGATGAGCGTAACTCCAATTCATTGGAGAAAATCTAAAAGTCCTACTTGATATCTTGTAACTTTTTATGTGACTTGATTTCTTGTATCTTTTATCATCTCGCGCTATTGTTGTGCAGATTGAATTAAATACGTCTCGTCTAGCTCATGCACCTCCTCTCATTTCTTTTATAGAAATTCCTTAAACTGCAGTTTACAGAGAAACTGCATAGGGACGAGGTGCAGGCTTTTTTTTATATGTAAAAGAAATAATGAGCGGAGAATAGTTTAGCTGAGAGGAGGAATTATCTGTGAAAAATTCAATTGTATCTCTTAATGGAGTATCTTTTCAATATGACGCACAAGATCGTTATGCACTAAATAATGTCTCTTTTGATATATATGAGGGGGAATGGCTTGCGATTGTCGGTCATAATGGGTCAGGCAAATCCACGATGGCAAAACTCCTAAATGGGCTGCAATTTCCACAAACTGGTGAGATTACAGTTTGCGGTATAAAGTTGGATGAAGAGTCAATTTGGGATATCCGTAAAAAATTAGGGATGGTCTTTCAAAACCCTGACAATCAGTTTGTTGGAACGACAGTACAGGATGATGTGGCTTTTGGTCTAGAAAATAACGGCATTCCTAGAGACGAAATGGTTCAAAGAGTCGCGGATTCGTTAAAGAGAGTTAAGATGGATAAGTTTCTATATCAAGAGCCCCACCATCTATCAGGCGGACAAAAGCAACGTGTGGCAATAGCTGGTGTGCTAGCTTTACGGCCATCGATCATCATACTTGATGAGGCAACTTCCATGCTTGATCCAAGAGGACGCGAAGAGGTATTAGAGACCGTCCGATTATTAAAAGAAGAGAAATCATTGACCGTTATCTCGATTACACATGATTTAGAAGAGGCGGCTAAGGCGGATCGAATCATCGTCATGAACAAAGGGGAGGTCTTCCGGGAGGGTACACCTGAAGAGATTTTCTCTATGGATGAACAATTGGTTCAGTTAGGGTTAGATATTCCTTTTTCAGTGAAAATGACGAAAGCATTAAGGAATCATGGAATCGATCTATCTAGGCACTATTTATCGGAAGAAGAGTTGGTGAAAGAGTTATGGACATCTCGCTCAACAATGTAGATTATCGTTATCAAGTCAATACTCCTTTTGAACGACTGGCCATTGAGGATGTGTCTATTGATATTCCTTCAGGTGTGTATATGGCGATTATTGGTCATACCGGTTCAGGGAAATCAACAGTCCTGCAGCATTTAAACGCTCTCCTTCAACCAACAAAAGGAACAGTAGCAATTGGTGAACATGAAATTAAAGCTTTGCAAAAAAATAAGAACTTAAAAAAAGTCCGGCAAAAAGTTGGCATCGTCTTTCAATTTCCTGAACACCAATTATTTGAAGAGACGGTGGAAAAAGATATTATTTTTGGGCCGTTGAATTTTGGGGTTTCTGAAACAGCAGCAAAGGAAAGGGCACGGGTTGCTTTAAAACAAGTGGGTCTAGAGGAAGATATACTAAATAAATCACCGTTTGACCTCTCTGGTGGACAAATGCGCCGCGTCGCAATTGCAGGAGTACTTGCAATGGAGCCCGATGTTATTGTCCTGGACGAGCCTACTGCTGGATTAGACCCAAGAGGCCGAAAAGAAGTTATGGATATGTTCTTTTCTCTCCATAAGGAAAGAAAGCTCTCTACCATTCTTGTTACACATAGTATGGAGGATGCTGCTAGATACGCAGACCAAATTGTGATTATGCAGCAAGGGAAGGTTGTCAAAAAAGGAACACCAGAGGAGATATTCTCTGCGCCGACTGAGCTGGTTGAAATGGGACTTGATGTTCCTGAAGTGGTTCGGTTTCAACTTAAGCTTGAGGAGAAACTTGGCATGAAATTAGAGAAAATTTTTCTAACCATTGATGAGTTGTCTACTGCTGTTACTAAGGTAATAAGTAGAGGTGTTCACTCATGATGGAAAAAATGATTTTTGGACGCTATGTCCCGTCAGATTCTATTATTCATAAAATGGACCCTCGTTCAAAATTAATGATCATCTTTCTTTTTGTTTGTGTTATTTTTTTAGCAAACAATGTCGTAACCTATGCACTTATTGGAATCTATACTTTTTTAATGCTTGGATTGTCGCGGGTCCCGGTTCGCTTTTTATATGGCGGTCTTAAACCAGTCATCTGGCTCGTTCTTTTTACCTTAGTGCTGCAACTGTTTTTCACAAAAGAGGGTACCCTTTTATTTGAACTAGGTCCTGTAAAAATTTATGAGGAAGGGGTCAGGCAGGGGATTTTTATTTCCTTACGATTCTTTTTCTTAATATTAATGACGTCACTGTTGACGTTAACCACCACCCCAATTGAGATTACCGATGGCCTTGAAACGCTGTTAGATCCTTTAAAAAAGGTCCGTTTCCCTGTTCACGAAATGGCATTAATGATGTCTATTTCCTTAAGGTTCATTCCAACACTTATGCAGGAAACGGATAAAATAATGAAGGCGCAAATAGCCCGTGGCGTTGAGTTTGCTAGCGGTCCTTTTAAGGAACGCATCAAAGCCGTCATTCCACTGCTTATCCCATTGTTTGTCAGTTCCTTTAAACGAGCGGAGGAATTAGCGATCGCGATGGAGGCTAGAGGATATCAAGGCGGGGAAGGAAGAACAAAATACCGGGAATTATCCTGGAAAATTGCTGATTCCTTACAGATGGGGCTATTAGTCCTTCTATCGATCCTACTATTTTTATTACGTTCATAATGGAGCGAAACCATGGCAAGGTATAAATGTATTATTTCCTATGACGGGTCGGGCTTTTCCGGCTACCAGGTCCAACCAAATAAGCGAACCGTACAGTCTGTATTAGAAGATGTTTTATCAAAAATGCATAAGGGTGATATGGTGAAAGTCGTCGGCTCAGGTCGAACGGATGCCGGTGTTCACGCAAAAGGACAAGTCATTCATTTTGATTCACCACTACTAATTCCAGCTGACAAGTGGGAGAAAGCATTGAATTCCATGCTGCCTGAAGATATTTCCGTTCTAAAGGTTGTTCCTGTCACCGAGTCCTTTCATGCCCGCTTCGACGCGAAAGGGAAGGAATATCGCTATGTTCTTCATTTATCTCAAAAAAGAGATCCCTTTCAGCGGAAATTTGCTTATCAATATCCATACCGTTTAAATTTACAGGCGATGGAGCAGGCAAGTAAACTTTTCCTTGGTACACATGACTTTACTAGTTTTTGTGCGGCAAAGACGGAAGTAGTTGATAAAGTTCGAACGATTGAATCGATTGACTTTACACGTAAGGATGAGTCACTGACAATCCGTTTTGTTGGAAATGGCTTTTTGTATAATATGGTGCGTATTTTGGTTGGAACTTTATTAGAGGTCGGATCGGGTGAACGCAGCCCTGAGGATATTCCGATAATATTAGCCCATAAAGACCGGAGGCTATCGGGAAAGACAGCTCCAGGTCATGGTTTATATCTTTGGGAAGTCTTTTATGAATAAAATGAGCTAAACAACTTCACCTGGTGTAACATTTTCTTGACATATTGACCTGCAGGTTTTATTATATTAGATGTGCGTGTTTTTAATCCCACGATAAAGCCCCGGAAAGTCTTCATCGTGATTGAAAATATATGAATACAAACTTAACCGCACAAGGGTATTAGAAGTTGATTCCCGGAACAGAATCGAACTCTAATTGCTTTGAAAGTGCGAAAACAATAATCTTTTATGGATTTAAATTAGGAGGGAAACTCATGCGTACAACGTTTATGGCAAATGCCAACACTATCGAGCGTAAATGGTACGTAATTGATGCTGAGGGCAAAACTCTTGGACGTCTTGCTTCTGAAGTAGCATCAATTTTACGTGGTAAAAACAAACCAACTTTTACACCACATGTTGACACTGGTGATAATGTAATTATTCTTAATGCTTCAAAAGTAGAACTTACTGGAAAGAAATTAACTGACAAGATTTACTACCGTCACACAATGCATCCAGGTGGTTTAAAAACAAGAACTGCTCTAGAAATGCGTACTAACTATGCTGAGAAAATGATCGAGCTTGCTGTTAAAGGTATGCTTCCAAAGAATTCTCTTGGCCGTCAAATGTTTAAAAAATTACATGTATATGCTGGCAGCGAACATCCGCACCAAGCACAACAACCTGAAGTTTACGAACTTCGCGGTTAATAAAGAGGGAGGGAATTAACTTGGCACAAGTTCAATATATCGGTACAGGTCGCCGTAAAAGTTCTGTTGCACGCGTACGTTTAGTACCAGGCACAGGTAAAATTATTGTAAATAGTCGTGAAATTGAAGATTATATCCCATTTGAAGCATTACGTGTTGTTGTAAGACAACCATTAGTAGCTACTGAAACAGTTGGAAGCTATGATGTTCTTGTAAACGTAAGCGGCGGTGGATACACTGGTCAAGCTGGCGCAATCCGCCACGGTATTGCTCGCGCATTACTTCAAGCTGACCCTGAATTCCGTCCAACATTAAAGCGCGCTGGATTATTAACTCGTGATGCACGTATGAAAGAACGTAAAAAATACGGTCTTAAAGGTGCTCGTCGTGCGCCTCAGTTCTCAAAACGTTAATTTTTGGCGTTTCAAAGGCTCTCAACCAATTTGGTTGGGGGTCTTTTTTATGCCTAAAAAGTGCTTTTGACCACATTTTGATCACGAAAAATTTTTTTGACCACATATCATGGCTCAATATACTTTTGAAACTTTTAAGCGGTGAGTAACAAATTAAAAAAACGAAGAGGTAAATCTTCGTTTTTTTCCACTATGTCCTTGTTTTAACATTTGCTGCAATTCATATTTTAAGCAAAGTGCTGTGCCAGTTAAATCAACTGAGATTAAACGATTCTAATAATTTTCATCAAATTCAGCAGCCGGTTTGTCATCTGGAGTTAGTGCAGCGTTATTAACGGCTACATCTAATTTATTTACTTAAAAAAATGTTAGCACAGATCAAGGGCTGATCTGTGCTAATAATTATTTTATGACAATAAAGGTAACCCCTTACTATTGTTGAGGTGCGGAAGGAGTTGAAATACTTTGTAATGCCTGTTCTGCCTCGTTTGCATATTGATTTTGTACTGCTAGATCACCTAAAGCAACCATTCCTACTATTTGTCCATTTTCGATTACCGGCAATCGGCGAATTTGCTGCTGTGCCATCAAATTTGCTGCTTGATGGACATCCATATCAGGTGTACCTTGTACGATCTGCTGTGCAGTCATGACTTGAGATACTGGTGTTTGTGGATCTTCTCCTTGTGCTGTAGTACGAAGGGTAATATCACGATCCGTTACAATTCCAACCATTTGTCTGCTGTTATTGATTACTGGGATAGCTCCGATATTATATTCGCTCATTAATGCTGCAGCTTCCTGTACGGTCTGTGTTTCGTTAACTGTAAGAACATTTGATGTCATGATATCTCTTAATTGTGCCATGAAATTACCTCCAAATATGTTTTTCCTTTATAGGATGGGTAACATTGGCGATATTATTAATGGTAACTTTTTTCTATATATCAGCTGCACTTAAAATATGAATAATGGACATGTCCAAGATTGCCAATGATTTGAGATTGATGGCTTCCGGTCCTCGCATAGGACTCGGCGAGATAACATTACCTGCACGTCAGCCTGGTTCTTCATTATGACGGGGTTTTAGTCTACTAATTGGTTTTTTACTGCATATAAGGCGGCTTGTGTCCGGTCAGCCAATTCGAGTTTCGCCAAAAGGTTTGATACATGGGTTTTTACTGTTTTTTCGGTGATGAATAACGAGGCTGCAATTTCTTTATTGCTTTTTCCGTTGGCAATTTCTTTTAAAACATCCAACTCTCTTTTCGTTAATTCCGCTAGTAAATTCTTTTCTTGCTTGTTTTTATTGGACAAATTGGCAAGTAAATGAGAGGTAGCCTTTGGGTGGAGCTGGTTTTCTCCGCCAATGATTTTTTTAATGGATGTGACCAGTTCATCGGGCTGGATATCTTTTAACTGGAACCCTGAAGCACCGGCTTCGAGCGCTGGAATGACATGATCCTGGTCGGAAAAGCTCGTCAACATCATGATTTTGATGTCTGGCTGTTCTTTTTTAATAATCTTTGTGGCTTGGATTCCGTCCATTTCCGGCATCACCAGATCCATTAAAATAATATCTGGCTTCAGTAATTTTGCCTGATCAACCGCTTCCTTGCCATTGGCGGCTTCCCCGATAATTTCAAGTTCTTTTTGGGTCCGAAGAAAAAAGACTAGACCTCTTCTGACGACGTGATGGTCATCGGCGATTAGTACGCGGATACTCACTGAGTTCTCCTCCTTAATACGGTATATGAATTTCTATTTCTGTCCCGCTTCCTGGTTTGCTTTTTAAATGAAATTGGCCATTTAATGCCTCTGTCCGTGTTCTCATGCTTTGTAATCCCAATGAGGGGATCTCGAGATTTTCTCCAAAGTGGAAGCCGCAGCCGTGATCCTTGATGGACATGACAACCTCATCTTTGGCAGCATGAAAGGTGAGGCTGGTTTCTGTGGTCTGGGAGTGCTTTTTACAATTGGCCAGAGCCTCTTGGCCGATGCGCCACAATGCTTCCTCGACCGTTCCTGGAATGCTAGCAGCTCCTGTGATGTTTGCTTCAATGGACAGTCCGAGCATTTCTGCATAACTTTTCAGGGCACTTACTACTCCATTCTCCAATCCAAGCGGTCGCAGCTGCCAGATTAATGCTCTCATTTCGCCAAGCGCTTCCTGCGCTAAATCCTGTATATAGCCAAACGTTTGTTTCACTTCATCCTGCTCTGTCATTTCCACTCCAGCCCTCGCTGTAAGGCTTAAGGAAAATAACAGCTGATTAACAGAATCATGAAGATCTCTTGCAAGCCGATTCCGCTCAGCGACCAGTGCTGTTACTTGTTCCCGCTGGGTAAGTTTGATCCGTTTCAGCGCCGTGCCGATTTGATACGCAACGGCTTCCAGTAATGCGAGTTCCTTCTTTTGAAAATGGGTTTTGTAGGGCGAACCTACATTTAAGATCCCGAATCGTTCATTTCCAGCTCCGAGCGGGACAGTGGCATGATGGGTGAGACCGCATGTTTCACCAGCCTGATCTTCTAGGGCATCTTCAATCCGTTTACATTCCATAATATTGGTGGCTTTGTTCAATCTCTTAGTGTTGTATTTATTGACGCACCAGCATCCACCCTGACACATCCTCTGATTATCGTTATTCGCCAAAGCAGGCGGCAGGGCTTCGTCGGCTGCAAGATGATGCGTTCCATGTTCATCCAATAAAAATATCCAGCCTGTTTGAAGTCCCGTCACTTGAAGAAGCCTTTTCAACACTCCAGACAATACGTCATTTGTATCGGTTCCTTCATTTAATAGTTCAGCGATTTCCTTTAAAATGCCGATATCTTTATTCTCTTCCGACATACATTCTCCTCCAGCGTCCTGCATTTACTGTTATTATAGCTTATTAGGTGGTTTGTTTCGCTTCCTTTGAACTTAGAAAAGCTGCCTTTTCTGATGCTTTTTGCCTCCTTTCGTCATAAGATTAGATTCATATCCCCAAACTCATGCCATAGATAGCCGGCTTTGATTGCATAATCATATGCCTGTAGTAAATGGTGCTCTGATACAAAGGTGGACAACATATCGAGATGACTTGCTTGTGGCTCATGAAGCCCCGTAATGATTCCGTCAACTATTTGTAAAGGATAGTGTGGATCGATATAGAGATTTGTCACCCCTGAAAGGGCCCCGTTTTTAGCGGCCGTCTCGAGCGCCCGAACTACTGTTGTACCAACGGCAATGACTCTTTTGCCAGATGCTTTCGTTTGGAGGATCCGTTCCATAATTCGTTTAGAGATTTGATACTCCTCTTCATTCTCTTCGGGTGACTGGTGCCACCTATCATCAAGTAAATAGCTTAACCCGGTATGCAACTGGATAAAATCAAGCTGGATGCCTTTGCGCTTCATTTTAAAAATGAGCTCCCAGCTAAAGGCTCTGCCTGCCGAGGGCATTTCGACTGAACCAGGATGGCTGGCAAAAACGGTTTGATAGTAATCCAGGTCCCATGGCTGTTCAATATATTCATATCGGACCGGTTCACCGAGGTCATAGATACTATTAAATAACTCTGTGCCTTTTTTCGTAAATTGTATGGTCTTAAGTGGCGATTTCTCTTTCTCGCCGATTACGATTGCTGACAATTCCGGGGAAAAGTCTAGCCGATCGCCTGTTTTAACAGGGTTAGCTACAATTACCGCATCCCACAATTCTTTACGACGGCGCCTTGCCAACCTGACTTCCACTTTGGGTGCGATTGTTTTGTTGTTTCTTGACCATTTACCTTGTAATACCGCGGGAATGGTTCGGCTATTATTGGCTATGACCAGATCCCCAGGCTGAAGGTAATCTGCCAAGTGGAAGAACTGGTCATGCTTGATTTCTCCCGTAGACCGGTCCAGTACCATCATCCGGACATGATCCCTTCTTAAGCCTCGTTTTTCAGGGGGATGGGATGCATTTAATTCATCAGGTAGATAAAAATCTAACGCTTTGGTCGCCATCATGACACCTCCCCAGACTGGGCCTCAAACCGCTGGCCATTAATTCCTGCAGATTTATCTGATGCCAGATATAAAAATATATCAACAATATCCTCGGGTTTTGCTAATGGGTAATCGCAATTAGGAACGGCCAAGTGGTGCATCTCTGTGTCCATTTCGCCCGGGTCGATCATGTTAACCCGTACGTTTGTCTCACTCAATTCATCCGCCCAGGTTTGGGTAAGGCCCTCAACGGCAAATTTGGATATCCCATATGCACCCCATCCTGCATAACCGGTGTGGCCGGCTTCAGAAGTCACATTGATAATGGATCCTTCATTCCGCTCAAGCATCCCCGGAATCACTCTTCTCGTTACGAGAAATGGCGAAATCGAATTAACCCACATCACCTCGGCAAATTCCTCTTCTGGGTAATCGAGTAGTAATGGCATTGGACTAGGGCCCAATATCGATGCATTATTAATCAGTACATCAATATGACCATAGGTTTCTTCTGCCATCGCTATGAACCTTTCCACATCCCGTGATTTGGAAATATCAGCAGTAACCGCCAATACCTCGGCACCTAAGTTTTCAGCTTCGTCTTTTACTTTTCGAAGGCTTTCTACTGATCTCGAGCAAATCGCAAGCCGAGAACCTTCTTTTGCAAAAGCCAGTGTTAACGCCCTGCCCAATCCTTTAGAGGCACCAGTAATCATTACAACTTTATTTTTCATTTCTGTCTCTCTCCTTTGTTTCTTGATGTCTTAAGCATACTGGTTTCTGGAAATTCCCCCCTCGGAAAAAAGCTTGAAGTTTATCTACAACTTTAGGATGAGGAGAGGTGAATTTACTTGTTCGGGGAGTTATCGAAACAACAGGAAAAGTGGCATTAACCTCTTTTAAAGAGGGGGAGGTTCCATTTGCCGAGGAAAGGGGAAAAAGAGCCTCGGCGGTAAATGAAAAAGGTCTCCATTTACCGTGGAAAGAGGGAAAAGCGCCTCGGCGGTAAATGAAAAGGGTCTCCATTTACCGAGGAAAGGGGGGAAAGCGCCTCGGCGGTAAATGAAAAAGGTCTCCATTTACCGAAGAAAGGGGGGAAAGCGCCTCGCCGGTAAATGAAAAGGGTCTCCATTTACCGAGGAAAGAGGGAAAAGCGCCTCGGCGGTAAATGAAAAAGGTCTCCATTTACCGAGGGAAGGGGAAAAAGCGCCTCGGCGGTAAATGAAAAGTGTCTCCATTTACCGAGGAAAGGGGGAAAAGCGCTTCGCCGGTAAATGAAAAGTGTCTCCATTTACCGAGGAAAGAGGGAAAAGCGCCTCGCCGGTATATGAAATAGGGTTCCATATCCTTAATAAAAAACAAGGCCCCTCTACGACAAATGGAAGGGCGTTTAATTGGACATAAAGTGAAGTAGGAGATGGCTTTAATCAATTATTATTCAAAATACCTATGTTGCCTTTCTCCAACTGACTTATAGTTTTGCATTAGAATTCTTCGTATCGTTTTTCTAGACCCAACCACTCCACACCAATCATGAACCAGATTCGTTGTAATTTTTAAATCAGGGAAAAGCAGCACTAACTCCTCCACGCAGCGTAGGACAACTGAATCGACCAACTCCTCGTGCCCGCATTTATCACACACCAAAATTATCTTATTATCCACAACTGAAGTTATTAACGAGTGACAATCTGCGCAAAGAGGCCCCTTTTGCAATTGACCATAGCTATAAGGCGGAAAACGAGTATAGGGGGAGTCGGTTTGATGCAGTAAGATTAATTGGTCAGCAAGCATTTTGTGGCGGTTCGTTAGTTTTGACGGGATTCCGTTTAATTTTTGCATCAGGCTATTAAGCTGAGTGGGATGTATAATGGGTTCGTTTAATGGGGCTTGATATAAGGTGAAATTTTTGTTGACAAAGGCCACGTCACCTTCAATAGGTAAATAAAAGCCAAGATTTTTAAGTAAAGGGCGGAGGAGTGATTTACTACGATTTAATTGGTGAAATGGATTTCTTATTTCATCCTTAGATAATTTAGGATAGAAATTTCCTAATTCATACCTATAATCTCCCTCATAGTTTTTTACTTCGTACGGGTAGACGGTATGCTGAGAAATGATTAATGTATCAATTTGAATAAATGATTTATTCTGCTCGAGGCACAAATCATTTATTATATAAAGTTCATTTTCCAATTTCATTGTTAACCGGTCAAATTTCAACTCTCCCTGGTAGCCCTTTTCTAGGTACACTAAATGTTTCTTATCTTTTGGCGATAAATCCATACGTGCGTTTAAAGATAACAGTGTTCTATATTCTTTTGACATCGTCCGGGGTTTTACGATCATTTTCCACTTCCTCTCATTTTTTAACACTCCACCTTAATTTTACAAAAAGCAACATAAAAATTGTTTGAATCATTTGTTAACAATTATTTCTGCATGAACAAATCCATCGGATAAAAATTGGCAACTTATAACGGTCAGAACTTTGCATTTCTTCTGAACCACAGATAAAGAATAGTTCTAAGAGGTGAAAAGTAGTGACAGTAATTACGACCTTTAAAGAAAAAAAACGGGAAAAACAAATAAAATATGAGCGTTCCGTCCTTCGGGAGTTATCGATCAATACATTAAAAGAACGAGTCCAACAATACTTTGGCTCTACAAAAATTGCCTCCAGCCTAATAATGAATACAGGCATAGAAGAAGCGTGCTATGACATTGCCCTTGAAGCCTTTTTATTGGGGGCAAAATTCAGCAAGTTTGGTTATTATGGAGAAGACTTAGATGAGGTTCGCAAACGCTGCTATCGAGAAGAAAAACATTTAATTGATACCCTATATAATTTTTTCCTTTATTGGGGAAGCGGTGAAGAGGGTACCATGAGTGAATCACTTTATTACCTATGTGAGCAATATATTCATATCTGGTGGAGAGAAGGCTATGAAAAGGGGCAAAGGCGCCACAAGCTCCGTCTTCACTAACGTCCATCATTTCTTCCTGTTCTAAATCCCCCCTTTGTCCCATATAGTTTAGTGAAAAGGGACGAGCGGGAAGGAATGATCTGGGTGTCAAAACGAAGATTAAAAATCATAAGTTTTATTGTGGGGCTATTTGTCTTATTTTTCGTTTTACAATACGATTTTGCTCAAGATGACTCGTTAAATGCGTGGAACCTTCCATTGTCGGGAAAAATCATCTTACTTGACCCGGGCCATGGCGGTCCAGATGGCGGTGCTGGAACGGGTCAAACATTGGAAAAAGACATTGCCTTAAAGATTACTAAGAAGGTCAAGGATTACCTGCAAATGCAAGGTGCCCTTGTGATTATGACGAGAGAAACAGATACAGACTTAGCCGATTCGGATACAAGGGGTTACAGTAGAAGAAAAGTTGAAGATTTAAAAAATAGACTAAAAATGATCAATAACGGTGATAACGATTTTTTTGTCAGCATTCATTTAAATGCGATTCCTTCTGCCAGGTGGAGCGGAGCACAAACCTTTTATGCTCCACATTTTAAGGAAAATGCTAAGGCAGCAAAATTCGTCCAAGAAGAACTTCGAAAAAACTTAGAGAACACCACTCGCAGAGCCAAACCAATCAATAATGTGTATATATTAAAGAATGCAAAGAAACCGGGTATTTTAGTTGAGGTGGGCTTTTTGTCCAATCCAGCAGAAAAGGAAAATTTAAAAAAGGATGCTTACCAAGAAAAAATTGCGATATCCATCTATCAAGGAATTACTCGTTATTACACGAATGAAAAAGAATTAGTTGAACCAGATTATTGAAGGCGGGATAACCCCTTCTATTTTTTTGCAAAAAGTTGGATTCAACCTATAAAGTACGTGTGATTCAATTAACTGTTTCCGGGCGTGGTTATGATATACTGAGAGATGGAAACGAATTCAAATGTGAGGTGCTTTTTTATGTTAACAGAAGAAAGAGTCCATGAGGTTCTAGGCAGCCTCAAAGAACCATTTTTACATAAAACATTAGCTGAATTAAATGCTATTGTTGAAATAAAAGTAAAAGAAGAAAAAAATCATGTCAGTGTGAAGGTGGCCATCGCGAAGACAGGTACAGCTGAACAGCTCCAACTGCAAACACAAATTGTCAATTTGTTAAAAGAAGCAGGAGCGGCATCGGTTGGAATCCGTTTTAGTGAACTTCCTGAAGAAGTGTTAGCAGCAAACCGTCATGCACAACCAGAAAGTAATGATACCAACCTGCTTCATTCAAATAATACCACTTTCATTGCGATCGCAAGTGGAAAAGGCGGAGTTGGTAAATCAACTGTTTCGGTTAACCTCGCCGTTGCACTAGCACGTCTAGGCAAAAAGGTTGGACTAATTGACGCGGATATCTATGGATTTAGTGTTCCAGATATGATGGGAATTACAGAAAGACCTGTTGTTAGAGGCGAAAAAATAATTCCTGTTGAACGTTTTGGAGTACAAGTCATTTCAATGGGCTTCTTTGTCGAGGATAATTCACCTATTATCTGGCGTGGACCGATGTTAGGGAAAATGTTAAACAGTTTCTTTAATGAAGTAGAATGGGGCGAGATTGAGTATTTACTTTTAGATTTACCACCTGGAACAGGGGATGTCGCATTAGACGTTCATACGATGCTTCCGACATGTAAAGAAGTTATTGTGACAACACCACATCCAACTGCTGCTTTTGTAGCAGCACGTGCTGGGGCAATGGCTCTGAAAACTGACCATGAGGTTCTTGGTGTCATTGAAAACATGGCTTATTTTGAAAGTAAATTGACCGGGGAAAAAGAATATGTATTTGGACAAGGCGGCGGTGATAAATTAGCGGAAGAATTGAATACTGAAGTTCTTGGCCGTCTTCCTCTAAATCAGCCTGATTGGAACGATGAAGACTTTGCTCCATCCGTTTATCAAGAAAATCACCAGATTGGAAAAGTGTACCTTGAAATAGCAGAAAAAGTAACAGGATTGCTAAAAAATAAGTAGATGAATAAAAATTGAAGCCTCTCCTATGTGGAAAGGCTTCTATTTTTGATAAGAAAGCATTAATCTTTAAACCGGATACCTGTTTGCCCTCAGCTCCCTTGGTGGCTTTAGCTGCCTTTTTTTGCCGCTGCTTTACTATTCGCTTCCTCGGCTGCCTTTAAGAGCAATTCTTGTATTTTCGCTTTAAATAAAGGACTATCTACCGTTTCCGTAATTACTTTCTGGAGATGCTCGCGGTATTCTTTGCTTTTTAGAGCATCTGCCAACTCTTTTTGTATTTCAGGCTCTTTAAAAACTTCAATCATCATTCCTCTATATTCAGGGTCATTCATTAATTCCTTTAGTAACTTTTTATTTTCAGTTTTCAAATTTTTAGAAATGCTTTGTGCAAATTTGGGATCACTGAATGTTTCTTTCCAATATTGTTTTGCTTTATCAGAAGTTAGTGTTTGCTCGATGGTGTCAGAGACCACCTTTTGGTCCATAACTAGTTTTTCCTTCATGCTATCACTTGACATCACATCTTGGATTGCTTTCTTACCATCATCCGTTTTGAGAATATCAACGACCATTTTTTTCGTTTCTTCGTAATCAATTTGTCCTCCGCTGCTGGCATCATTGGGAGAACAACTTGTCAGGAACACCATGATGGGCAGGAGGAGCAACATGCTTTTTGCTTTCATTAATAAGCCCCTTTCACATAAAATCCTTAAGTTTAGCATGTAGTAACTGCTGAAAGATTATTCGTAAGGAATCATAAATTATGGATTTTTCAAATTTGGCTTGGTACAATCATAATGTTATTTATTTTTGTAGTATGGAGGTTTATAGTGTGACGAGCCGTAATTGGGTAAAACTATTTTTGAACACATTATTAGTTGGCGGACTCACAACGGCTATTGTGGGCTTTATTGTTCGTTGGAATGAGTTTCAGCCCTATTTTACTGAATTTAAACTCATTGATATTTTATCCACATTAATTTGGTTAATTGTCATGGGCTTTCTGTTTAGTGTCATCAGCCAAATGGGCTTTTTTGCATATTTAACAGTTCACCGTTTTGGTTTAGGAATCTTTAAATCTGTTTCACTTTGGAATGCTGTTCAAATTGTCCTGATTCTATTTGGTTTATTTGATTTAGTTTATTTACGATACGAAAATTTTGCTGACTCAAAAGATACGCTTCTGCCTTATTTTGGTCCCGCTATCCTTCTTTTAGTCGTTGGTCTAATTGTTGCGTGGTACAAAACGAAACAGACAAATGAAGATGCGTTTATTCCTGCCATGTTCTTTATGATTGTGGTTACGTTAGTTGAGTGGGTTCCAGTTCTGCGTGTCAATGAAAAGAGCTGGCTTTACCTGATGATGTTGGCGTTGCTTGCATGTAATGCCTATCAATTATTAATTCTTCATAAATTAAACCTCCAATCTGAGCAGGAAAGACAAAAAAAGGCGAGTCAATCGCCAGGTAAATCAAAAAATAATAAACAAGCAAATATGAAAAAGACAAAAAAACCGTCCATTTAATATATTGGACGGTTTTTTAGCGTCTAACTATTTGATTTCTCTGGAACTTGCCTCTCCATTTGCAATTAATTCTGATACTGAAATAAGTTTTAACCCTTTTTGGTGAATATTCTTCAAAATCAACGGCAGTGCTTTTGCTGTTTGCTTTGCCGAGTCCGAAGCATGGAGCAGAATAATATCACCTTTTTCAGCCTTATTAACATTTTTAACAATGGTTGGTACGCCCGGATTATTCCAATCCTTTGAATCCACACTCCAATGGACAACCGTATATCCATATCTGTTGGCTATTTTCAAGGTTCTCTCATCAAAATGGCCAGTTGGAGCACGGAGTAATTTAATATTCTTTACATTTAACTTCCTGAAGGCCTCTTGTGCTTTTGAGATATCTTGGCCGATTTTTACATCCTCCAAATCTCGATAGTCTTTGTATTCGTAACCAAGAATGCCGATTTCATAACCATCCTTTACAATCCGACTGACAAGATCCGGATGTCTTTCAGCCCATGAACCTGCTAAGAAGAAAGTGGCTGCTTTCACGCCTTCCTTATTTAGCGTATCTAAAATCGGCTCTGCCTTTTCGTCACCCCAGCCAATATTGAAAGTAAGAGCAAGATCCTTTTCCCCTCTATAAACGGCTTTCGGACCATCTTTTGTTGAAAAGACAGGAATTTGTGCAAGATTCTCTATGTAGAGAAACCAAGCAGTAAAAAATGCAGCAATTAAAATGAGTGAAATATTCTTCAAAGCCTTCCCGTTAAATACAAAAAAGAATTTCATCGTCCCCACCTCGTCCAATACTGTCCTTGTCTCAACCTATGACCGTATTTTTAAAAATATGATTAGAAAAATTTTATTATAAATTTTCAATAATTGGAAAAGACTACTATAACTAGATATTTCGCTGGAGGTTATTCAATGTTTGGACTTCTAATAAACGATAAAGAAGTAAAGGAAATGGAATACCTTATTAAAAGAGAAATGGATGAAATACTTTTTGATTTAAGAGATGATCGAATTGATCATATTGTAAAAAGAGCAATGGAAGAGAGATATAAGGTTTTATTTACACTATTTAGACGGGTTGCGTCTCCACATGATTGTTTAAGGTATATGAGGAGGGGAAAAAAGGATAGGAAAAAGGGTTAATAAAAAACTTCATATTTTTTGTGCAAAGTTCGTTGACAATTTTTTAGTATCTTGGTATATTAATAAACGTCGCTGCTGACGTAAAAAATACTTGAAAAAAGTTGTTGACATTATGTTTCGCAGGTGATATATTTATAAAGTCGCTTTTGAGCGAATGAACAAATTGTTCTTTGAAAACTAAACAAACAAAATCGTGCAAACAAACAAAAATTTTTAGTTTCAACTAAGAAACTAAGCCAACGTAA
>NZ_JAGGQR010000058.1:0-50297 GCF_018613205.1 Bacillus sp. ISL-46
AAATCCTATGTTGAATGGGGGGAAATATTTGGAGATGATGTTTTAGCTACGGCCGTTCTCGACCGTTTATTGCACCATTCAATAACGTTTAATATTAAAGGACAATCATATAGGTTAAGAGAAAAACAACGGGCTGGCGTTCAACCAATACAAGGTTGAACGCTGAAATTGGGGATTTTTTAACCGTTGGAAATGGGGAAAAATAAACCGTTGTTGACACCTATCTATAAATAGCAACAACCTCAATTCCTGCAGGTATCTCATTTGCGTTACATTAATCTGGGTGCCTGTCACACCCCGGCTTTTGTCGAAGATTGATAGGTTTTTTAGGGTGGGAAAAATGATAATATAGAGGTGCAACTGAATATTGTGAGGGTGGTTGGTTGTCACACTTCTTTCTGATTACGGAAAGGAGGTGATAATTATGGAAACGTTTCTTGAACTCATTCGTGAAATTTTGAAGGGAATTGTGCGTGAATTAACAGCATATTTCTTTCGGAAAAACGTTCTAGATGACAAGAAAACCACCCCGCGCCGTACGAAGCAGAAGGGTGGTTCGCCTAAAATATAAAACAGACAACCACCACCCTGACGGTAGAAGTTGCATGGAGAAGTGTTAGAAGCACTTCTCTTTTTTATTATATATCCATTATACATAAAAATATTCCTGTTGAGAAGGTAATATCCCCTTGCCACACCCGGATATAATAATCCCTTTAATATAGTGGTGGGCAGGGGTGTTTTTGATAATTTAAATTTGAGCCACTTTTATATATTTTGATCACATTAAAAATGAGCCACATGATTTCCAATTCTATTAACCTCTCTTATGATAGGAAGTGACCAAACTAACTTCATATGAGAGGACGAAAAGGATGATCGAAATGGCTCAATTTCATAATATCAAATTTTTAAAAGAGGTTGAAGGTTTATCGCAAAGGCAAATTGCGACAAAACTTGGGATTTCAAGAAACACTGTAAGTAAATATCTTAAAGAAGATACAGCTCCAACAACAGTCCATCGAAAAAAAGTATATGGGACTAAAGAGTATTCACCAGAGACGAAACGAGTTATTCCCATTATTGATCAATGGCTAGAAGATGACATGAAAAGCTGGAAAAAACAAAAGCACACAGCTATCAAAATTTTTAATAGGTTACAAGATGAATATGATTTTAAAGGCTCTGCCTCCAACATTCGTAAAATCGTAGCCAAACGCAGGCAACAAATTCAGGAAGTATATATACCACTTGATTTTCAACTCGGCCACCAATTCCAATTCGACTGGGGAGAGGCGGATATCATTCTACAGGGTCGAACACAACGCATTAACCTCTTCTTCGTTCAACTTTCCGCAAGTCGTATGCGGTTTGTGCGAGCATATCTTCATGCAAAACAAGAAGCATTCCTGGATGGCTTCGTTCATGCGTTTGAGTTCTTAGGAGGAGTTCCAACAGAAGGTCTACTTGATAATCTAAAAACTGCGGTACTAAAAATCCTACAAGGCAGAGATCGTCTAGAACAAGAGGCCTTTATTGGACTCCAGGCTCATTATGTGTTTAAAGCTGAATTTTGTAATCCAGCAAGTGGCAACGAAAAAGGTCGTGTCGAAGGCACAGTTGGATATGTAAGACGGAATGCTTTGGTGCCTCGCCCTGAGGTTCAATCTATGAATGAACTAAACGAGTATCTCCAAGAGTGGTGTTTAAAGGAAGCTGGAAGGACTCACGTCCCTAATATATCAGAGACTGTCCTTGAAATGTGGGAGAAAGAAAAAGAGTATCTTCATCCTCTTCCTACAATCAGGTTTGAAGCTTGTAAGCTTCTATCGTGCAAAGTTAATAAAACTTCCCTTTTTACAGTGGAAACAAATCGTTATTCTGTACCCTGCAGCTATGCTGGTCAAGCTGTATGGGCAAAAATTTTTGTCGATCGTGTAATCGTTGTGGCTCAAAACCATGTGATCGCAGAACATATTCGTTCTTATGAACGTAATCAGATGATTACAGTTCTTGATCATTACCTGGAAGTATTACTAAAAAAACCTCGGGCAATCCGGGATGCTCATGCATTCCAATCCACTGAAATCCCTGATGTATTCAAGAGATTCCATTTGAAAATGCGCGAGCAGGAAGGATCTGTAGGTGATAGGAAGTTCATTCGACTTCTCCTCCTCCATCGTAATATTGGTATGGATAATTTAACGAAAGCCTTATTGGAAGCAGAGACTACGCAAGTTTTCCGATATGAGAAAGTCCATGAAATCATACAAAGGCTTACAAACCAGCACATACCAATCAGTACTCTTCCTACGGATAAAACACCAGTCAATCTTCTAGATTACAAAGTGAATAAATCCAATATAGAACAGTACGGTCAATTAACAGGAGGCACTAGGAAATGACAACTGAATTACTTTTAGACCACCTTACTAAACAACTACGGATTCCGACTATCGCTGCACAATACCGTTCTCTCGCAAGAGAGACTGAGGATCGTAACTTGAGTTATGAGGAATTTCTATTGGCTTTATTAGAAGCAGAATCAGAGGCTAGAGAAGAAAACCAAAGACAAAGAAGGCTTAAACAAGCTGCTTTTCCAGTCCAGAAAACACTAGATAGCTATGATTTTAGTTTGATGCCAAGTCTGAACCGAAATCGATTTCTGGCTCTATCAAAGGGAGATTTTGTGGAGAAGAAGGAGAACATAATATTTTTAGGAAACAGTGGGACGGGAAAATCGCATCTGGCAATGGGGCTCGGCCTTGAAATGATTAAAAATGGCTATAAGGTTAAGTTTATCTCGTCTGCAGAATTAGTAGAAGAATTACTTTTGGCAAATGAAGAACACAAGCTAGGTGCATTGGAGAAGAGATGGCTCAAATTTGATCTGATCATCATAGACGAACTCGGCTACGTGCCATTCACGAAAATTGGTTCTGAGCTCTTGTTCCAATTCTTTGCCGGCCGCTACGAACGAGCTAGCGTCATGATAACTACGAATTTAGAATTTACGGAATGGACCTCTATATTTGGAGATGAAAAAATGACCGCAGCCCTACTAGACCGACTAACCCATAGGGCCCATATCCTCCTCCTAAATGGAGAATCGTATCGATTTAGACAAAGTATGAAACAAAGGGATGAGAGCGACCAGTAGTCTGGGCGCGCGAGGAGTTTAGGGTATCTTGCCCCGAGGGGCAAGATACCCTAAACTCCCAATCCCCCTCCAAATATGGAAATAACTCAGAATGAAGTGGCTCATTTTTGAAGTGATCACTCTGGCTCAAATTAATATTGACAAATACACTCCGAATATCTTCTGTTAATCCACCTGACTTAACTTCTTATTGATCCATCTCTTGATCATACATTTTTCAAAACTAATTTTATTTATTCCATTTTTTATTTCCATAAATATAACAAGTTAGATTATTGGAGGTTTTCTTATGACTGTTAAAGTATCAAGTATCCGGTTTTAAAGGATTGGAAGGCTATCGTGTGCAAGTAGAGGTAAGGATAAGGACTGGTACGGAATCGATGGTTATTGTTGGGTTGCCAGATGCCTCAGTAAAAGAGTCAAGGGAACGGGTAGTAGCGGCACTGGGTCATTTTGATGTGGATGTTACCGATCAGAAGGTTGTGGTAAATCTCTCGCCATCTGAGCAAAAGAAAAACGGTCCACTTTTTGATCTGGCCATTACGATTGCTGCTTTTAAGGATCTTAATATGATTAAGGGTGAAATTCCAATCGATGCCGCGTTTATTGGAGCACTGTCTCTTGATGGCATGGTTAATCCCGGTGCCTGTGCGTTGCGATCCCAAAAGTAGACAGTATATATTCGGTTTTATGAAGGAATCATGATTTATACAAATGGTTCCTTTTCTTCTTCTCATCTTTTTGCATGGTCTCAGAACCCTGGGAGTCTGTCAAGGATTGCACTTGACAGACTCCCAGAATTCTGAGGATGGGTCTGTAAGATGCGAAGGAGAAAGACTAGCCCTGTGGTCTGTCTCTTAACAAGTCGCTGCATATTGTTTAGGTGTTTTGTAATCTAAAACCCCTTGTATTCGCTCATGATTATAATAGTCTATATACTCATGAATAATCTGTTTAGCTTCCTCTATAACCTTAACTATTTTTAGTGCTTTACGCTCTGCTTTAAAGAAGGAAAAAAAGCTCTCTATGCAAGCATTATCAAGCGCATTTGCCTTTCTAGACATACTTGGTGTGATTTTATATTCGTCCATTAACTCTTTCCATCTATTAGACCGATAGGGCATTCCTTGATCAGAATGGATAATCAGTCCTTTTTCTTTATTTCTTGTTTTTAATGCATAAACAAGTGTATCTTCTACTAATTGGACATCATGGACCTCGGATATTTGATATCCTAGGATACAATTATCATGTAAATCCATTAATGAGGAGAGATAAAGTTTTGTAGATCCTATCGGAATTTCTGTGACGTCGGTGACCCATTTTTCACTTGTTTTGGAAGTAGAAAAATCCCTTTTTAATAGTTTTTCATAGATATGACCAGCCGAAGATGCTTTATGACTTTGACCCTTGATAGATTTTCTCTTTTCTCTACGTGCTTGACTTTTTAACCCCAACTCACGCATTAACCTTCGTACTATTTTCTCACTAACCTGGAGGTTATACTTATCTCTTAATTCGGCTTTTATTTTGCGATAACCATAGTTCTTCTGATGTTGATGGTAAATTATTGTGATATATTCTTTTAATTCTTTGTCCTTATTAGATTCCTTTTTCTTCTTTCCTTTGTTTTTTATATATTTATAATATCCTGCACGTGAAACAACAAGTATTTTACAAATTTTTGAGATAGGGTATTTTGATTTTAGCTCATCTATTACTTTGAACTTTGCTTTTTTTCCTCCCTTTTTAGAATTTGAAGGTACTTTTTTAATATTTCATTCTCCATTTCTAATTCTTTAATTTTTTCCTTATCGTCCATTAAACTGTTTCTTTTTTTTCGTTGTAATCCTACTTCACCATAAGTTTCATATTTTTTAATCCACACATAAATATAATCTGGATCAACAATCTCAAGCTGCCTCGCTACAATTTTCACACTTTCACCGGCTTGAACTCTATTAACAGCATTTAGTTTAAGTTCGAATGAATATGATTTGCTTTTTCTATTAGTAGACATCAAAATCACTCCTTTTCTATGATCATTATGGTCATAGATTTCCCGAATTATTCGTGTCTACTCTAACGGGCGCAATACACTGTCACGCCCCGGAATTTGTCGAAGATAGATATGTTTATAGGAAGCAATAAAAAAAGTAAAAGCACGAATGCTCTTACTTCTTTGCTTAATGAGATAGTGATGGTTGTGGGTTCATAAGCATCAGTATTTCTATGGCTGACATTTCAGGTAACCGATTCAAAAAGTCCTTTAACTCTTTCCTTGAATGAAACGTAAATGCCCCAATTTCATGAGACGGATAATATTGCTGATCATCTTCCCGTATCAACTGGTACAGTCTCAATAGGTGCTTGTTCTTCAAATTGCCAGATAACGCAGCAACGGCAATGCGGTTGTCGAGCGGGCTAACGATGAGATTTTCAATTTGATTACCTTTTATTAATTCATTTGGAAAAACAATATTCTCAAAAATAGAATCCAAGTAAATCCCACCTTATTCCTTTTAGGCTCATTGTATGCTTTATTGTGCATCTTTCAATGCCAAATCACAAATTGTACCTTTTTGGAAACATTCTCGGTGCAATGGTAGCTCGGTCTATCATTAATAGCGCTATTGTATGTAACGATGAAGGGGAAAGTTCTTAGGCTTATATTGATAGATGGTCAGACTCCTAGTAATAGGCTCAAAAGTGCCTCTTTGGTCTATTCTTCTCATTGTTAAAAGAGGGAAATTAGGTAAAACGTATTAATCTTTATAAGGCTCTTCTTCAAAGAAACGTGCGAAATCAATGGATTCACTAAGTTTGCTTGCCAAGTCTTCAAGCGTAATACCTAATCCTCCTGCAAGTTTAACAAGGGTCATTAAGGATGGACTTTTTTTGTTATTTTCCAAGTCACTCATAAATGATCGATCTAATTTGCAGTCATAAGCAAAGTCTTCTTGATTCAAACCTTTTTCAATCCGTAATTGTTTTAGTGCACCCCGATGTAAATGGCCTTTTCTTTTTTCAAGGAAATTCTCCTTTTTAAGACCATTACATAACTAGAAACAAAATCTCTCCACGGGCTATAGCCGACAAAACACCCCTAATAGAAAATATATTTTTGGAAGATACAAAGGATAGAAAATATTCCGCATCATTATTGACAAAGTTACAATTAATGTGGAGCCTGTATCACCGCCTGACATTCTTAAGGGATCATGTTGAGTGATTAGTGGAGGCCTTTAATAAAATCCTCCCCTATTTCTATTGTTCACCTATTATTCTTGGTCCTGATTAACCAATCGTTCTCAGGGTGTCTTTCAATTTCGATTAGGATTTCAGAGGCTAACATATCCAATCCATGAGCAAGAGCAACGATGGTATCTAGGCTAGGGTTTTTAAGATTTCTTTCCAGTAGACTGATATAGGATGGATGTCGGTTGCAGCGGTCAGCCAACCCCTCTTGGGAAAGTTGCTGTGTATTTCTTAATTTTCTTAATACAATTCCAAATTCAACATATGAATAAGTATCCAAAGAGTTACTCCTTTTTCATCAATCGATTGAACAGATTGAATCCTTAATTTTATTATCTTCTAAGTTATTAAAATTGTACTTTCCTGTGTTCTCCTTGGTTAACTGATGTCCTTTTTGAGGATCGAGGTAAAGAATGGTCGGGCCTGAGTGATGTCCTCTTTTCATAGATAGCTGCATTAATTGATTGGCTTTGTGAATCCTATTATTAAAGAAAGTTAATTTGGAATCGACGATAATGGAATGACCGTTACTTAATTCGACCTCCGTCTTATTTCTCAACGCTTTTGTTCTCACAATATGTTCTGGGTTAAACCAAATGCAATCGCTCTTATGAGGGGATTTGTTTGGAAACAGGCAAATACTCAGGTAAGGATTGACGATGATTGGACACCTCGCCCGCTCGCCAAGTATCAGTTTGGCACTGGCCATTGCCCCTCTTAGGTCGTAGCCTATGAATGTTAATGTGTCATCTAATAGTTGTAATGGTGTTCGATCAACCAGAAAAGATACTCCTCCTGCCATGACTCGTGCACACAGCTTGCCATAACGATCATATTCTCCCGTCAGTAAGATCATTTTCTTTTCAATAAAATAGTTCTTTTGAATAATAATAGTCTTCCTCTCCTTTAATCTAATTGATTGGAAAAAAGGCTTACCTACTACTATAACTGTTATGTACTGCCCGGTGGAAAGGAAGGGTGTGCGATCATTTATATGTATGGAAAGTCTCTAACTACTTTGGCAGCTTGCGGGTAGCTTTCTCACTTAGCAGGTATTATTGGTTAACCTATTTGCTCAGTCGAGATTACTTTGAAAATGTGTTAATCCTTGCCTCTCATATCTATTAAATCGTAATTAGGACTTTATTACCACAGACTATAGTACAAGGATTCGCCATTATTCGCCTATTTTCGTGACAATCCAGTGACAGAATTAAAGTGCCTGTCCGTTCAGAAATGTGACTAGTCCATAGGGCTGTAAATATAAAGTGAAACCACAAAACATCATCTGTTCACCAAAACCGCAGAAATTTGTCACTAAACGGTTAATGATTCAGATTCAAACCCAGACCAAACACAATTTTCTCATCATTCACATCAAACTTCTTTTCGAGTGCTTCGTGATAAAGTATCAAAAACTTATTATTTAAGATTCCATAAAAATAGGCGAATGGGTTTTTGATGTTGCTGTTGAACTTCAGCTTCCGGATTAGCTGCTTAAAGGATTGGATGGCGACTTCTAGGGTTGGTTCGGGATCATTTTCCCAATGGTGTTGATAGGCGGTGATTTTCACCATTTTCCAATACTCTTCGATTGTCTTTGCTTCAGGAAAGAAGCATTTTACCAGCTGTACAAAAGGCTGTGGAACTCGGTCACTCACGTAGGTATGATCTAATTCGGACGGTTCTTCTTTACGTTCTTTAATCTTTTGATCTTTTTCAGTTTTTAAAAGATTATTAGTTTCTTTAGGGTGGTTCATCATTTCCTCTTTGGGTAGTTCATTTGAAGGAAAGCGATTAAACGAATACAAGTTACTAGACTGTGAACCATTTTTTCTTTCTGTTTCATAAACCGATAGTATGCCCAAGTCCTATGCTTTTTGAATCATTCGTTTAAAAGTAGAGCGTGAGATTCCATGATCGCAGTATTCTGCATGAATCGCTTTTAATATAGTCCCTATTTTCGCATTACAAACGCCAGGTATTTTGGCAGAAAAACGAACCAGCCTCTTCAATCCAACCAGTGCCCCTTTTGAAAAATCATGCTTGTGTACCGCTAACCACATCTCGATATGGGTATTCAATTCCTGTAGCGAACTAAATTGTGAAAACTTCTCGAATCCTTCAATATTGCCAGATTTTAAACCTACCATTTCATACACCCTTCCACCGCATTGATTTGTGCTTCCAATCGCTGTAGTTAACGATTCAAGCACCTCAACGATATCGGGTTTCGCTGCGTAAATCGAACGACTAAAATTCACTTTTGGGGCAGTTTTGTTAACGAAACGTGCCATTTTGGGGGTCAAAAGTGATTTTTGAAGCCGATTTTTGCAATTTCAGCTAGTTTTCATATCATTTTGGATTTTTAACCCCGTCTATATTTATTCTGTTAACTAGGTTTACTAGAGGAGACTCAGTAAAAAGCCACATATTTGAATGGGGGGAATTCCTAATTCAGCTGCCCACCTGGGTTCCTTTTTAAAAAAGGCATTGTTGGAGACAGCTATCGACAATCGGGAAATGCAGTTGAATTTACAGAGGAAGGTCCTTTGAAGTCCTTTTAGACTACTATAATGGAAAGTCAGTGGCTCGTCTTGAAGACCCGCCAGTAACCTTTGTCATCCATGTTGGTAACTAACAATAACAGCTAAACATTAATAAGCAGAAAGTGTGAAATTCCTATTAAATATTTGGGGAAATCACGCTTTTTTATTAATAATTCACGCTAATTGCCTATATATTTACCAAATTAGGTAAAAATGAGTAAATTTTAGTCGGAACTAATCGAAAATGGGAGTAAATAAAAGGATGTTAACAATTTTGTAATAAGGACTTACTAAAGAATTAGTTCAAAAGATACGGAGGTTAATGTTATGTCTGTCGCTATAGGAATTGATTTAGGTACGAGTAATTCAGCGGTCGCTGTTTACCGTAAAGGGAAAGTAGAAAGTATTCCCATCGAAGGGAAGAAGATCCTTCCTTCAGTCGTCTCTTATCGGGCAACGGACAAGTACTTGTTGGATACACGGCGAAGTCAAGGTTGTTTATTGATCCCGAAAATAGCATAGCCTCACCCAAAAGATACATAGGTAATCAATCTAAAACCTACCCTATTAAAGGATGGAAACTGACACCTGTAGATGTTGTGAAGGAAATTTTAACGAAAATCAGAGTGGAAGCAAGCAAATTTTTAGGAGAAGAAGCCAAGGATGCTGTTATAACGATTCCTGCTTATTTTTACGGAAGAACAAAGAAAAGCAACGAAGGAAGCAGGGGAATTGGCGGGCTTCAATGTATTACGCTTACTTCCAGAACCGACTGCAGCAGCGATTGCTTACGGATTAGACAAAGAAAGAGATTTAACGATTGCTGTCTATGATCTCGGTGGAGGTACATTCTAGAACTTATATGGACTTAAAATGGGATAAAGAAATATGCGAAAAAAGCTGATTGAGTTAATAAACCAATCAGCTTTTTCATAGATTACTTATATTCTAATTGCGCCTTCAATTCGGTCTGGACCCTTTGCTTTTCAGCTGGTGAAACTAATCCATAATAAATTTTATTGATTTTTGTTCCTTGCTCTTTTATCTCCATTTGCTGAATGCTTTTTCCAGCCTCTTTATAATTCTTTTGAATATCTACCATTTGGTCAAAGGTAAGATTGGTTTTTACATTTTTCCCTAATGCAGTAAAGATATCAGAGAAGTTGGTTAAGGTTGAAACACTTGCTCCTTCATTTATGACAGCTTGGATAATTTGTCGTTGTCTTGTTTGACGACCAAAATCGCCTCTAGGATCCTCATATCTCATTCTGGAGTAGCTTAGAGCTTTTTCTCCATTTAGATCCAAATTACCTTTGGTAAAATGAACTCCTTCATAAGTGAAGTCAAGATCATTATTGACCGAAATTCCACCTACTGCATCAACAATGTCCTTAAACCCTTCCATATTAATCTGAATATAATAATCAATTGGAATATCAAGGAAGTTTTCGACAGTATCCATAGCCATTGGAACGCCGCCAAAAGCATAGGCATGGTTAATTTTATCCTCTTTTCCTTTACCGATTATTTCAGTGCGGGTATCACGTGGAATGCTGAGCATTTTTACAGAATTATTATTAGGGTTAACAGTCAACACAATTAATGAGTCAGAGCGGCCACTGTCACCTTTTCGCTTGTCAACTCCTAGCAGCAGTACAGAAAACGGATCTTTTTGGTTGAATGTTACTGGGCTTTGGCGTTTTTCAGATTGTTGTCTTTCGATTGGCTGGTGCATGGTATCAACAGCACTTTTGAAAGATTTATAGACAGAAAAGCCATATGCTCCACCAGCAATCAGTAGGATTAAAAAAATCATTCCAACAATTTTTGGCCATTTTCTTTTCTTTTTATTTGATTTCATTCGACAAATCCTCCAAATAATATGCAAATTTCTTACATCTAAACAATAGAATAGCAAAAAAATAGGTAAATAGATAGATAAAAAAATGTGGAATTTATTAGAATAGTTATTAGAGTCGTGGAAATATTTAGTCTGTAAAATTAAGAAGTCTAATTTCCTTATAATCCTGCTAACAATACTTCAGGTGTTCCAATTGGCTCGTCGATAACCTAAACCTTTCACAAGTTTAAAAAGGGTCTGCCACTTATAACGGACACATTCGAACTAGTGACTTGAAAAATGCTGATTGATAATCATCGTAATAAAACTTTCATCATTTTAAAACATATTCTTAATTTGTTTGTTATAGGCTTTTAATTATTATTTGGTAATTTAGATAAAGGTTAATTAATCTAACTTACAGGAGTCTTAACAAAAATGAAATTAAAAGCTTTTCTTTGTTTTTTACTAAGGTATCATAAATACAGTTACTATACAGATGAGTGCATTAGATGTGGAAAGAAAAGAGAAGTTTCACAAAAAGTGTAGAAGTCTTAGCTTTTAGAGGATACTTTTCTTCGATATCTTCCAACTTATATATATTATATAAAATGATTTTATTCAGAAATTTAAGGACTCCCTTTTATCGCTAAATTAAGATCTTGTTTCACAGGTTTGTTCGAATAGTGAGGAAAAGGGTGAGATATTATTTTGGTAGACTAATTAAACATAAACCCCCACCTAGTAGGTGGGGGTTTCGTCATTATTTGTTAATGGTGTTTTTATTTACTTTTTTGATTAGACCGTGCGGATATTGGTCCATTCCTATAGGACTTATTATCACCAATTGCTTGAACGGTGACAGTATATTTGCCAGACTTTTTCATTTGGGTCGCATAGTTAATCTGTCTAACATTAGCCGCAACTCGTTTCGTATTTACTAACGTACTTCCCCTATATAATTTAACTTCATATTGGGCGGCCTTGGATACTCCATTCCATTTTATTGTATTACTGCTCCAGGTTGGTTTCTGGACTTGATTTAAGGTGATTTTTTGATTAGACCGGGCTGATACTGATCCATTCCTAGAGGACCTATTATCGCCGATTGCTCGAACGGATACCGTATAACTTCCAGGCCTATTCATTAGGCCAGCATAGTTAACCTGTCGAACACTAGCCCCAACTCGCAGTGTTTTTATTAAAGTAGTTCCCCTGTATAATTTGACTTCGTATTGATAGGTGTGGGCTACCCCAACCCATTGAATTACATCAGTCTTCCAGGTTGGTTTTTGGACTTGATTTAAGGTGATTTTTAGATTAGAACTTACAGATACTGGTCCATTTCTATAGGACCTATTATCACCGATAGCTTGAACGGTTACCTTATAACTTCCAGAAATGCTCATTAGGGCAGCATAGTTAACCTGTCGAACACTAGCCGAAACGCGCTGTGTTTTTATTAAGGTCGTTCCTCTGTATAATTTGACTTCATATTGATAGGCATTGGAAACTCCATACCATTGAATAACATCACCGTTCCAGGTTGGTTTTTGGACTTGAGCTAAAGTCATTATTTTCCGATTGACATCAGATGGACTTGAGATTGGTCCATCTAGATAATTTGAATCATCACCAATTGCTTGAACAGTGACCGTGTAATCACTAGGAATCGTCATTAGGGCATCATAGTTATATTGTTGAACACTAGCCGCAACGCGCTGTATATTTATTAAGGTAGTACCCCTGTATAATTTGATTTCATATTGGTTGGCATTCGCAACTCCAGACCATTGAATAACATCACCGTTCCAGGTTGGTTTTTGGACTTGATCTAAGGTCATAAATTTCGAATTTACATTGGATGGGTGTGAGATTAGTCCGTCTCGATAATTTGTTTGATCACCAATCGCTTGAACAGTTACGGAATATCCACCAGGAGTCGTCATTAGGGCAGCATAGTCAACCTGTTGAACATAAGCTCCGACACGCTCCGTATTTATTAAGGTAGTACCCCTGTATAATTTAACTTCATATTGGTAGGCATTCGCAATCCCATTCCATTGGATGACATCATTGTTCCAGATTGGCTGTTGGACTTGATCTAAGGCGATGGTTTTTCGATTTACATCGGATGGTGATGAGATTAGTCCATCACGATAATTTGTTTGATCACCAATCGCTTGAACCGTTGCCGTGTATTCACCAGGAGTGGTCATTAGGGCAGCGTAGTTATATTCTCGAACACTAGCCTCAAGGCGCTGTGTGTTTATTAAGGTTGTTCCTCTGTATAATTTGATATCGTATTGGTTGGCATTTGCAATTCCATTCCAATTTATGACATCACCATTCCAAGTTGGTTTTTGGACTTGATCTAGAGTAGGGGCTAAACGAGACCCTGTCATCTTGACATCGTCAATATAAACCCCTGCAGTAGTAACTGAACTATCAGTTGCTAAACGAAATCTTACTTTAAAGTCAGGAACAGCATAGGAGTTGTCGATAGTTACCTCGTGACTTCCCCAATTTTGATTGATTGTCCCAGTATTTCTATAGATAGAATCCCAGGTTTGACCACTATCCTTACTAATTTCAACGTTTAGATAATCAAAGCCATTCTCCGTTACTGCATATTGCATCCAGCTTAATGTAATCGGGGAACCTACATTGCTTAAGTCAAGGTTGGGGGAAACGATATAACTATTTTCATTATCGTGGTAATTCCCACTTAAATTAGTAGCCCAGACATTGGTTCCTGAAAAAGCAGAGTTAGGGCCAGAAGTAGGCGCTCCCCATTGCCAGGTTGAATAGCTGCCATCGACAGTAAAATTCCCATTATTACTTTCAAAGTCTTCAAAGTAAAGAATCTCTTTTCGCACGCCATCAGATGGGAGGGATGTTTGTCCATCTCCATAATTGGTATGATCTCCGATTGCTTGAACCGTTACCGTGTATACGCCAGAACTCGTCATAGCGGAAGCAAAGTTATATTGTCGAACACTATCCTCAACGCGCTGTGTATTTACTAAGGTAGTACCCCTGTATAATTTGACTTCATATTGGTTGGCATTTGTGACACCAACCCATTGTATTGCATCACCGTTCCAGGTTGGTTTTTGGACTTGATTTAAGGCATAGGTTTTCCGATTTTCATTGGATGGTATCGAGATTAGTCCATCACGATAATTGGTAGGATCACCAATCGCCTGTACGGTTGCTGTGTATCCCCCAGGACTTGTCATAAGAGAAGCAAAGTTAAATTGTCGATCACTAGAGGCCACACGGTGCGTACTTACTAAGGTAGTACCCCTGTATAGTTTAACTTCGTATTGGCTGGCATTGGTTACACCAACCCATTGTATTACATCACCATTCCAGGTTGGTTTTTGGACTTGTGTAAGGGAAGGAAGTAAACGCGATCCTGTTACCATTACATCATCAATATAGATCCCTGATGAAGTACTGGAACCATCCGTTACCATCCGAAACCTCACTTTAAAGTCAGGGACTGCATAGGATGTGTCGATAGTTACCTCGTGTTTACCCCAACTCGGATTGATGGTCCCAGAATTTCTATAGACACTATCCCAGGTCTGACCACCATCATTCGTAATTTCAACGTTTAGATAATCATAACCAGCCTCTGTAACTGCGTATTGCATCCAACTTAATGTAATGGGTGATCCTAGATTACTTAAGTTAATGTTAGGGGAAACGATATAACTATTTTCATAATTGTTATAGTTTCCACTTAAACTAGTAGCCCAGACATTAGTCCCTGAATAAGCGGAGTTAGGGCCAGAAGTGGGTGTTCCCCATTGCCAGGTTGAGTTGTTACCGGCAGCTGTGAAATTCCCGTTGTTTCTTTCAAAGTCTTCAAAGTAAACGACACCTTTACTATTCCCATCAGAAAGTATGGAGATTGCTCCATCATTGTAACTCGTATGATTCCCGATTGCTTGAACCGTTCCCTTATATACACCCGGAGTCGTCATCTGGGAAGCAAAGTTAAATTGTCGAACACTAGAGGCCACACGCTCTGTAGTTACTAATGTCGTTCCTCTGTATAATTTGACTTCATATTGGCTGGCATTGGTGACACCAACCCATTGGATTACATCACCGTTCCAGGTTGGTTTTTGGACTTGACTTAGTGCAGGTAAACTAGTCTCCATCCAAGAAAAATCTAATCGAGGTGTAATGATGTTGTTAGCCGTATCTCTTATATTCACTCCATTTTGGCGTATATAAGAAACGATTTGATCAACAGTAGCGCTTGGGTATTTTTGTTTTACAAGCGTAAAACCACCTACTACCTGAGGTGTAGCCATGGAAGTCCCAGAATATGAGGCATAACCTCCTCCAGGTATAGACGAATAAACAGGATTACCTGGTGCTAATACATCTAAGTAGGCTGAACTATTTGAAAAGCTAGCTACTGCATCACTATTATTTGTAGCTCCTACACTAATAACAGAAGATATACATGCAGGTGCACTTATTGAATTTTTATAGTATTCATTTCCAGAAGCTGCAATCGTCGCAATGCCTACACTTTTTAGATTATCAACCATACTTTTCAGACTAGAATATGTACTATCACAAGAGGAATAAAACCTTCCTCCTCCCAAGCTTAAATTAACTGCAGAAATAGCATATTGGTTACGTAATAAATAAACTCGTTCTACTCCATTTAATAAATCTGAAAAACTACCACTGCCATCATCGGCTAATACTTTAATAGCAATAATATTTGCATTCTTCGCTACTCCAGAAAACTGTGTACCGTTGCCCGTAGCTATACCTGCCACATGAGTACCGTGTCCTTCTGTATCAACTGCTGAATCTGGTCCTGTTAACTCTCTCGCATTCCCTGAACAATGGCCAGTAGAACTAAAACATGCCTCGGACACTACTTTATTTCGTAAGAAGGGATGGTATTTATCGACACCCGTATCAAGGATGGCAACAGTTTTTCCTTGTCCTGTATACCCTGCTGTCCACGCTTTTTCTGTATCCATCAGATTATTTGTTACATTAAGTTGTGGTTGGATCACATCTACTTCTTCATTTTCCTCTATTATACTTTTGCTTATTTTGATATCTTCGATAATATTTTTTACTTTCTCGCTTTCAGATAAAGCCTTAAGTCCTTCAGAGTCAACCTCTAATGCCATAAAGGGGATGGTTTTAAACGATGTAATATTTTTGGCATTTTTTTGACCTTTTTTATGTAAATTTGCTATTACATCTTCTTGAGCAACTTTTATTTTCTTCTTTTGAATGTCTATTTTATTTTTAGATATTTTGCCCTCGGGTGTAAAGGACTCATCTAATTCAACTATTACTCTAACACTTCCATTTTTATCCGATTTTTTCTCTAAATCATTATATTGACTTAAACTAATATGACTCTCGTTTTCTTCTTTCATATTTTCATTATTACTAGCAAGTACTACCGTTTGCATCTGTGGTAGTAATAAACATAGTATAAGGAGAATATTAAAAAAGTTTTTAATATTCTTTTTTTTCATGCTAAAGCCCCTTTATTTTGTATGTTTTAGAAGAGTAAGAATTATTTATCAATAGACAACCCCCCAATTGTCTTAAAAAGTTGTTCACTTTTAGCCTGTACTAATCTATTAGGTATAGTAATATCTTCCTAGTTTCAATATATTATAATACCATAAATTAGTTAATTATTCCTTTCCATATTATTGAAATATTGTTGCTCAAATGGATTTTTGATATTGCGGTTGAACTTGAGCTTTCTTATAAGCTGCTTAAAGGATTGGATGGCGACATCTAGGGTTAGTTCGGGATCATTTTCCCAATGGTGTTGATAGGCGGTGATTTTCACCATTTTCCAATACTCCTCGATAGTTTTTGCTTCAGGAAAGAAGCATTTTACCAGCTGTACAAAAGGCTGTGGAACTCGGTCACTCACGTAGGTATGATCTAATTCGGACGGTTCTTCTTTACGTTCTTTAATCTTTTGATCTTTTTCAGTTTTTAAAAGATTATTACATAGGTAGAAGGAGTGAACGTGTAAATGTTGTTACTCCGTTAACCGTAATAGAGCCATCACAAATCTTGATTTATCATATCCATTAGTCAAAGTATAGTTAACATTTTACTTTTTGAGTGGGGGACTGACCCCCTTTATAGTAGTTTTTTAGGAAAATAGAGGAAATAAGCCAGCAAAAGATATATTATTAATCTAAGAAACTATTAGAAAGGGTTTTTATATGAGAAAATTATTCATCCTTTTGATTGCAACCATTGTCTTTCTTGGGATTGTTCCTAGTTATAAAGAGGCGGCAGCGATTGCTAAAGAGCCACAGATTCAGGTAAAGTTAGTCAAATATTTAGGTAATCATTCAAGTATTTCATTGAAAATAGTGGGAAGCTACTATTTAAACGGAAATTCTTCAAATCGATTAATTCCTAATAAAAGCTATACGGTAAAGGTAGAGAATGGCACTCTTAGCTTATATGATGGAAATACGAGATTAGCCTCCGAGGCGGAAATATCGATTACGCCGGTCGATCACATTGACCATGCGATCATTAATGATCGTGAATACGCAGGCAGTTTTCGTTTCACTGTAGAAAATAATCAATATGTTAGACCTATTAACACCATTAATCTCGAAAATTATGTTAAAAGTGTGGTTCCGGTTGAAATGTATGGAAGTTGGCCGATGGAAGCTCTGAAGGCTCAAGCTATTGCGGCACGAACCTATGCCTTTTATCGTTTGAATAAAACGATCAATGATACCATCTCCTATCAGGTATATGGAGGTGTTACAAGCGAATATCCTAAATCATCGGATGCCGTTGACGCGACCACTGGTGAAATATTAACCTACAATGGCAATACAATTGATGCTGTCTTCTCAGCATCAAACGGTGGAATAACGGAAAACAAGTTTAATAACTGGACCAGCAACACCTTTCCATATTTTAAGGTTCAAACCGATGAGTATGATACGACCATCACCTGGAATGTTGCATTACATAAACAGCAAATCGATTACACTTCATTGGACCTAAAGAATCCAGATAGCTGGTGGAATTCAAAAAATGAAATAGATGCTGATTTCACTAGCAATATAAAAAAATGGATGATGAATCATCTCCCAGGACTCAGTAATAAACAAATCAAAATTGTTTCAATACCTAAGGTTACTTTTTCTGCTCCTACCGAAAGTGGTCGATTTTCAGTAGGGGAACTATCGGTCGAATTTTTTGTAAAGGACGAATTCAATCCCAATGGGGAGCTTGAACTTCAAACCACTAGTACCGGTATCATGCTTGCAGACAATATTCGTGCGGTCATCAGTTCAAAAAACCTGAAAAGTAATTTGTTTACTCTCAACGAAACCACGGATGCTTATTTGTTTTCAGGATTAGGGAATGGCCATGGCGTTGGCTTAAGCCAATATGGTGCGTATTATCGGGCCTCTGCAGGAATTTTATACAAGGACATACTATCCTTTTACTATCCAGGGACTGTTTTATTTAAGCAATACAAATCCGCACCTGAACGTGCCATTGTATACGAAGTAACAGATAAAGATACTTCTGTAACAGGCGAAGCGGAAGCAGGGTCAACAGTAGAAGTAAAAGTAAATGGATCCACCATTGGATCAGCGAAAGCCGGTACAGATGGAAAATTTACAGTGGTCATTCCGGTTCAAGTAGCAGGAACGGAATTGGTCATCACAGCAACTGACATTGCAGGAAATGTAAGTGATATGACTGTAGTAGTGGTGAAAGATGCCATAGCCCCTACGAAACCAGTAGTAAAGCAAGTAAGTGATAAAGATACAACTGTAACAGGTCTAGCGGAAGATGGGACCAAAGTAGAAGTGAAGGTAAATGGTTCAGTAATCGGTACAGGCAGAGCTGGAGAAGATGGTCAATATAAAGTGACAATTCCAGCACAAAAGGCAGGTACTGAATTAGTTATTATTGCAACAGACAATGCTGGAAATATAAGTAATGCATCCACCATTAAAGTCATAGACAAAACCGCTCCAGCAGTTCTTACTGTAAATACCGTTTCAGACAAATCAACTGGAGTAACAGGAACAACTGAAGCTGGAGCAACTGTTACAATAATAATTGGGACAAAAAGTTATACAGCTAAAGCTGATTCCAAAGGGAACTACAAAGTTATCATTCCAGTGCAAAAAGCAGGTACAAAGTTAATCATAACTGCCAAGGATGCAGCGGGTAATGTGAGTGTCGCAAAAAGTATCACAGTTCTTGATAAAACAGCACCAGGTATTCCAACTGTTTCCACTGTTTCAGACCTAACGAAAGTGGTAACTGGTAAAGCAGAAATTGGAGCCACTGTCACTGTTACAATCAGAACGAAAAAGTACACGGCAAAAGCAGATGCAAAAGGTAACTTTAAGGTAACGATTCCAGTTCAGAAAGCAGGAACAAAATTAATTGTGATTGCGAAAGATGCAGCTGGAAATATCAGTATTGCTAAGAGTGTAATTGTGATTGACAAAACCGCTCCATTTGCACCGAAAATTAAAACTACAGTAAAAAGCACAACAAAAGAAGTTACTGGAACTGCCGAAGCCTACTCTACTATAACGATCAAAGTCGGAAGTAAAGTCATCGGCACAGCCAAAGCAGACTCCAAAGGGAATTTTAAAGTGAAAATTAAAGCTCAAAAGAAGAAAGCAATTATTAGTGTGACAGCGACAGACAAGGCAAGAAATATTAGTAAGGCTACCACGGTTAAAGTTAAATAATTTTTTTAAAAATATTAATCCCCTACACGCAATGTGGAGGGGATTTCTTGTGCGCCTGGCAGTGCATGTCAGTGTGGTTGTATGTGGAGAGTTTGTGAATTTTTGCATTGGAAGTTGAAGAGGAGAGGCTCTCGGTTCCTCTCCATTTTTATTTAAGCAAACCTTAGAAACTTACTGCATATTTATGGAGAAATTACTACATAAAACCGAATGCTTACTACATAATTTATGAAACTCTCGACATTTGATGGATAAAAATTGGGAATTACCTCGAACCTCAGATACTTACTACATATTTTTTGAACTTACTACATTAAACTAGACAATTACTACATAAAACCAGACACTTACTACATAATTTATGAAACTTACGACATTTTCTGGAAAACAAATGGTGATTTATTGAATCTTATCTCAGTAAGCGGTAGGTAATTCCAAATTGAACCCCTGACCAAACACAATTTCCTCATCATTCAAATTAAACTTCTCATCGAGTGCTTCATGATAAAGTATGAAAAACTTATGGTCTAAGATTCCATAAAAATAGCCGAATGGATTTTTGATGTGGCTGTTGAACTTCAGCTTCCTGATGAGCTGCTTAAAGGATTGGATGGCGACATCTAGGATTAGTTCGGGAACATTTTCCCAATGGTGTTGATAGGCAGTGATTTTCACGATTTTCCAATACTCTTCGATTGTCTTTGCCTCAGGAAAGAAGCACTTTACCAGCTGAACAAAAGGCTGTGGAACTCGGTCGCTTACATAGGTATGATCTAATTCTGACGGTTCTTCTTTACGTTCTTTTATCTTTTGATCTTTTTCAGTTTTTAAAAGATTATTAGTTTCTTTAGGGTGGTTCAAGATTTCCTCTTTAGGTAGTTCATTTGAAGGAAAGCGATTAAACGAATACAAGTTACTAGACTGCGAACCATTTTTTCTTTCTGTTTCATAAACCGATAGGATTCCCAAATCCTTTGCTTTTTGAATCATTCGTTTAAAGGTAGAGCGTGAGATTCCGTGATCGCTGTATTCTTGATGAATCGCTTTTAATATGGTCCCTATTTTCGCATTGCATACGCCAGGTATTTTGGCAGAAAAACGAACCAGCCGCTTCAATCCAACCAGTGCTCCTTTTGAAAAATCATGCTTATGTGCCGCTAACCACATCTCGATATGAGTATTCAATTCCTTTAGCGAACTAAATTGTGAAAACTGCTCGAATCCTTCGATATTGCCAGATTTTAAACCTACCATTTCAAACACCCTTCCACCGCATTGAGTTTTGCTTCCAATCGTCAAGAGAACGATTCCAGCACCTCAGCGATATCGGGTTTGGCTTAGTAAATCGAACGACCAAAATTCACTTTTGGAGGCGTTTTTGTAACGAAACGCATCAAAAAGGGGTCAAAAGTGATTTTTGAAGCCGTTTTTTGCAATTTTAGCTAGTTTTCATATCATTTTGCATCTTTAACCCCGGAAGGGGTGTTAGTTCCTCATTTTGATAACCTTCTATATTTATTCCGTTAACTAGGTTTACTAGAGGAACTCAGTAAAAAGCCACATATTTGAATTGGGAGAAACCCTAATTCAGCTGCCCACCAGGGATCCTTTTTAAAAAAGGCATTGTTGGAGACAGCTATCGACATTCTTTTCAGAGATTTGGAGCGATAAGTCTAGTCATGGTGGGTGCTGAGGCTAGTTTTAACCAATCGTTTGTGTAAAAGGAGAAAAACAAGGTATTTGTCAAAGAATGCAGTATTTAGACGAAAAAGATCATTCTTGCTAATCTGGAGGAATAATCTATTAAAATCTAGTCGATCACCGACAATTATTTTACCTGAATCAAGAGGGAAAGCTTTAAACAACGGGATTTATCCCATTTTTACACAATCGTTTGATTAACATGCCAACTTGTAAGAACCCGTCGATGATTGTAGAAAGCCATTTTTATTGGCTAGATTTGTAATATTTGAGAAGTAAGCAGAGCTTTTCCTCGACAAGAAATTCTCTTGTATCGAGGCTAAAGTTCTTTTTTCCAAAGAGTTTGTGGCACTTTCAATCAAACGTTTAATTAGGAAGAATTCTATCGTCATTTGTCGAATATGTAGAGTGCTGATTGGTAGAAAATGGTTGAATGGATGTGTTAGCTGAAATGAAAACGATCATGATTGATGTATTTGCTAGAATTGGGGGGATTTAATTGAGTAAGAAGAGAACAAAGAAACAACAGAGAGATTTAGAAAATGGTATATACTTATTCCTTTTCTTGCTTATTGGCGCTCATATGAGCGTAAATATTCATGGTTGTGTTAATGTCTGTATGTCCTAAACGCTGCTTAATCTTCTTTACTCCCACGCCCGCTTCAATCAATAGATGTATGTGTATGGCTGAATGAACTAGGGGTAATATTTTTATCAAAGAAGATTATTACTCGCGACTAGTTGATGAAATTCACGAAAATGGAAGTCGACATTTAATTTAGGGTGACAGTCTTTCATTTGCTATTGTGCTAAAGTATTATTGTGTTAAAATTCTGAAAAATTAGTTGACAGATAAGGTTACGTTACATAGAATAATTATCATAGCAATAGGATTATAGAATATGAATAAAGGGATGATTACCCATGAGGCTGCGAAAAAAAATAGTTCAATATTCAAGAATGGTTATAAAAGAGGCTGGACTCCAATTCTAATAGGAATCGGAATCCAGCCTCTTTCTTTATTATACTAAAGTGCTAGAGGAGGAACGTTAATGATAACATTAACAGGTCAAAGTTTAACATTAAAACAAATGAAGGAAATTTTATTCGGAAATCAGAAGGTAAGCGCTTCAGAAAGGAGTATGGAGGCTGCTAGAAAGAGTCGGGAAGCAGTAGAAAGAATAGTTTCAGAATCAAAAGTAGTCTATGGGATTACAACAGGGTTTGGAAAATTTAGTGACGTCCTTATTAATAAAGATCATGTTCAAGATCTTCAGCTTAATTTAATTCGTTCACATGCTTGCGGCGTAGGTGAGCCGTTCCCAGAGGTTGTTGCAAAAGCAATGGTTCTTCTTCGCGCTAACGCACTTTTAAAGGGCTATTCTGGAATTAGGCCGCTTGTTATTGAAAGGTTATTAGATTTAGTAAACAAGGATATTATCCCTGTGATTCCGCAGCAAGGTTCCCTTGGAGCAAGCGGAGATTTGGCACCGCTTTCACACCTGGCGTTAGTGCTAATCGGGGAAGGAGAAGTATTTTATAAAGGAAATCGAATGGATTCACTTGAAGCCTTACAGCAAGAAGGAATTTTCCCAGTAACACTTGAGGCAAAAGAAGGCCTTGCTCTTATCAATGGAACCCAAGCAATGACAGCAATGGGAGTTGTCGGTTATCTAGAAGCAGAACAACTCGCATACCAAAGTGAGTTAATTTCCTCTATGACCATTGAAGGATTACATGGGATTATTGATGCCTTTGCTGCAGAGGTTCATATCGCTAGGGGTTATCAACAGCAAATTGATACCGCTGCACGAATCCGAGGTTACCTAAGCGATAGTTTATTGACGACGACACAGGGGGAATTGAGAGTACAGGATGCTTATTCCCTTCGCTGTATCCCGCAAGTTCATGGTGCCACGTGGCAAGCACTTGATTATGTAAAAGAAAAATTAGAAATTGAGATGAATGCAGCAACAGATAATCCACTAATTTTTGATGATGGTGAAAAGGTCATTTCAGGTGGTAACTTCCATGGACAGCCAATTGCGTTTGCAATGGATTTTATGAAAATTGCTGTTGCGGAATTGGCAAATATATCAGAACGACGAATTGAACGATTAATCAACCCACAGTTAAATGATTTACCGCCATTTTTAAGCCCCGAACCGGGACTACAATCTGGTGCCATGATCATGCAATATGTTGCCGCATCTCTTGTATCAGAGAACAAAACGCTAGCACATCCAGCAAGTGTAGATTCGATTCCTTCTTCGGCGAATCAAGAGGATCATGTAAGCATGGGAACGATCGGTTCAAGGCATGCTCATCAAATTATTCAGAATACAAGAAGAGTCCTCGCAATTGAGCTTATTTGTGCGATGCAGGCGGTTGAATACCGTGGAGTTGAAAAAATGGCAAGCCAAACAAAACGGCTTTATGAGAAAGGAAGAGAAATTGTTCCTTCTATTAAAAAAGACCGTATATTCTCAAAAGATATTGAAAAATCTGCTGAAGGTCTGAAAACAATGAATCTGTCAAAATTTCTTCAGCAAGTGGACAAAGTAAACAAATAAGAATGATAAGAGGTGTTATATGCAAAATACTGCACTTAAATCCCAAGAAACAGTACCCGAACACAAGTATGGAGAACATTTAGAAAGAAAGCTTAAAACACGGCATCTTTCCATGATTGCTATCGGAGGAACAATTGGAACAGGGTTATTTTTAGCCAGTGGAACCACGATTCATGATGCTGGTCCTGGTGGAGCTTTAGCTGCCTATATTATTGCAGGAATAATGGTATATTTTATCATGGGCAGCTTAGGAGAAATGGCATCTTTTATTCCGATTTCAGGTTCATTTAGTACGTATACCTCAAGGTTTGTCGACCCTGCACTGGGTTTTGCTGTTGGTTGGAACTATTGGTACAATAATGCGATTATTTTTGCTTTGGAATTATCAGCATCGGCATTGATCATGAAATATTGGTTTCCCGATGCCCCAGGTATTATTTGGAGCGCAAGTTTCCTTATACTTATTTTTGGCCTAAACTTTTTATCCGTTAAGGGTTACGGTGAATCAGAATTTTGGTTTTCAATGATTAAAGTTGCAACCATTTTAATATTTATTGTTGTTGGATTATTAATGATCTTTGGAATATTGAAGGGGCATGCTGGCGGTTTTGAAAATTTCACAAAAGGAGAAGCACCATTTAAAGGCGGCTTGTTATCCATATTTAGTGTATTTATGGTAGTAGGATTTGCTTTTCAAGGCACGGAGCTTGTCGGAATTACAGCCGGTGAAAGTGAAAATCCTGAGAAAAATTTACCTAAGGCAGTGAAACAGATCTTCTGGAGAATTTTATTGTTTTATGTTTTAGCGATTTTTATTATTGGAAGTATAATTAGCTATAACGACCCAAAATTATTAAGCGCAGATTTAGGGAGTATTGCAGTGAGCCCGTTTACTTTAGTATTTCAAAATGCAGGTCTTGCCTTTGCGGCGGCTGCCATGAATGCAGTAATTCTTACTTCAGTTCTGTCAGCAGGAAATTCCACTTTATACGCCGCTTCACGCGTCCTTTGGGTATTGGCGGAGGAAGGAAAAGCTCCGTCATTTTTGAAAAAAGTAAATAAAGGTGGGGTTCCGATTTACGCATTATACATGTCAACCCTTGTTGGGATGTTGTGCTTCCTTACCTCCCTTTTTGGTGATGGAACTGTCTATTCTTGGTTATTAAATGCTGCTGGCTTAGCTGGTTATATCTCTTGGTTAAGTATTTCGGTTACACATTATCGATTCCGAAAAGCTTATGTTGCACAAGGAAAAGATTTCAAAGACCTGCCCTATAAAGCAAAGTGGTTCCCATTAGGTCCAATTTTGGCGACAGTATTATGTTTAATCGCTATGCTTGGAACAAATTATGGGGCATTTATCGGCGCTAAGGTTGACTGGTATGGTATGTTGGTTTCTTATATTGGACTACCTCTATTCCTAATGAGTTATTTAGGCTATAAAATTGTTAACAAAACAAAAATGGTTCCATTAAAAGAGGCGGATTTCAGCAGAAATTAAGTATTTATTTTCATCTCATAGCATTCTTTTCATCTGTTATAAATTATCCAGGTGCCTGTCACGTCCCGGAATTTGTCGAAGATTGCTAGGTTTTTAGATTGTTGAAAATGAAAGATAAAGACAAGAAACCACCTTTCCTCTACTTAATAGTAGAGGAAAGGTGGTTTATGGGTCTTTCTTAAGATCCGAGGCTAGAATCATTTATTTACTTTTGATCCTTCACTTTGACCAATCACTATTATTCTATTCTCCTCCTAAAAATTTTTTAAGAGCCTCTTTATTTTGATGAAAGTCCACTTCTAATACTTCACCAATCTCTTCATGACGTTTATTTTGAAAACTGCCATCTTCAGGGATTCGAATGGTTTCTATGTCTCCACTTTTCTTAGTCAAAATGTCTTTTCCAATCGTCAAAAGTGTGTAAGTATCAATATTTGTATCGATGTATGTTTTTAGAAGACCTAATAGCTCAGGAAGTTTCACCACAATATGTGGACTTACAGCTTTTTCTTTTAATTTTGAGATCACTTCTTGCTGTCTTTGTACCCGTCCGAAGTCACTTAAACGATCATGACGAAAACGGACATATCCTAACAGCTCTTTACCATGCAGTTGTTGCTTTCCTTTTTCTAACTTCATTCCTATGCCAGAAGACATCTCATATGGTACGTCTACTTCAATTCCATTTGGAACGAGGAGATCGACCGCTTTTTCGAATCCTTTAAAGTCGACTATCGAATAATAATGAATATCTAGCCCGAAATTTTCTTTAATGGTTTCCTTCAGTAATTCTGGACCCCCATATGTATAAGCTGCATTTAATTTTTGTGGTTTATGTCCAGGTATAGAGACATACATATCACGCATTAGGGAAATAAGTTTCACCTTATGAGTGTGTTGATCATAATGTGCAATCATGATCGTATCAGTTCGAGCTTGTTTTTCTCCGCGGGAGTCACTTCCTAATAATAGAACATTTACTGCATCATTTTTATTTTTCTCCCCATGAAAAGAATGTTTTGCTTCAACTTTTTTAAGTGGTTGGTTCAGTTCTTTTATAGTTCCTTCTATGTACTGAAATACAGTAAAAAGACCAACCAAAAAGATACCTATGAGAAGGAGGGCGTTAAATAATCTACCCCATCTTACTCTTTTTCTTTTCTTTCTCGTCCGTACCAAACTTTGCACCACCTAGGCTGAATAATAATTAATTTACACGATATTCATATGTATCTATTAGATTATGGACGCTTCTTCCGTTTCTGAAAGGGTTAAACAGAAAAAGAAGGAGTTTCGATCTTTTTTAACAAACTCTTGAAGTAGTCATTATCCCATAATTACTTTACATCTTATTTAATATTAGGTTACATTTTTTTGAAATTTGGATTAAATCGTGCCTGTCACGCCCCGAACTTTGTCGAAGATTGATAGTCTTTTTAGATGGATTTAAAGTGATAGAATAGAGTTGCAGCTGAATATTGTTGGGGTGGTTGGTTGTCTCTTCTTTCCGTTATTAGGAAAGGAGGTGATAATCATGGAAACATTTCTTGAAATTCTACGAGAAATTCTGAAGGGAATTGCGCGGGAAGTATGTGCATATTTTTTTCGGAAGAATATTCTAGAAAACGAGAAAACCACCCTACGCCGTCGCAAGCAAAAGGGTGGTTCTGATAATAATTAACCTAGACAACCATCACCCTGCGGTAGAGGCTGCAGAAGAGGAGTGCTAGCAACACTTCTCTCTTTTTTATTATATCTCCATTATACATAAAAATATTCCTGTTGAGAAGGTAATATCCCCTGCCACGCACCAGATATAATAATGAATTTGTAAAGTGGTGAGCAGAGGGAAGCTTTTTGTCTGTTTTTGTTATAATATTAAAGGAATTTTGATTTTATTGTAGAAATTAGTATTTATTAACCAGTATTCTGGACTCCGAATATCTTCTGTTAATCCACCTGCCTTAACTTCTTTTTAGCGGACGCCTTGATGAAAAAATTGCTCAACCGCTGCCGGTGGGTCCATTAAAACTAGAAACCATTGGTGAACTTCTTTCCTTTGCTTCATTCCATGAAAGTGAACATATTGGCATTATCAATAGCTTAAAAATGTCCTTAAAGAGGAATAATAGAGAAATAAGTTCTCGTATGAAAAGCAGGGATCAATGTTGGTTTCCTGCTTTTCTTCATTAAAATGAAAGGATGTGTCCTATGGTAAAAGATTTTCAGATGAAATTAGCTCTTCCGGTATCAGTTGAAAAATTATATGCAGCTGTTTCTACGGAAGAAGGAGTCCGCAAATGGTGGACCGAATTTGCTAAGGCTGGTAACGAAATTGGAAGCACGGCAGAATTTCGTTTTCCAAAGGCAGGTTTTTATGTTAAGGCAAAGATCTTAGCTTTACAGCCTAATCAGTTGGTGGAATGGAAAGTGTTTGATTCCATGCATCCAGAGGCAAGTGGATTCAGCAATTTAAGAGACTGGGAAGGAACCATCATTCGATTTGAATTGGAAGAAGTTTCGGAGGGGAATTCCGTATTAAACTTTACTCATATTGGGCTATCAGAAGAACTAGAATGTTATCAAAAAGCAGCGTAAAACCCCTAGCTTTAGATATGGGGATATAAGCTGTATTTTTGTTCGTTTTTTTAGGATAATGCAAGTAATTTTACTATACATTCTTTGAAATTCCTTGGTATAATGAGAATATATATAGAACGCTTGTTCTTTTGGGGGAGGGGTGAATGATATGTATCGATCCTATAAAATACAAATTCAGCCGGAACATGAATTGTTCGACTACTGTGACTCACTCTGTTTTAAAGCGAAAAACTTGTACAATATCACCAACTACTATATTAGACAGGTTTACACAGCTTTAAAAAAAGAAACTAGAAATGAAAATCAACTTCAAGTTCTAACAGATATTCAAATCCATTTACCTCAAATGAATAAAATTCGTCTAAAAAGTTTTGAGAGGGCCAAAACTAAGCCTTTAAAAGTCGATAATAATGGTCATGTTTTGGAGCCAATACTGAAGCTATTTGAAATGCCCCATCCAGAGAAAGCATTCCTTCCCTATAACTTTGTAGAAGCACTGTTTAAAGTGATGAAACAAACCGATTACCTTTCTATGCCCTCTCAGTCCAATCAACAAACCATGAAAAAGGTATATGATGATTGGAAAAGTTTCTTCGAAGCCTCTAAGAAATATAAAACCATGTCTACTAGCTTTTCGGGAAAGCCAAAGATTCCAAAATACAAACCGAAAAATGGACGCACGACCTGTTATTTAACCAATCAAATTACTAAAATTAAAAATGGAAATATGCTTTCATTACCAGGAACTCCTCTTACATTAAAACTGGGAAAAATCGCACATATAGATGGTAAACTACAACAAGTGCGGATTGTCCCGTCCTATGGGCGGTATGTAATGGAAGTCGTTTTTAAAAGTGAACAGGAAAAGGAGATCAAACGATCAGAAAAACAATTAAATGAGTGGGTATTTGAGCCGAACCGAGTAATGGGTATTGATTTAGGCGTAGATAACCTGGCAACTATCATCGATAACACGGGGCTAAAGCCTCTGCTTATCAAGGGCAAATGGTTAAAATCGATCAATCAATACTATAACAAATTAAGAGCCAAATACATGAGTATCCTTCGAAATGGAAAAGGACCAAAGGAAGGGAAGTTTCAAACGACAAGATTAATTTCATTAGACCGAAAAAGAAACAATCGAGTCATGGATTTTTTACATAAGGCTAGTGCAAAAGTGGTCGAGATTGCTCAAGAAAGAACCATTGATACAATCATCATAGGTAAAAATGAGGGTTGGAAGATGGAGGTTGATATGCAAAAGACTACTAAACAAACCTTCATACAAATCCCATATGCCACTTTCATAGGAATGATTCGATACAAAGCAGAACGACATGGAATTCAAGTCATTGTCCGAGAAGAAAGCTATACCTCTAAATCTAGTTTCTTGAATCATGACCCGATTCCAACTTACGGGGAAGAGCACCAAACTAATTTTAGCGGGTATAGAAGCAGTCGAGCTTTTTACAAAATCAAAGGTTCTAAGATATTGATCCATGCCGATGTGAATGGAGCTTTTAATATTGTCCGTAAACATACCAATGATGTCTTCGAAGGACTGGAGAGAAAACAGTTCCTCCAATCCCCAAGAAAAATAATCATCATAAAGAAAGGAAAAGCAAAGCTGAAGACCTCGGTCTGATGTAGTAGCGGGACTTGTGGTAGCCCTCGTAAAGACAATGTGGCTTTAAAGCCTATTCTTTCGAAACCCCTAGCTTCAGCTATGGGGATACTCATCGGGTTTGTGAAAGAGGATGGAGCTCCTATTTAACCAGTTTGCAGCAGTTACTAGTAAGCGGGCAAGGAAATCCTTATAAGGAAATTAGTCATGAGAACAGCTAACCGACCCTTATAAGTTAAAGGGAGTCAGGGATGGTGTTTATTTTAATTAAAATCTTATCAATGGGGGAGTCTCTATGGGTTATTGTGAAGTTATCAGGAAAATGATTGGGAATTCTCCATTAATAATTGTACGTCCGAGTGTAGCGATTGTGAATCGTGATCAAGAAATTTTATTGAGTAGATATTCAGGTACTGCCTGGGGGGTACCTGGTGGAATATTGCAGTTAAATGAGTCAGTTGAAGAGTGTATTTCACGAAATGTCCTTGAAGATATAGGAGTAAAAATAAATGCGTTAGCATTAGTCGGTGTCTATTCAGGCAAGGAATTAATCAATCGAGTCGAGGAAAGTGGTGACGAGTATCATACTGTTGCCATTGGTTATTTATGTACCGATTACGATGGAGAAATAACTCCTGATAAGAATCAAGGAATAGAGGCCCAATTTTTTAGCTTTAATCAATTACCTCAAGAGATCGATCCTTTTATAAAAAACAAGTTAGTTGAATTAAAAGGGCAACTTGAAAAAATTAATAGTACTAATTAAGTCGCATGGTTAGTGAGTGTACCTTTTAGAGAGATTTTGCTGGGATTTGATGAATAGAGAAAAGCGCAAAGCACCATAGGATCTATGTTTAATAAGGCAATGATGCCTCGCGCTGTTTCATATTATCAAATAGTGGCGTAAAACCTCTTTCTTGATAAAGCTGTAGAAAATAAAGATCAATCTAGTCATGATCACCTTTCAACAAAAGAAAAAAGTCATGAAAGTTCAAATCTTTCCTCTTCAGATCATATTTTGCCTGCTAGTGATAAGAGGGTGGTGAGTGAAGAAGACATTGCTAATCTTACAAAAGGGCAGCTGCGTTTAGCCAGAAATGAAATCTATGCACGTCATGGGTATGTCTTTAAATCACAGGATTTGCAAACATATTTTTCAAGTAAGTCATGGTATCATCCAGACCCTTCCTTTGATGGCTCTTTAAATGAAGTAGAAAAAGAAAATGTAGACTTCATAAAGGTGAGAGAGGACAGTCTTTAGTGAGTTTCTTTTTTTAGGAAGACCCAAGTGATTAATCTTCACTTGGGCCGGTGTAATCTATAAAACATCATAGTCTAACCTTCACCTCAGTACCGTCTTTAGCTTTGACATCTACCAGCACGATCCCTTTATGATTTTTCAGTTCCTTTAAGATTGGTTTTAGCGTTTCTTTGTCTATCAGTGGAATGGTAAAGTCCAGTTTTTTTCTTTCGAAGTGCTCTTTTGTCCATTTGTTTGCATGGTGATGAAGCAATTTCGAAGACAAAATGGATATACCCATGTTTAAAATGGTATATGGAATGGGGATGGTGAGCCGAACGTCTTTTGCTTTCACTTTTAAATGCAGCATAAGCAACTCACTATTCAATGATGACAGAAACGGTATCTCCGTTTGCCGATTTAACATCAACAATTTGGCCATCCAATTCGTTTTCCATTGCTTCAATAATCAGGTTTATGTCTAGATCCTTTACATATTTTTCTGATTGAGGAATACTCGCTGCGATGCTGTGTCCAGCCTTTAATACTACCTGGATAAGTTTTATGGGCAAATTGACCGTGACGTTATCATTTTCAGCTGATACCACACGAATTTTTAATGTTTTATCTAAATATTTAGTCGGTTTTTCTACTAGCTTACTTCCTGCTTCTTCTTTTTCTTTTAATACTTGGATAAGTTCTGATCCCTTATCTGCATCAATTTTTCCTTCTTGGACCATTGTTAATACTTTTGCAATTTCCTCTCTCATGGTAAATTCCTCCCTATTCGTCTTTTAAGAGCTTAATGGCTTCTTCAGGAGTGATTTCGCCATTTTCCAACATGGCGACAACCTTTTTCTCGTCTACTTCATTTTTCTTCTTCTGCCCATATCCAAGGGATGAAATGATGTCTGTTAGCTTGCCTCGAACCGTTGGATACGAAATCCCCATTTCCTTTTCAACTTCTTTGATATTCCCTCTGCATGTTAAAAATACTTCCACAAAATGAAGCTGATCCTTTGATAATGACGCCAGCTTGGATAATTCAAATTCATTTTCAATCGTCGTGTGACAATGAGAGCAATGCAACTTCGTAATCTTCAATGTTTTGCTGCAGACGGGACAATTTGTAATTACTTGATAGGCCATAATGAATTCCTTTCTTTTATTTGATTATATATCAAGAAATTTATATAGTAAATAATAAAACTTAATTTTATTAAACAAAACATTAAAATAATTAATTGGTGAATCAATATTATTAATTCGGCGTTTTTATTCATCTGATTTTGTGATTTTTAATTTTATGAAGGAATACGAGAATGCAAAGTAGGATTGATTTTATGGAAAGTTACTTTGCCTCTGATTGTACGGACGCTGGGATTACCCCTTAATTTGGGGAATAGCTGGAGAGTGCTGATATTCAGTAATCGGGCCAGTTTGTGGAAGATCGGCAATTCTAGTTAGAAAGCAATCGAAGTTGAATTCATAAAAGTTTTGAAATAAAGATTGATACAAAGAAGCAGCTAAACCTTTTAATTAACAGTAAACAAAAAGAATCTATTATGAAAAAAGATCCATCAAATAGATTCTACAGTTTTAATACAGATGAAATTTTTATAAAAAAGTTTGATCTTTTTGGGGTACGCTTTGTTGAACATTAGCCCAGGGTCGGTAGCTAAAAAGGCGGCTGATTATTCCAGTCAGCCGCCTAAAATGGATATTGGTTAGTTCTAAAGTACCGCAAAAGGTACGATAAGGAATGGTTGATCGTTATAGTAAATTACTTTTTTTCCATTACAGCAAAGTAATTTCCTTCATTATCTGCAAAGTTAAATACTCTTCCAGAAGGCATATTTACAATTTCTCCGACTTTGACATTTTTATTTGATAAGTCGCCATGTAATTGATCGAGATTTTCCGTAAAAAACATTAAAGAAGGTGTACCGAGATTTAATTCAGGAGCCATTTTAGCAACGAATTCCTTATTATGGAGAATGATTCTTGTTTCTGAACCCTCTGTAGGAGCAATTTCAATCCATCTCATTCCTTGACCATTATTTTCTTCAGAAATTACATTAAATCCAACTTTTTCTGTCCAAAAATCCATTGCATCATCTTGGTTATTTACATACAACATAATTTGACCGACTTTACTAATCATTGATTTTTACACTCCCTTGTATAAGTAATTTCCAAACTCGTTACTATAGATAAAGGTTTCGATTTAACCGGACTGCCGGGAGGCCGGTCGTGATATTTCCTTATTTCAGCTGCTGAAGAACCTCTTCCAGGCGGTCCCAAGTTTCGGTGATTCCTTGCAGCATGCCCATATCCATAACGGTCTTGAGGCCCTCCGCCGATGCATATTCAGCGCGGTTGATAAGCTTCGTCTTGCCGCCCAGATCGATGAATTCCAATGTAATATCAGTCGATGGCATGGCGTCATTCGTAATGCCTTCAGCATCCGAGAAGAAATCGACGTAGACGATCTTCTCCGGCTCGATGATCTCCTTATAAACCCCTTTGCCCCAAGATTCCATACCGTAAAATTCACCTTGGTTTTGATCGACACACTTCATGCAGTAGTGCCAAACGCCGCCCGGCCGGAAATCGACGTTGCAGACAGGAAGCTCCCAGCCTCTGGGTCCCCACCAGCGTTTGAGATGCTCGGGATCTTTAAACATCTTGAACACAAGGTCGCGCGGCGCGTCGAAAATACGCTCCAGCACGAGTACTCGATCGTTCTCCACCCTCGAAATCATAGCGTTGTTGGACATTTATAATTCCTCCCAATAAATTTTTTTTGTTATTTCGCATGACTTAATGAAACGGCTTTTCGTTTTCTATGGTAGAAAACATAGGATCCAGCAATCAAAATGTACCCAATAATGAAAAATACCCAAGGATCGCCCACTGCTATAGTCGAATACATGGCACCCGTCAAATCGATGACAAATCCGGCATAAGCCCATTCCTTAATTCGCGGAAAGCCGGGCATCAGTATCGCTATAACACCTAACGATTTGGCAACGCCAATAAAGGGAAGAAGGTATGCAGGGTACCCTAAATGTTTGAATAAAGCAACTGCTTCAGGGGCGGACATTATATCAGGAATAGAACCTAAAAGCATTAATACTATCAACAGCCCCGTAAAAAAACAGTATCCGATTGTTATATTCTTTAGAGATACCTTATTTCCTTCTTTGGTTTGGTTATTCTTAATAAGTTTCCGATCTTCTACAGAAGTCAAAAGGTTTGCCATGACCTCATTCCTCCAATATCGTTTTTTTTAAATCTTTGGCAGGACTCCTACTTGTCGTCATGGTTCACATCCTTTCTTTGTAGGTCCTGCAGGTAATCGTCCAAGCGGTCGAATCTCTCGTTCCAAATGTGGCGGTAGGACTCTAACCAGGAATCAAGCTCTTTAAACGGCTCGGCTCTCAGCTTGTAGATACGTCGATTGGAGATTGCATTCACCTCAACGAGTCCTGCATTACTAAGTACACGAAGATGTTTGGAAGTTTGTGGCTGGTTGAGCCCAAGCCGATTGGAAATTTCTCCCACCGTGAGAGGGCCTTCACGTAAGAGTTCGACAATGTGTAGCCGGTTGGGCTCAGCAAGAGCATTCAAAGTTGTTTTCATGACTATAATATAACCGGATAGGAATATTCCTGTCAAGGAATATTAGGAAGTTTTTTAAAAATTGTGCTCCATGGTTGCGCTGTGCTTGTTTTCAGTGTGATTTTTACTAAACGGTAGTTCAATATGGCTAGTTAGCTTCAGAAGTTATTAAAATATTATTGATCTTCAACAAACGGGCGCGTTTCTGAAATAAGCAGGAACTCTTTTTACTAATGGGAGTTAGTTTAAGAAGAAATGTTGCAGCTGTTCAATTTAAGAATAGTTTTTTTCAATAAATCTTTACTTTATAAAGTAGATTAACCCCCGCAAACATTGCGGGGGCTATATAGTGTTTTTTCTTCTTCAACTACCGGGTCGTTGAAGAAGAATTAAGTGATTTTAGGATTGAGACCATATTTTAGTTATTCCATTAAAGGGCACTATAGTTGACTAAAGGGATTTAAAACAACTTTTTGTCACATGTTTTTGATTCAATCAAGAGGAATTTCTTAAAAGTAAACAACTCTTTTTTTTGAATGAGCCGTATTTTTCAACGGAAATATACTGCTGCTAACCGTTAAAAGAAACATCTTTATTTGTATATAAGAATTAACCGTTCTTTCGCTGCTCTATGGGCTAGACAAGGAAAATCCAGCAAAGAGAACAGCTGTTAAAAATATTATTTGTAGGATTGTTCGTGGTAGCAGAGAGGACGTGGGTTTTCCGCCAATTTTGACCTTTAGTTTTGCAGCACGAATATTTGCTGGAAACATAACAACCAGTAGAATGGCCAAACAGATCGAGGCCATTCTTGAAGTAATTGGTACCAGCAGACCTAAAGCACCAACAATCTCCAAAATACCCGTAATAGTCACGATGAAACTCGGATTCGGTAATGAAGGAGGCACCATTTTAATAAGATCCGGGCGTCTCTTTCCCCAATGAGCCATTCCTGTAAATAAAAACATGACTGCAACAGCAATGCGTAAAGATGTCTGCCATTCACCCAAAGGTAGTTCTAAAAAACCAATCAAACGAAAAAACAAAAATGATGCAATCAGTACAATAAATGGAGCCATTCGTATCCCTCCTCTACATTAAAAACCTTTTATAATCATAAAATACAAAATCATGACAGGTAATAAAGTAGCTGTAATCCCAAAGATTGCCCAATATCGAGATGCTTTCCGGTACGATTTAGAAATGTCGCCTTCCTCTATTGATTGGGCGCTGTGACGAATCATGCTTCGCTGTATGGGCAGCAATAGTAAAAACCATAAAACTCCAGTAAAGACAAACAAGATCAGTGAAAGGGTAAGCCAATTCAAACCAGACATTGAATAACCTGCTTGAACAGCCATTAGAATGCCGGAAACAATGATTAAAATTAATCCTGGCAGTGTGAAGATGAAATCAGCCAACATCACATTTTTCACGGTGTTATGAATCAATTCAGGGTCTCCCTTTATGTCAGCCCTTATTTTCCAAAAGGCCGCGGTAATGATGTTTCCTAAAAAAATAACAGCCCCCAACACATGCAAAAACAACAGAAATTCCATGTGGTTCACACCTTTTCTTTTATTCTTTATTTTAACGGAGAATGTCGGTTATTAATGTCGAGAAATCGTCTGTATTGAATGCGTATGAATCTGTCGAAATGGCACTTCGTATACGTAGTCCGTGCGAAAGCAAAATAAATAATTCAGCTGTCTTATCCGTATTCACTGACAAAGGAATGACCCCGTTCTGCTGACCGACTACAATCCACTGTTTGGACAGCGTGACTGCCTGATCGTAAAATTGGCGAATTACATGGCGAACAGCTTCATCGTTCTGTCCTAACAAATAAATAAAGATTTGATTGGTTGCATCTTGCGGATCTTGCAGGGTAGGTAAATTTTGAAGGATTTCTTTCAGTGGTCCCTCCAGTTCCTTATTTCCCTTTTCTACTTCGGAAAAGAAGCGATCGTTGATATCTTCAATCCTTTCCTGTAACACCATAGCCAGAAGTTCATCCTTGCTCTTTACATAATGGTAAATAGCTCCTTTAGAAAGCCCAGTACGTTCCATAATGTTGCTTAAGGTCATTTTACTACAACCTTTTTCGTGGACCAATTCCTTGGTTACATCCAAAAGCAACTGTTTTGTTTGTTGTCGTTTTGATTCCCGATCCAATTAATTTCCTCCTAATTTATTAGTATGCGGTTCCTCTAAGTTTAAATTGTGTTTTTACATACCGAAGGTCGGTTTGTAAATAGGTGAATAAAATTCCTTTGAGTCCCTGAAAATATAAAACCTCTATTGGTTATGAAGGATGGTGGCGATGTTCCTACAAATCATTATTTAATTGAATTATTCATATTTCTTATTCAAGAATAGGGCGCAATTCTGCAGCAAGAATTGTGCTCTTTCTTTATGTAAAGGGCCATTTAGTTGAAGATCTCATCAGATAAGTAATAATATTTAAAGGAATAATTCATTCTGATAAGGAATATTAAAAAATGTGATGATAAGGAGGCGATTGTATGGTTAATCATGTAGAAAATCTATATAACTATCATGTATGGGCAAATCAACGGATTATTGATCATCTTAAGACACTTTCTCCTGAGAAATATCAAAAGGAAATGAAAAGTGTCTTTTCTTCTGTTTCAAAGGTTTTGTCACATATCTATTTAGTGGACTATGGATGGCTTAATATCCTCGAAGGTCAGAATATGAACGAAGCAATGCAATCTTCATTACAACTTCAAGAAAAGATAGAGAAACTGCCCATTGAAGACTTAGAAATGGAATTCCACACTTTATCAACTCGGTTTAAATCTTTTTTGGAAAGTCAGGAGGATATAGAAAAGAGAATAATGTTGGATAATCCATGGGCAAGTTTAAGAGAAACAAGTCTATCTGAAATGATCTTACATGTTGTGAATCATGGAACCTATCATAGAGGGAATATTTCAGCTATGTTGCATCAATTGGATGATTCTTCAGTTATGACTGATTATGCTTTTTATTGGTATTCTGATAATGTGATTCATCAGAAATAGGTAAGAGATGAGTAATCCATTTTTTCTTCAAAAAGGTGACGTTTGTTGAGAACGAGATCTGTTTACACAGCACTTTCTTTCAGCTAACGGATAGCTTTAATCAACAATTGTTGATCTAAAATGATCTGACTCTTCTATGATATTTAACATTACCAGCTAGAATAAGTTAATTGCTTTTACAATACCCAATAAGGGAGGAGAGGAATTTATGGTCAAAAAACTGATCGTCGGCGACGCAACGCATGAACTGGCCACTACGCGCCGCATTCTGGAACGCTTGCCCGAGGAGCATATGTCGTGGAAGCCGCACGAGAAATCGATGACGCTCGGCGGGCTGGCCACGCACCTGATGCGCGAGCCTTTGGAAAAACGCGCTGACGTTCTGGAGGAGTTCGACGCAAACGTCGGCAAGTTGGAAAAGCTGCTTTCCGAATGCGAAGAGAAAACGCTCGGCGAGGAATGGACGCTGCGCCACGGCGACCATATCATCCTCCGAGAGCCGCGGGCGATCGCGCTCCGCACCTTCGGATTAAGCCACATGGTTCATCACCGGGCGCAGCTCGGGGTTTATTTGCGGCTTCTCGATATTCCGGTGCCGGGCATCTACGGCCCCTCGGCCGACGAGGAAGCCCAATGAATTAAGTTTCTCGATCCAATACTCGCCAAAAAGTCGTAGGGCACCGGCATGACCGCCGGTCCTCTACTACAAGGGACAAGAATGATTACAATCCTTGATCACTAACAGTTGAGGATTTTTAATTGAACAATACCAGTTAATATCAGCTTTTTGTTTATTTAAGAAAAGGTTGCTTTTTCAGAACAAGGAAAGCGTCTTTTTAACGGAATAATGAAGGGTTTGTGGTTACAAGAAAATATTAGTAGCTCAATTAAAGGGCAGTTGGAACAAGGGTATTTATTAAGAATAAATATTTATAATAAAATGGTTTTACAATATCTTTAATAACTTATTGTCTTAGAGAATTTATATTGGTAAAATATTGAATTAAGTTGGTGGTATTTAACATGATTGGTAAAATAACAGAAAAAATAATGCTTAAACATGTGGAAAGAAAGCTAGGTAAATATGATATTAAGCTTATGCATTTTATCCCTGGACGTATTCGCCTCCAATCCCCTATATGGAAACAGAACGTCTTATTAATAAATAAAATTATAGCAAAATTGAAAGAGCAGATTTTAGTGTATGATGTACAGTTTACAGAATCAACAGGTAGCTTACTTATTAAATATGATGCCTCCTATGTAACCGATGTGAGGGAACTAGAATCATGGTTTTATATAGTAGATGAAGTTTATCAGAAAGAATTCACCATAAGGAGAGTTGAACAGTGATACCTACTATTGTAGGAATTGGAGCTTCTTTAATAGCACCTAAAATTATGTCCCAGTTCCGAGATCAAAAAATAAAAATACTACATGCTATGCCTGGTAGGATACGTTTACAATGCGATACTTGGAAACATCCTATTGTAGCAGAAGCTTTAAGTAAACACGTACAGAATCATCCTCTTATACTAACATCCAAAGCATCGGCCATAACCGGAAGCCTTATTATTCAATTTGTTGTGCCTCATATTAGTCAAGATGAACTGGATGAAGTGATGACCAACATTGTACAAATTGCATCAGATGCTATCTTACATAAAAGTGCTGTGATGATAAGTGGTATGAAGAATACATTAGATTTTGTAGACAAAGGCATAAAAAAGCAAACCAATGGATTTGCTGATTTTGACAGTCTCTTTGTTTTATTTTTGTTAGGTAAAGGCATCCAATCCTTTGGTAATGCTCCTGCATTTTCAGCGAGTTTACTATATTGGTCATATACCATTATTAAGAATAAAGGGGAGTGACATATTGGATGATAAATGGATTGCGAATTTCACATTCTTTACCTGGTAGAACACGATTTCACTTATCAGGAGTTAAAAATCATAGTCTTATTGAATGTTACTTTCGCTCTTTTCCAGGCGTATATTCAGCTATTTATACAAAGCTAACAGGAAGCGTTCTAGTTTATCATGACTTCACAACCTCTTCACAGAACCTAAAGAAATTTGCCTTATCTTCTTTAAAACAACAGCCTAAGAAGCAATGGTTGCCTTTTACATGGACACAAATGGCTCCCATCGTTGCTTGTACGGCTATGTTTGTTGCAAACTGGTATGTACAGAAAATTCCTCTGTCGTTCGCTTGGAAAACTGCCTTTCATTGGGGAGCGATGGTAACGGCTATTGTAACATCATCGGGAGTCATAAAAGATGGATTTTTCCATTTGTTTAAAGAGAAAAAAGCAACTGCCAATACGTTAACTGCAGCTTCTATCTTTGCTTCCCTATATATAGGAAACCCTGGTTCTGCCTTGGTTATTACCATCATGTCAACTATTAGTGAATTACTGACAGAGTATACATCTCAACAAACAAAACAGTATATTCATTCTGTTTTAGAACTAGATACTCCATACGCTTGGAAAGTAAATGCGCAAGAAATTGAAGAAAAAGTTTTATTACAAGAGGTACAAGTAGGTGACCGGGTAGTTGTCTTTACTGGAGAAAAAATACCTATTGATGGAATTGTAATTGATGGACACGGTACAGTCGATGAGTCATCTATTACAGGTGAATATATGCCAAAGGAATTGAAAGAAAACGATTATGTTTATGCAGGTAGTGTTCTCCAAAGTGGTCATGTTAAGGTAATGGTAGAGAAGGTAGGAGAAGATACCGCACTTTCTCGGATTGTGAAACTATTAGAAGAAGCACAAGAAAAGAAGGCGCCAATTCAAAACATTGCAGATTCTCTAGCTGAAAAAATGGTACCTGTTTCATTTGGTTTAGCTTTATTGACATTTTTATTAACACATAATGTAAGTCGAGCGATGAATATGCTCGTTATTGACTTTATCTGTGGAATTAAATTGTCTACAGCTACAGCACTTTATGCGTCTATTGGGAGAGCTGCGAAAGAAGGAGCTATTGTAAAAGGAAGTCATTACATTGAGGAAATGGCCAAAATAAATACAGTTATCCTAGATAAAACTGGTACGATTACAGAAGGAATGCCCGTAGTCCAACATGTTATTGCATCTGAAGGATATCAAAGAGAAGATGTCATTCGTCTCGCTGCTATAGCAGAAAAAAATTCTTCACATCCTATTGCAGACGCTATTGTCAAACAAGCGAATGAATGGAACATTCAAGTTCCGATACGGGATAATGATGCAAAGGTTCATACAGTGGTTGGGAAAGGAATTTCTACATTTTTAGATGGCAAACAGATTGTAGTAGGAAGTCTTCGTTTTATGAATGAGTTAAAAATCAAAATGAATGAATTTCTACATAAGTTAGAGAAAGACGAAAATGTGATTTACGTAGCCTATGATCAGACATTAGTAGGTGTAGTGAGTATTTTTGATAAAATTCGATCCGGTATGCACCGTGCAGTTCGCCATCTACGTAAGCAAGGCATTGATGACATCATCATGCTAACAGGAGATAAGCGAACAGTAGCAAAAGAAATAGCTCAACTCCTTCAGTTAAATTGGTATCATGCTGAGGCTCTTCCAGAAGAAAAAGCTAACTATGTAAAAAGGTATGGAAGAAGAGGTTCGGTTATGATGGTAGGCGATGGAGTAAATGATGCACTAGCACTGGCTCATGCTAATATAGGAGTTACGATGGGAGCAAAACGAACAGATATTGCATCAGAAGCCAGTGACATTATTGTTACATCGGATAATCCACAAATGCTTTCTGAGTTAGTAGGACTTTCTAAGAAAACAATGAACATTATTAAACAGAACTTTATCGCAACGTTTGTGATCAATGGAATAGCTATCATATTTGGTGCTCTAGGTATCTTCTCCCCAATTGTTGGGGCAGCCATTCATAATGCAGCAACAATCGGTGTAGTATTCAATAGTGCACGTATCTTATGGGTAGGAAGTGAATCGAATGAATCCCAAATTCTATATTCTGCATGATATTCCTGGTCGTCTTCGATTACAGATTCCATCCTTACGAGACAGGATGAATTTTAAGGAAATTGAACAACTATTCTCTTCTCTTAAAGGAGTATCATTTGTCAGAATACAGCCACTTATTCATACAATGCTGATTGAATATGAATCATTATCTATCTCTCGTAATATCATTTGTCTATATGTGTCAATATTTTTTCAACAAACAAGATTAGATCCATTGGATGATATTATGATTCATATGCATCCAGCAACCCGAAGTGACTGGTTGCGTGCATTATTTTCTGGTGGATTATTATTGTTAGCAGGCATAAGAAAGTCATCTTTTCACAAGCCTGATATTTTGGTCTATGGAGCAGTTGCTGCTACCGGTTACACCGTACTTTCTCATGGAACGATAAATAAAATCAGACATCCAGATGTATTGACAGGTATATTAAGTCTACTATCTCTAGGGTCTTCTAATATGCTCTATGTAGCAATGATTACATGGATTGTAAACGTATTAGAGCTCTTACATGAAACAAGAAATTTTCAAATACAAAGATTTCAACAGATAACCTAGATATTATATTCATACATAGCTGTATGAATTGATATATAACTAACAAAATGGGGGAATAATACAATGATTAATCGAGATTTTTTAATGGGTTTTGTATCAGGAACAGTTGTAGGAGCAGTAGGATACCGTTTGTATGAGCAAAACGGAGGTCAACTGCAACGCCTTGTCCAACCTAATCAACCATTCAGAGGAGCACAAGGAGCTAGTTCATATCAACCTTCTGTAGAAGATTTGGTAGCACAAAAAGAACGTTTAGAAGACATGATTGCAGAAATGCAAATGAAATAAAAGTTGCACTCATCAAAAAAAGAATGAGAAACAGTCCCAGGCTGCTTCTCATTCTTTTTTATATAAATAATAGGGGAACACAATAAATAAAAGAAGCATGAATTCATTGACTGTACCTTAAAATATAGTTAGTTTGAATAGAGTTTCGACTTTGATATAGACAAATATTTTCACCTAATATTAAAATGTTGCACGAAGGAAAACTTTATACTATCATACTTCAATAATGGAATCTAATCAACATAAAATCCATAAAATGGTATATATTTACTATAAATAACTAAAAAAATTTAATGTTAATAAAATATCACGAGTGTTGATTATCCAAAATTAGACAGAATCCTCCCGTGAAAAGGCAAGGTTTCTTTTAAAAACAGCGCCAATTCAGAGCTGTCAACTGTGGATTTGAAATAAAGTCACGATGTTTATAAAAAAGACACAAAGTTTTGATAAAAGTCGCGATGTTTTGCCTTTGGATATGGTTATCTAAAGGGGCATTTTTATAGTGAAAGGAAAAAAGAATATCTGAATTAAAAGATGAATTAAGGAACTGTTGAGTGACAATAAAATTGTTCCATTAAAGGGCGCAATTCTGCAGCAAGAATTGTGCTTTTTCTTTATAGGGCCATTTAATCGAATAAAAGAAATTAACTACTCAAAAGATGGGGGAATCATTTTGAAGGTAATCCAGATGGAACGATTATACCTTAGGCAGTTGGTAATGGATGATAAAAACGAATTATCGAGAGTGCTCTCTGATCCGGAATCCATGCAATACTATCCTCATCCTTTTAACGAAGAGAAAGTGAAAAACTGGATACATTGGAATATGGAGAATTATAAGAGATATAACCATGGACTGTGGGCAGTGATTTTAAAAGAAGGTGATATATTTATTGGCGATTGTGGGATAACGATGCAAAAAATCGAAGGTAAAACATTACCGGAAATTGGTTTCCACATTATTAAAGAATATTGGAATAAAGGATATGCAACGGAAGCTGCTTCTGCTTGTAAGGATTATGCATTTAACGTCTTGAAATACCCGAAAATATTTTCTTATACGACTCTAAAAAATATCCCTTCACAAAAAGTTGCAGAAAAAATCGGAATGAAGATTTATAAGTTTTTTGAAAAAAATGGTGAACAACAAGTTGTTCAGGTTTCATATAACGATGGAGAAGGATGGTGGTAAAAAGCATCATATTGGTCGTTATTCAATTATCGGGCGCATTCCTTTAATAAGGACTCCGTCTTTTTAATTTAGGACGGCATTTCAAAAGAATGGAAGGTTTTTTAGGAAGTAAATTGAATTAATTGATGTGGTATGGAATTATTCAAATATTAGATGGAATTAAAGTGACTACACGAACTATAATACGTTACACATGTTAAAAAGGAGGACATTATGGATCTACCAAAGCACTTTGTTCAGTCAGTGCGTTTATACTTTAAAGAACAGGGGGAAGCCTGGTTACAAAATTTGCCGAATTTAATTCATTTCTGCGAACAAAAATGGTCCATGAAGATAAAAGAACCTTATTTTAAGAGAACAAAGCACTCTGCGTATCTTGTTATTGGTATTTTAGAAGAATACAGAGGGCAAGGGATAGGAACAGCTTTATTTCAATGTTTAGAAGAGTGGGCAATAAATCATAATATTTCACGATTAGAACTTACTGTGGTAACACAAAATGACTCAGGTGTAGCTCTATATAAGAAAAGTGGATTTGAAATTGAAGGTACGAAGAGAAATTCACTTATGATTGATGGAACGCCTTTTAATGAGTATTATATGTCTAAATTATTATGAGTATCTTTACTCCGTTAAAGGGCGCGATGCTTATATAAGGGGCATCGCCTTTGGTATTTAACAAATGAGCAAATTGGTAGAAACAATATAATATTGTATTAATTAAACAATATGAAAATCATTACAGGGGTTGTATAAGGTGATCAAAATCCATAAAAATTCCGATAAAGTAATCATTGTAGTACACGAAATATATGGAATTAACCAACATATAACAGATTTATGTGAATTATTATCAGAACAATATTTTGATGTTATTTGTCCAAATTTATTAGAACAAGAAATCCCTTTTAGCTATTCTCAAGAAGAAAAAGCTTACCGCAATTTTATTGATAATGTTGCTTTCATTAATGCATTACATAAAGTAAAAAATATATTATCTGATATTAAAGATGAATACTCAAAAATATTTGTCATTGGATTTAGTGTAGGGGCAACTGTTGCATGGATGTGTAGTGAAGAGGAATATGTCGATGGGATTGTCGGATACTATGGTTCACGTATTAGAGACTTTGTAAATATATCTCCAAAATGTTCAACAATGCTATTTTTCCCGGAAGTAGAAAAATCGTTTAATGTTGATGAACTAATTTCAACTTTAGATAAACAGAATATAGATATACATATATGTAAGGGTGAACACGGATTTAGTGATCCATACTCACCTAAATACAATGTAGAATCAGCACAAAATACATTTAGAGAAACATTGAACTTCTTTAGAACTAACTGAGTTTTTATTCCACAACCAGCTAATATAGCTGAATGCTTATTCCATTAAAGGGCGCAATTCTGCAGCAAGAATTGTGCTTTTTCTTTATGTTTAGGGCCAAATTGTGGAATAACTCCTTTAAAGAAAGTTGGATCACTATGTTAAATTTCGGAAGAGTGAGGAAAATCACAGTTGAATAATCTAATTTAAAGAAAGGGAATAAGGTGAAATAAAAACCTTGTTCCTTTTTTATTTTGTAGGCTTCTAATCCTGAAAGGATTGCCGTTCTCCGCTTACTTAATTTTTAACATTCATGCCGAAAACTATGACACTAGTGGAAACTAGCTAATCGCAGCTATGCTGGGTATAGGCACAAATTTCTAGTTCAGCAGCTAACTGGGTTTCCTTATTAAAAGAGTCATAATTGAAGACATCTCTCGACTAACTTTTTAGGTGTTTGATGGGATAAGGTCAGTAGTGGTGCGTGCTGAGATCATTATTAATTAATCGTTTGTGTAGTGGGGAAAAGACGGGCAATTTATAGAATTTTGTAAGTTTAATAGAAACCTATCCGATTTTGTGGAAAGTTGGATTATTTCCTGCGGAATTTACTTCCGGTTCTCGACAAATTTCATTCTTGCTTCGCAGGGGAAGTACTTATAAATCAGTACTTGTTGCTTTTTTAACTAAACGTTTGAATAGTATAGCCTAAATAGAATTTAATCGAACGGCGTCGATTAGTGACAAAAGTAATTTGGGCCGTTTCTTTCTCCAATTTTAAGACCATTTTTCAACAATTTATTTATGCCTTGGAGAAGGGTGATTCATATTTATCAAGGAATGCAGCCATTCTAATCAAACGTTTAATTGAAAGGAAAACCTGAGGGAAATGGTCGAAGTTTGTAATTTCATCGATTGGTGCTGGAGTGAACTTCTTCTCCTACAAACCAATAATTACTGGATAAATTAACAACAGAAAATCCCTAAATATGTTTTTTTAGGATAAACAAGGTAAATCCAGGAAAGTGTGCCTGGATAGTCTATTACTCTAAAAATAAAACAAAAAAATTTAATATTTTAGACTAATAGTGCTTTTTGTGGGATACGAATCCGTTCTCTATTGGATTCGTTTTTATGTGTAATAACAAATATTTTTTTAGAATTTTGCTATATTCATTGAAGTAAAGTACCGTGGAGGAATAATTTTGAAAAACATATTTGAGACCATGGGGACGGTTCTACTGGTTTTATCTGATTTTAGAAAGTTCATGGGGGATGATTCTTGTGATCGGGACTAACATCATTAAAAGCCATGAGAACCGTCCCTGTGGAGTTACTTGAGGATACTGGTTTTTTGTTGATTTATTTTATTCTAAAGAAAAATTACAAGTTTTAGCTTACTTTACGTTAATGACGTTTGTGATATGAAAGAAATCAATGGTTATAGAAGAATCATGTCGAGTGTTTTCATATTATTTGGCTAAATCACAAAATGTGGTGATGAATCAAAAAAGGTAATTTAAAAAACACTGCAACCCCTTGATAAATAAAGGGAGTTGCAGTGTTTTTTACGTAAATAGAGATCCTCAGGATTGTCTGGTTTTTGGCATGTTAGTTTAATATTGTTACCTTTAATTGTTTTACTCCAAAATTGATCGCATCTTGATTAGAAGGAATAAAGATATCAATTCGATTTCCTTTAATGGCTCCGCCAGTATCTCCAGCGATTGCATTTCCATAGCCTTCTACATAAACTTTACTTCCAAGCGGAATAACAGATGGGTCAACTGCGATGACCTTTGCATTTGGGTTTGCTTTAAGGTTAATACCAGTAGCGGTAGTACCGGAACATCCCTCACATGAAGCCGTATAGGCTGTAGCCTTCACAGTAATTTCCCTTGAACTTGTATTAGTAGTTGATGCAGCTTCTACCGCGGGTTCACTTTCCCTTGGTGCTTGCGCTGCAGGTTTTGCTGATGCTGTTTGTGCAGCAGGCTTCGTTTGTTTTTCTGTTACAGTAGTATTAGTCGTATTTAAACCTTCATAGATTAATAGATTTAATCCAGGATGGATGAGATCGGTAGTTAATTTGTTCCATTCCTTAAGTTGCGAAACAGTTACCTGATAATCCATGGCTATATCCCATAGTGTATCACCTTGCTTAACATCATAATGTTTTTCTGGTGCAATGGTTAGTACATCTCCAGGGTGAATAAGGTCCGTAGTAAGATGATTCAACTTTTGTATATTTTCTAAAGATGTATTATTTGCGCGTGATAGATCCCAAAGGGTATCCCCTTTTTGTACTGTTACTGTAGCAGCTTGTACATTAGCACTTACAGTTACTGAGAGTACAGCAACTGCTATAATTGATATAATTCTTTTAAGCATTCTTTTACCCTCCACGTTCTTTGGTTGCTAAGTTTTTATCATCGTAACATAGAATTGTCTGAAACAAAGAACAGGGAGATGTTAAATCCTTTACGTCCGTGGCGTTTATATTACAATAGTATTTCCAATCCCATTTTAATAACTTTCGATATTTTAGCCCCAATACATTCTGCATAACGATGACATTTCATAATTTTTTCATATTTCCTTCACTGAAAGTACACACCAAGTGGATAAATTAGATAGGGAAGTGGTAATGCCATTTCTACAATAAAGGAGGAATGGTTAATGAAAGTTAAATCATCTTTACTGGTACCGGCAATCACACTTGCTTTGCTTGGTTCTGCTGCATCTGCAACAGCAATCAAATCGGACAAGGAAAATACGGATAAAGCAAAACAAGAACAGATCGTATATAAAAAATCCGATAAAATGGATGAGTTATTGAACAAAGCATTACAATACGCTTCCCCGGCTGTAAAACAAGAATATGAAAACAATGTAAAGACAATGCGCTCATTGAGAGAAAAGCTTGGAAAGAAAGTGGAGTTTGGAAAAAGAGTAAAATTTAACAAAAAGATAGAAGCTTCGCCGGAAGCAAAAGAGATAATCGAGAAAGTAAAAGATGGAAATCTATCGAAGCAGGAAGCGAAACAACAGCTTATGAAACTTAATGGCGGAGAAAAAGGTGTTCGTATAAAAATTTCCGGCGCAGACAAAGAGCAAGTGAAGGCGATTATGGATAAAGTAAAAGCAGGAACCATCACAAAAAAGCAAGCCATGAAAGAAATGGAAAAACTTCCTGGAGCAAAAATGATTCAAATTAACAAAGAAGACCTAGCAAAAGTAAAAGAAAAACAGACGGACTGGGAGCAGCAACTGCAAGAAGCAATCAACAAAAAAGATCAAAAAACCATTGATTCGATCATTACCCAGCTCAATGATAAAATGGAGCAAGGTATACAAAAAAGACAACAATTGCTGAATGAAGCAAAATAAGAAATATAAGGATTCCTTGAACTCACTAAAAAAAGCAATATTTTATGAACAAAAAAGGAGTCTTGGGTGTAAAGTTTTGTTTTCGGGTTTTATATTGTTAGCCAAAGGGGAAAATAGTAAAGATAACTTGGAAAGGGAGGAATGAAAAATGGATGTTCCATTCACATCAAAGGAAGTCATTACTCAGATCCAGAAGTTACAGAACCAAGGTAATTCGCTACGTAAAAAAGAGGTAAAACAACTTTATCCTGATTTAATGCGGAGTGCTTTGTATTACTACCCAAGTTGGCAACATGCCATAGAAGAAAGTAAAGTAGGCTAGAATATTTAATTTACATCAAGATTAGAATAATATGAACTCTGTTAACAAAAAGGTTTCGCTCCCCGTGAAGCCTTTTTGTTATGCTTAAAGTTCCTTTAGAGCAATACAAAAATGCGTAATGGTGCTAGTGCTCTAGAAGTAAAATATTGATCAGTATTAATACCTATTTTTAAATTTGAGGTACCACCATAAAACCAACGCAAATACAATAAATGGAAAATAATAGTTTATTTTTCCAATAATAAGGAAATAATTGGTCATATTTATACATTCTTTAATTGACGCAATTGATTTGAGTTGGGATTAATAGGAGTGGTACTAATGAGGAAAATAAATAAATTAGCAGACTTATGTTGGGAGGGATTAACTTTAAAACACGTTTCTCACAAAGAGATTGTTATTCCTTATGTACTATTTTTTATTATTACATTAATTTTTGAGCTGTTTTTATCTTTTTTGTTGATCTTATCTTTTTTTCTATTCAGTAAATATGGATATAAACCTAATATTCAATACTATATGAGTGCTGTAATTTTGATTTTAATGTTAATCATTACAGTTCAATTGCTAATTACAACAATGAAGGTAGATAAAACCTATACGAAATAATAATACTTTAGATTGTTCGAAAAATGATTGATAACTAACGTATGGATTTATTCATTAGACAAGAAGGAGTGCACTATAAATTGCTACTGGTTGGGGATTTGCTGTTGGATTCCTGCAGTTATCTTTGGTGGAATTAGTGGAAATCATATAAACCCTGCTTACACCATTGCATTAGCAGTTAATCATCTATTTCCTATGGAAAAAGTTATTCCTTATATAACAGAACAACTCATTGGTGCATTTATTGGTGCAATGATTGTTTGGATAATGTATAAACCTTTTATGGATGATACAGAAGATGATATGGAAGTGCTAGGCTGTTTTGGATTAGTACCTTCCTACAAAAAAACTTATCTTAACGCATTCTTTACGGAATTCATTGGTACATTTATTCTAGTTTTTTGTGCAGTAAGTGTTCCTTTAGATGTATTAGAGAGTCTAAATATTCCTGTACTCAACCTAGGACCTGTTGGAAAGGATGCTCATAAATGGACGGAACGTCTAGATGTTGACAATGCCTTCGAACCTTTAAGAGATATGCTTTCTATTACAGTTAATCTATTATTAGCTGGGGACAATGATTAAAATATATTTGAAGACACCCTTCATTTAATAATGTCCTCATCGTTAAATATAAGGCAGCTTTGTAAAGAAGAATTAAGTTTTAAGAGAGGTTACTTTAGCATTGGTTTTCCGTCTCCAATCCAGAGTATAAAGTAACAAAAGGGCCAGGTCCCCACTACGTTAAGCATTATTGTAGTGGGGGCCTGACCCTTTTTCAATGGAATGGTACTAACCAAATGATATACCATGAGAACCGTCCCTGTGGAGCTTCGTTGTGGAAAAACTTCCCTTACACATCTGAAAAACCAATTATTTATCAATATTGGGGATATGGGCATGATTACAATGATGCTCGTAAATTACCTTAAACAATAATTTTATGTAAAATAGAAAAACTCAAACCATTACGATTGGTTTGAGTCAGACTGTCGACAAATTCGAAAAACTTGGGTTTGCCGGCAGTCTTTTTTATGTCTTTGTTAATTTGTTTGTTGATTTGCGCTCCAGGCGCTTCGCTTTCCGCGGGCGTAGCGGGG
>NZ_JAGGQR010000005.1:0-114992 GCF_018613205.1 Bacillus sp. ISL-46
GTTACCATAGATTGGGCACCAATCTAGCTAACTTATTTCTGGAATTGAGTATAAACCACAGAAACTGGTGAAGAGACGAAAAGAAGGGAAACCATGATATATCCACTAATAAAAGAAAGAAACCAGATTCACATTGTGAAAGATTCCTATCATTGTGCATGCGGTCTAGAATTTAATAAGGATCGAATTATTAAAAGGAAGACCCTTAGAAATATTAAATTTATTGAATTAGGTCAGGTAACTTGTGAGAACTGTTTTTTAAAACTTCTAAATTATGACTAATGGGTTTACATATTTTTTGTCGAAATTGTGTCGAAATTTTTGGAAATATTTGCATTTAGTTTCCCGTAAGACTATAGTACTATTAGTTTATTCTATAATATTTTAATACTTTAATACTTTAATACTATAAACGACAAAGGCAAACCTTTCGAAAGATTGGGACGCAAAGCTACAGGTCTAAAGTTTTTAACTAGGATGGCTGAGTTACCTGAAATAGTAATCATTTTAGGAGGGTGAATTTTGTCTGCATTAACCAATGAAAAAGATTTTGATACAGAATGGTTAGAACTTATTAATGAAGCTAAAAAGATAGGACTTTCCATTGATGAAATTAGAGATTTCCTAAAACGTTCCCTTTAGAGCCAATTTAATTTATCCCTTGGATAAAAAGACTATTGAGGTGGAGTATATAATTAATACGAGGGTTATTGATTATACAATTTTCGCAATATTCAATTTTTGGGACAGCAGCGGGCGCAAAGTATAAGACCTCAGGTGATTATAGCAGGTTATTATTGTTCGTCTGTATATTATGGAAAAGCAATATAATAAAATACCCTTATACAGAGAACGTATTTTTATTAAGTAAAATTTTAAAGTGAATAAAATGCTCTATAAATTTGAAACAGCTTAACAAATTAATGAGCAATTTGTTAAGCTGTTTTAGGTATAGGTTAATAATTTAAAAACTTCACACAAACCGCATAAGGCACAGTAATATCAGACTCAATCAACGTCAATTTCCCCGAAAACTCATCCCTTGAGAACAATACTAAATTGCCTGACTCCTGATTCGAAGCAACCACAAACTTCCCGCTAGGATCAATTTCAAAATCCCTTGGCCAATCACCTTCAGTCGATGTATGTTCAACAAAGCTAAGCTCGCCCGTTTCGATATCCACACGGAAAACGGCTATACTGTTATGCCCGCGATTACCGGCATAGACAAAGCGTCCATCAGCTGAAATATGAATCGCACTGCCTTGGTTATTATCTGTAAAATCAGCTGGAAGTGTGGATATATATTGTTTTTCGGTAAAGTGGCCATCTTCCTTATGATAGGTTAATACAATGACCTCCGAACTAAATTCGGTCATGATATATGCATATTGGCCATTAGGATGAAAAACCAAATGCCTTGGTCCGCTCCCAGCTTTTAAAGGTAACAGGCTGGCTTTTGAAAGTGTGCCATCACTGTTAATCGGATACGAAATAAGGGCATCAATTCCTAATTCTACAACTGCGAGATAGTTCTCATCAGGTGTGACTCCTGCATAATGAGTATGTGGTTTTTCCTGTCTTGGATCTGGGCCTGAACCTTCATGTTTAATGATTGAGGCAGCCGGTTGGACCGTGCCATCCTCCTCGTTAATTAAGTAGGATTCTACGGATCCTTTATGGTAATTTGCACTGAATGCATAGCGGTTTTTGCTGTCTACACTTACATGACATGGCGATGAGCCTGGAAGCATCTGACGATTTTGCTCCGTTAATGTGCCATCACCCTCTATTGAAAAAGCAACGACACCACCTTCTTCCCCTTTTTTTGCAACGGAATATAGATAGCGATTGTCCTTACTGATCGTTAGGTATGTAGGATTTTCTAACTGTGCCGCCTCGTTAATATCCACTATTCTTCCCTCGTTAGTATCAAGTGTGAAGGAATAGATTCCTTTACTGTCCCCCTTCGTGTATGTTCCAATATAACCGATATATTTTTGGTTGTTTGTCATTTGATCTCTCCTTAAAAAATGTAGTCTGTTTATTCTATCAAAATTTCCAATGATTACTCAAACAATGCAATCCTTGGATGAATGCTGTGATTAGAAATAATTAATGGAAACAGCCGTAAATTAATAGCTTTCCATAAAAAAATGATTATGATAAATTTGAAAGGGGAAAATTCCAATAGACATATGAACTACGGAGGGAATTATATTGCAGCCATTATTTTTAAAACCCGTTTTTAAAGAACGAATTTGGGGTGGAACCGCCTTACAAAAAGAATTTGGTTACTCGATACCAAACGATAAAACAGGGGAATGCTGGGCGATTTCCGCACATCCGAACGGTCCATCGATGATTGAAAATGGACCATTTGCTGGAAAAACTCTGGACGTACTTTGGAAAGAACAACCTGAACTTTTTGGAAATCCGACGGAAGACGTTTTCCCTCTATTAACAAAAATATTGGATGCGAACATGGATTTATCCGTTCAAGTTCATCCAGGTGATACCTATGCAAAAATCCATGAAAACGGTGAACTTGGGAAAACAGAATGCTGGTATATCATTGATTGTAAAGAGGATGCGGACATGATTTTTGGCCATAACGCCAAGACAAAAGAAGAATTGATCCAGCAAACGAAGGAAGGGCGATGGGAGGATTTACTTCGCAGGGTTAAAATTAAGCCAGGGGATTTTTTCTATGTACCAAGTGGGACCATCCATGCTTTGTGTGAAGGAACCCTGGTATTAGAAACACAACAAAGCTCGGATACCACCTACCGCGTCTATGATTATGACCGCAGAGATGCAGAAGGCAATTTGCGAGATCTCCATTTGGAGAAAGCGATTGATGTTACTTCAGTTCCACATCAAGGGAACGTTACTGTTCCTAAAATTGAAAAAAAGGAAAATGCAACAATTACCTCCTATGTTGAATCTGATTTCTTCTCCGTATATAAATGGGATGTAAACGGAAAGTCAACCTTTGATTTGCAGAATCATTACGTGCTTTTGAGTGTGATAAAGGGCGAAGGCACACTTGTTCATCAAGGGGAAGCCTATCAATTGGACAAGGGCACCCACCTTATCATCCCGGTTGGGTTTGGGGAATTCGAGATAGCTGGAGATTGCCAATTAATTGTCTCACATACATAACAAAAAAGGTCTGACTCCAAAATCCCTCACTATTTTTTATAGTGAGGGATTATTTTGAGTCTGATTCATTCTTAATTGCTTGATTGGATGATTGACCTATACTCACTTGGATAGTAACCCGTGTTCGTTTTAAATACGCGGCTAAAATAATACTGGTCTGGATAGCCAACTACCTTTCCGACCATTTTAATTTCCATATTCAAATCAGAAGAAAGAATGTGTTTGGCTTCGCTAATTCTTAATCGGGTTAAATATTTAATAGGGCTTTCATTTGTATACTTTTTAAAAATCTTCCCTAAATAATCCACCGTGAAGTTTAGTTCATTAGCTATTTCTTTAAGGGATAAATCTTTTTTATAGTTTTCTTTAATAAATAATTTGACAGATTCAACTAATTCTTCTGGTGATATTTTATCTGACATTGATAAAGCAATGTTTGCAAGAGAGTCTAAATCCCCTTTTAACTTTAGTTCGATTTTAGCTAATAATGAACGTAAATCTTCATTTACAACTGGCTTTAACAAGTAATCTTCTACCTTGTAATTGATTGCCTGACGAGCGTATTCAAACTCATGATGTCCGCTTAAAATAGCAGTTTTTGTATTTGGATAGGCAAAATAGATGCTTTTGGCTAATTCTAAACCATTCATAATGGGCATCTGGATATCTGTAATGACTAGTTGGGGTATATCTTTCTCAATCATATTAAGGGCTTCCTGACCGTTCATGGCTTCACCAATTACAATAAAATTGGGATTTAACTCGGATATTTTTTTGGAAATATTCCGTCTAATAAGGGATTCATCCTCAACAATAATTGTTTTAATTTGAAAGGTGTGATTCACGCATTATTACTTCCCCTCTATAATTAAACTAATCCTCCAATGGTAACAGAAACCCCTTTTTCACCATGGTTTTGTAATTCAAAGAAAGTGGCATTCTGATACAATAGCTTGAGTCTGATATAAATATTTTTAAGTCCCATCCCATTGATTTGTAAGTCGGGGATGTGAAGTAAATCAATCTCTGTCTCTATGAAATGATTAAATTCTTCTAGGACAATCGGATCAAACCCAGGGCCATTATCAGTTATTGTAATCCGCCATTTATTACTTTCGATTTTACCAGAAACAGAAATATTCCATGGTGGAGAATTATTTAAACCATATTTAATCGAGTTTTCAATAATAGGTTGAATAATTAGCATTGGGACAACAATATCGTTCATTTCTTTTGGAATATCAAAGCGAAATGTCAAATTTTCTTCATAGCGAATTTTCATACAATCTAAATATCTTTTTGTGTAAATGATTTCTGACGCTAGTGGAACACCTTTTTTATTTTGAGTGGAGATATACCTTAACATAAAGGATACGTTCTCACATAAAGTAACGATTTGCTTATTCATCCCCTCCTCAGCCATTACACTGATGTTGGTCAAATTATTATAAAGAAAATGAGGGTCCATCTGGGATTGAAGCGCAAGAAACTTTGCATCCAATTCCTGTGACCTAGCAATGAGCAGTTCATTAAAGGAATGCGACAATTTTTGATTCATTTTATTAAAGGCTATATTGAGTGCATCAATTTCACCAATTGAAGTACTATCCTTATCTACAACTGGAAAATCGTTTTTTGAAAGATCATCTAGATCCATTCTTCCAATTGCTCGCCGCAGCTTTTGTAATGGAAAGGTTACTCTTTTGGAAACGAAATATGAAATCATTAGGATTAGTAACAGGGTAATAAAAGTAATTAAAATAAATACTCTTGTCAGCTGATCCAAGTACGAAAATAATTCTTTTTGGTTCTGGGTTACAATGATGGTCCAGCCAGTAGATTCTAAAATGGAGTATGTCATGAGTTGTTTTGAGTTATTAATCGGACTCTTGATTTGATGTGTTTTTTCTGGTGTCAAATGTTTTAGCATTATTAAATTTTTGTAGTAGGATCCAGCCTTCTTATCTTTATCATTATTATATGGATAAAAAAAGTTGCCCTTAGAATCAATGACATAGATTTTTAGATTGTGATTCCCTCTAGTTTGTTCATTTAAATATTTAAACATTGTGTCGCAGTCTTGCTGGATTTCGACAATCCCTTGACCAATATAGTTGTTGTTCTTATAGACCCTTGTAAGTGAGATATACTTTTTATCCTTATTTGAATTCCTTAGTTCTGCTGGTAAATCATTATTGTCGAGCATACTGATGTATTTCCAGCCATCTTTCTTTACTGTTTGTGAATACCAGGGCTCGTTTTTTAAATCAACAGAGAGTTCTCCATTAAAATCTCCAGCTCCAACCATATTCCCATTAAAGTCATAAATATTAGCCTGTCTTGCAGTATCTGAACTACTGATGATTGTCAGAATTACATTAATTAGTGTAGTAACATTTGTATACATTTCAGGGGTGCTAGAATTGTGATTCCCTTTTTGATAGGTAATTGGTTCAAGGTCATGATTAAAATGTTCCCTCACTAAGTTCGAATAAACAATATTCATAGAGAAATTGTTTATTTTTGTTATCTCTTGATCTAAAAAACTACCAATAGAAATACTTAATTGTTTTTGTTGCTCTGAGACATTACTCTTCGTAAAATTTGCAAAGTACGCAAAAAGAAGCAGACCAATGCTGATTATAAAAACAATAAAAAACACTGAATAATAGGTAAAAAGGCTTTGTTGAAGTGTTTTAAACTTAAAGCGAAACAAATCAGTCTCCTTCTTTCTAGTCTAAAAATTACAAATAAGTGGCCGAATTTGTCTATTGAGGATACCTGGATGTAAGCGTATTCTTTAACTTATAAACGGTACCGCGTTATTCAATATTTTTATAATAAACTATTAATCTAGGAGGGTAAACATTTGAAGAAAATTAAATTAACAGCGCTTTCACTTTTGCTAATTATTTCTATTGTCCTTGCTGCTGGATGCAGTTCGGATAAATCATCTTCTGATGCAGGCAAAGACTCAAAGGTAACCTTGACTTTTGGAACACATCAATCTGGTATACCAAGAACAGGCATTATGCAAGAAATGGCAAAGGACTTTGAGAAAGAATCTGGTATAAAAGTTGATTTCCAAGTAGTCCCTGATGCACAATGGCGCGACCTGGTAAAAGCAAAAATTGCATCCGGTGAAGCTCCAGATATTATTAACGTCGATGTTGACCCATTAAGTTTAAATAGCAATATAAGACCGGAGGAAAATGCAATCGATCTTACAAAAGAGGAATTTGCAGGTAGAATGTCTAAAGAAATTCTTCCTTCTGTCAGCTATAAGGACAAGGTTTATGGTGTTTCATTTGCGCCAACAAAAATCTGGTATGTCTACTATAATAAGAAAATATTTAATGACCTAGGAATAAATCCACCTACAAATTATGAGGAATTTAAAGCTATAAGTAAAAAAATTAAGAAAGCCGGAATTACACCATTCTACATGGCACCAGCAAGTGGATGGTATCAAGTTCTTCCATTATTTGAAACAGGACCTAATTATGAAAAGTTAGTACCAGGAGTATATGAAAAGTTAAATAATAATGAAATGAAAATCCAAGATTTAAAACCACTGGAAAATGTTATAAAACAGGTAAAAGAGTTTGCAGACCTTGGTTACTACGGAAAGGACTTCCTCTCTAACACAGTTGAGGCAGGACTTGATTCGTTTGGAACAGGCAAGGCAGCTATGATTTTAAGGGTTCCGGGTACTGAAAATGACATTTCAAAGGCTCATCCGGAAATGAAAGACAAAATGGGATTCTTTGCGATGCCATTTGGTGATAACCAGGTCATTGGAGTGAACCCAGGTGGGTCTGCGGCAATGATTGGGAACAAGCATTCTAAGCACCAAAAAGAAATACTAGAATTCTTCCGTTGGATGACGAAGCATGAAAATCTTCAAAGAGTACTTGATGGCGGAGAGGGAAACTTAACTATTTGCTGGCCAGAAATCGATTCTAAATTAACACAAGATTATATTGATTATGAGAAGAATCATGAAAAAGGAACTGTCATGCAGGCAGCTGTTAAATATATCGATCCACAATGGATGGATATCGGTAAAGATTTAACAGGTATGTTTGCTGGATCGCTTACTCCTAAACAAATACTTGAGAACATTGACAAGAGAAGAGAAGAACAAGCGAAAGTTCAGAAGGATCCTAGCTGGGAAAAATAAATTTTCAGCATAAAAAAGAACCGAAGCCGCAATCTTAACGACTTCGGTTCTTTTTTCTTAATTGATCCTCAAGTGGTTCGACCTCTTTCACCGGAGAAGTTAGAGTCCAAATGAAAGATGCTCACTACTAACGATTGAGAGGTAATAAGATATGAAAACCAATAAAATCTATCCCTGGTATTTTTCATCAGGTGCTATTGTTTTGTATACAATCTTCATCGTTGTTCCATCTTTAATTGGTATTTATTACTCATTTACCGATTGGAATAGTTACGATGTAAATAAAAATTTCATCGGACTTGAGAATTATAAAAATATCATATTTGGAGACCATGTTTATTTAGAATTCATTAAGAACACGTTAATTTTCACTATCTTTACGACTCTTGCTAAGACTGTACTTGGTCTATTTCTTGCCATCTTGCTAGTTAGTGGTGTTAAAGCTGCAAATCTTCATCGAATGATTATCTTTTCTCCACAAGTATTATCTTTTCTAATTGTTGGTTTAGTGTTCAAAAGCTTACTTGATCCAAACAATGGATTTGTAAACACCACCCTTAGGTCGTTAGGATTAGACTTTATGGCACACAGTTGGCTCGGTTCTTTAACATGGGCAATGCCCTCAGTTATGGGTGTGGATACATGGAAAGGCATGGGCTATATCATGGTCCTCTTTATCGCAGGTTTATTAGCGATTCCCAAAGAACTTTATGAAGCTTCTGAAATGGATGGGGCAGGATTCTTTCAACGGTTATTTAGGATTACTTTACCCATGCTTTTTCCAACCGTAATGATTGCTACCGTACTTAATCTTACATACGGTTTAAGGGTTTTTGATATCATCTATGTTCTTACTAATGGCGGACCTGGTTCTGCTACTGATGTTATTAATACAGCTGTTTATTCTGCTTTTGCTAAAGGATATTGGGGACTGGGAAGTGCACTTTCCACTATTCTGTTCGTTATCATGGCAATTGCTTCTGTCTTTATTATTCGCATTATGAATAGAAAGGGGGAATATTAATGAGCATGATGAGGCTAATTAAACCGTTAATTTTGAATATGATTGCTTGGATTTTAAGTTTGATTGTGATTATTCCATTTTTAGTCGTCATTCTTAATTCCTTTAAATCCGATTCAGAATCTACGGTCTTAAATCTGTCTTTACCAAAAAAATTCTTATTCGAAAATTATCGGGTCGTTATCGAACAAGGACATTTAGTTACCTCCTTTCTAAATAGCTTGTTATACGCAGTCGTAAGCTCTGTACTTCTTGTGATTGTAGTAGCCTTTGCGGCATTTGTTTTATCTAGAAACCAATCTAAGCTAAATAAATTTATATATTTATTTTTAATCTTGGGAATCACCCTACCGATGAATTATATACCTTTAATGAGTGTTATGAAATCGTTGCATTTGATTAACACCCAGACAGGGATGGTTTTACTTTATACAGCAATGGGAATTCCTATTTCACTTTTTATCACGTATGCATTTGTTTCCAATGTTCCAAGAGAATTAGATGAGGCAGCTATTATGGATGGTTGTAATGGTTTTTCACTGTTCTTTAGGGTGATTGTCCCATTATTAAAGCCTGTTTTAGTCACCATCTTTGTACTTAATTTCCTAGGTGTCTGGAATGAATTTACCGCGCCGCTTTACCTGCTAAATTCAATTGATAAATGGCCAATGACATTAGCAGTCTATAACTTCTTCGGTCAATTTAGTGCAAGATGGAATTTAGTTAGTGCGGATATTGTACTCACATCTGTCCCAGTTCTAATCGTGTTTTTACTAGGTCAAAAACATATCGTTGGCGGCGTCACTTCTGGTTCTGTTAAAGGATAACACATTTTGATATATCTCCAGATGGATAGATTGTAGTTGTATAAAAATTTCGTAAATAAATTTTAATCTTTACTAAAGGTGGAGAAAACATGAAATTCAGTAATGGGTGTTGGTTGAATAAAGAAGGATATCAATATATTCATCCCATGGAAGTCAATGATACAAAGGTAACGAAAAATAAAGCTATTCTTTATGCTCCTGGCCGCAAAGTTTCACATCGAGGAGATACGTTAGACGGTGGAATGTTAACCATTGAATTATCTTCCCCGATAATAGATGTAATTAAAGTTAAAGTGTTTCATCATAAAGGGTCATTGAACAAAGGTCCTAATTTTGAAATATTTGAAGAGAATATGAATCCTTCTATTGAGGACCAAGAAAATTCCCTTACATTTATGAGTGGCGATTTAAAAGCAGAGGTTAATAAGGAAAATTGGAATTTAACCTTCTCTCATAAAAATGAAAAAATTGCGGAATCTGATAATCGATCCACAGCGTATATAGTAGCTGATACCAAAGAAGCATATATGCGGGAACAATTAACTTTAGATGTAGGAGAATTAATATACGGACTAGGTGAACGTTTTACCCCCTTTATTAAAAACGGGCAAGCAGTGGATGTATGGAATGAAGATGGTGGAACAGGCAGTGAACAGGCGTATAAAAATATTCCGTTTTATGTAAGTAATAAAGGCTACGGTGTATTTGTTAATCACCCTGAAAAGGTTTCTTTTGAAATTGGTTCAGAAAAAGTATCGAAGGTTCAATTCAGTGTGGAAGGCGAATCCATTGAATACTTCGTGATCAATGGTCCAACCATAAAAGAAGTATTAGAAAGATATACTAGTCTGACTGGAAAACCGAGTTTGCCACCTGCATGGTCATTCGGATTATGGCTTAGTACATCTTTCACTACCAATTATGATGAAGATACAGTAACGAGTTTTGTAAAAGGAATGGAACAGAGGGATATTCCTGTAGAGGTATTTCATTTTGACTGTTTCTGGATGAAGGAGTTTGAATGGAGTAATTTTAAATGGGATGATTGTATGTTCTCAGACCCTGAAGGGATGCTAAATAGATTAAAAGAAAGAGGATTAAAAATTTGTGTTTGGATTAATCCTTATATAGCTCAAAAGTCAGAACTATTTGATGAGGGCATGGAAAAGGGCTATTTGGTTAAGCGTGCAGACGGAAGTGTATGGCAGTGGGATAAATGGCAAGCAGGCATGGGACTTGTGGACTTCACAAATCCCGAAGCATGCAAATGGTTTCAAGAAAAACTTGAATTGTTGTTGGATATGGGTGTGGATTGCTTTAAAACAGATTTTGGTGAACGGATCCCAACAGATGTTGTCTACTATGATCATTCAAATCCACAAAAGATGCATAATTATTACACTCAGCTTTACAACCAAACAGTTTATGAATTATTAGAAAGAAGATTTGGTAAAAATGAAGCGGTTGTCTTTGCTCGGTCCGCAACTGTTGGCGGGCAAAAATTCCCGGTCCATTGGGGTGGAGATAGTTGGTCAAATTATTCCTCCATGGCGGAAACGTTACGTGGTGGACTATCATTCAGTTTGTCTGGATTCTCTTATTGGAGCCATGATATAAGCGGCTTTGAAGCAGGGGCAACACCTGATCTTTATAAGCGATGGACACAATTCGGTCTACTTTCTTCACATAGCCGCTATCACGGAAGTAGAGAGTATAAGGTGCCTTGGAATTATGGCGAAGAAGCCGTCGAAGTTTCTAGGTATTTTACAAAATTAAAATTAAAATTAATGCCATATTTGTACAGAAACGCATGTGAGTCTTCTCAAACCGGCGTTCCAATGATGAGGCCAATGGTTCTGGAGTTTCAGGAGGATTCAACTGCTCAGTATTTAGATCAGCAATATATGCTAGGTGACAGTTTACTAGTTGCACCGATTCTTAATGACCAAAGTACTGTAAAATACTACTTGCCTGTTGGGAAATGGACAAATTTAATCACCAACCAAGTAGTCGAAGGTGGAAAATGGATTCAAGAAGAACATAGTTATATGACATTGCCGTTAATGGTTCGGGAAAATTCTATTATAGCAATGGGTGCCATTGAAAATAAAGCATCATACAATTATTCAAAGGATGTTACCCTTCATCTCTTTGAACTACAAGATGGGAAGCTTGCTGCCACAGATATTTACAATACTCAGGGTGAAAAAGTAAGTGAAGTGACTGCCGTAAAAGATGGTAACCTTATTACGGTGAAAACAAACGGACTAATCGGGCAATACCATATTTTACTGCGGAATATCAATAATATACAAACTGTTTCAAATGGTAGTGTAACTCAAACATCAGAAGGAACGATAATCACTCTAGCAAGTGAATATGCGGAAATTGAATTGGCGTAAGAGGAGAACAAGATTTTAGCTTAATCTACTGTACCCTGGAACGACGTTATATCGTTAATTTAAAAAAAGACAGAAGGAGCATTAAGTTTAAAGCTCCTTCTGTCTTTTTTTGTTGTATAGTACACCTGGTTTTAAAATACTTTTGACAATCCTCTATTAGAAAGTTAAGTTGGTCATATAAAACAAGTTAGAAATTTATTGAAAAGGAAAGAAAATAAATGCTGAAAATTATGAAGGCGCTAAATGCTTTTTGGATGTACATACATCAAAATCTTTTTCGTAAAATAGCAAGTAATATCCGCTATAAACTTATGCTCCTAATGCTTTCTGTCATGATTTTACCATTACTAATTCTGATCATGTTTTCAATAAATGTTTCGCAAAGTAATTTTGAAAAGGAAGTAGTAAATTCAAATGAGGCGAGAATTAATTTAGCAGGAAAATATTTGGATGAAAAGTTAACAGAAAGTGACAATATTTTGTTTGCAAGTTTAATAGATGAAAAATTAATACCAAGTATTAGTCAGATTAATGATGAAAATATTCCTTTAAATTTTAGTACGCTGGCTTATATCCAGGATAAGTTATTTTCTATTTACTATGGGAATAAACATGTGAATGCTGTTTCGATATATGCCAAAGAAAGCCAGACAGTCTACTCCTTAAAAGAGGCAGATTTTAAAGTATCCAAGATTAATCAACTAAATGGGACTGCTTGGAGTAATTTAGGGGTTCGTCCGAATTATAGTTTTGAAAGCAAACTGCCGAATCAAGGTTTTTCTCTTACAAGAAGTATCATAAGATTTGAGAATCGAAAAATTGTTGGTGGAATATCTTTGGAAATGAATTGGAATGTAATCGATAGTGTTGTTGAGATGCTAGAATCAGAACCGGAAAGTTCTGTTTTTGTGATAGACCGTCAGGGGCATATTCTTTACAATCCTAATCTAGCTAAAAAAACTTCCTTTGATTTTCAAAAAATCATCAAACAAATGAATGATAGTAAGAAAAATATATCCTATATAAAAATGAACAAAGGTTATGTTTTTTTTAAGCGGGCTTTCAACAATAAAGTAGCCATTGTAAAAGTTGTTCCTGAAAGTATCCTTTTGAATGGAGTTACGAAAACACTTATCGTTGGAATAATTATTAGTGCTCTTTCGATCCTGCTAACGATTATTTTATCTATTTTCATATCATTAAGCACGACAAAGCCGATCATTCAGTTAGTACATGCTATGAATGAAGTAGGAGAAAACAACCTTAATGTTAGTATTGAAACAGAGCGTATAGATGAAATTGGATTGCTCGAAAAACGATTTTCATCGATGGTTTACCGAATTAATGAGTTAATTAATAAAGAGTACAAAAGTGAGATAGAAACACGAAACGCACAATTTATGGCATTGCAAGCACAGATCAATCCTCACTTTCTATACAATACCCTTCAGCTGGTAGGCGGAATGGCAGTGACTCATAAAGCCGAGGAGATTTATTCTGTTATAAGTGCATTGAGTGATATGTTTCGCTATATAACAGGAAAGCAAGGAAACATGGTTTTAATTGACCGTGAGATAGAACATATTAAAAATTACCTATATATTCAGAACATGCGTTTTGAGGGGAAGGTACAGACTGATTTATATATTGAAGAAGGTACAGAGGGTTACACGATTCCAATGTTAACGATTCAGCCAATAGTAGAGAATGTTTTTAATCATGGATTTGAACAAAAAAAGGGATTATGGAAACTATCGATTGATGTTCAAAAAGTTTTTGACGATATTGAAATTACCATTACGGATAATGGTGTTGGAATTCCTGAGGAAAAATTAGTTGACCTTATGGAGCAAATGAAAGGAATTCCCTATTCTTTAAATACAAAAGGAAGTATAGGTATTAAAAACGTTGCTGCAAGGATACGGTTGTATTTCGGTAATGATTACGGTCTTGATATTTCAAGTACCGTGGGAAAAGGAACAATGGTGGTAATTAGGATTCCCGCTAAGATAACGATGGAGGGTATTTCATGATTAAAATATTAATTGTTGACGATGAAAAATGGACAAGAGAAACGATTAAGCAATTTGGAAAATGGGACCAATATGGTATTGAAATAATCGGGGAAGCTGGGGATGGACAAGAGGGATTAATGTTAATTGAACAGAGGTCTCCTGATATTGTCATCACGGATATGAAGATGCCTGGAGTTGATGGCATGGAGTTGCTTCAAATCATGGCAGACCGTTTCCCGCAGGTTCAACTGATTGTGGCAAGCGGGTATGACGATTTTAACTTTATGCGCCAGGCGATCCGTTCGAAGGTTAATGAATATTTACTGAAACCAATCAATGCACAAGATTTGAATCTAGCCCTAGAAAAGTGTATCAACGAAATAAAAAGTTATTCACAGTCACAATTTTATATGCCAATCTCTTTTTCTAGCAAAGATATTTCGGCCTTAATTATGGAATACAAAAAAACAATTACCTCATTTTTGCACGAATTAAATATTGAGGGATTTGAAAATGTCATTCACCGTTATTTTAATGAATTTAAGAAAGTGACTGGGGTTGACAGTAATGTAATTGCAAAGATTGAGCATGAATTTATTCTTACTTTAGAAGCACTAATGATAAAAAATAATTTTAATGTTCACGAGGTTTTTGAAAATAATGGTGACCTAATTAGTGAATTTGACCTTTCCCTTGATAGAGTTATGAAGAAACAACAGGATTTAGGAAAACGCTATATCGAGTATATGATTGATATAAATAAGCGGAAGAGCAGATTAAACTTGGAAGAAATTAAAGAATATATTGAACGGAACTTTGTAGATATTGATATATCTTTAGAGGTCTTAGCCAACAAGTTTTTTGTAAGTAAAGAATACTTGAGTAAAACATTTAAAAATGTACATGGATGCAATATTACCGAATTTATCGTCAGCCGTCGTATGGAATATGCAAAAAAATTACTACAAGGTAATGAGTTTCAAATCAAGAGTATTGCCCAGATGGTTGGTTATGAAGATATTTCTTACTTCTATCGAGTCTTCAAGAAATATTTCAAAATTTCTCCAGGTGAAATGAGACAAGGTTAAAAAAGTCCAAATGTAAGCGTTAATATTTTCAATATTTAAAATCTAGAGGGGCGATTAATATAAAAGTATGCTTTAAATATTATTCAGGGGGGTCACGAAAAATGAAGAAAGCGTTATCATCATTGCTAATCTTTATTCTAGCTTTCGGTTTGTTAGCAGGTTGTAATACTAAGGAAACTGCTTCTAACGATAGTGGATCAAAGGCAGAAAAAGATGTTGAACTGAAAGTATTTATTGGACAACCGCGTTTTAAGCAGCAGTATGAAACATATCTTGATCAATTTGTAGCTAAAGAGAAAAAGGAAAAAGGTATTAATGTAGAAATCAAATTGGAATTACCAAGTGTTAATCAGGCAGCACAACTATTAAAAACTAGGATGGCATCTGGTGATAGCCCTGACGTGTTCGCTCTGCATGCAATCAATGATATTCATATTTACGATAAAGCTGGGTATCTTGAAGATTTATCGAATGAACCCTTCGCAGAAAAAGTGTTTGATACTATCAAACCATCTATTACAAGTAATGGTAAGGTTGTAGCGGTTCCTTTAGAGACACTTCAATGGGGATATCTGTACAACAAGAAAATCTTTAAAGACCTAAATTTAAAATTGCCACAAACGTATTCAGAGATGGAACAAGTTGTAAAGACATTAAAAGAAAAAAATGTTACTCCATTTTTGTTATCCTATAAAGATTCATATATTCCTCAATTATTTTTACCGCTAGCAGTAGGAGCGGCTCAAGCTAAGGAAAATCCTGACTTTGTTAAGAACATGAATGAAGGAAAAGGATCTTTCTCAGAGTTAAAAGATATGTTTAATATTATGGATTTATCTAACGCTAATGGTACAAAACGTGCCTTTGAGATTGGACAAGATCAAGGGGCATCTGACTTTGCTAATGGTAAAGCGGCTATGTGGATCCAAGGACCATGGATGGCGGATTCAATCTTAAAAACAAACAAGAACTTTGAATTTGGAGTTGCTCCACTTCCTATCAATGAAGATGCAGCAGCGACGCGAATAAACCTTTCTACATCTACATCACTTGCGGTATCAAAAATGAGCAAACATAAAGAAGTAGCAAAGGATTTAATCAATTATATTCTGGATGATAAAGATTCTAGTGAATTTTATAAAAGCCTCGGATTTAATGCTGTCTCTAGCGTTCATACCTTTGAACCATTTCCTTGGTTAAAGGAATCAACTGATTTTGTTTCACAAGGAAAAGCTTATCAAGATCCTCCGATTCCGATTGCTGTAAAAGATGAGTCACAAAAATTATTACAAAGTTATTTTGCAGGGGATGCATCTAATAAGGATGTCATCAAAGGTTTGGACCGTGCTTGGGACCAATTCAACAAAAATAATAAGTAAAATTTTATATTCAGTGCATGATAAAGGCAGCTTACAGCTGTCTTTATCATTATCCAATACAACAACGTCAGTGAGGTGTTAGGTAATGTCACAGTTAAATAAGCAAAACGGTGAAATGGTTATTGAACAAGCACAACCTAAAATTAGGTCTAAAAGTGCTTTGGATCTGAAAAAACATAAAGGTTCCATTAGTTTAATCCTTTTTGTTCTTCCAGCATTTATATTTTATGCTGTATTCTTATTGATACCAATGATTGGAGCAGGATTCTATAGTTTTACAGATTGGACTGCTCTATCCCAAACTTATAACTTTGTTGGGTTAAGCAATTATATAGAAGCTTTTAAAGATGACCCTGCTTTTCGCCAGTCCTTTTTCTTTACGTTAAAATATACGGCGTTCATGTTTGTTTTTCAAAACGTGATTGCATTACTTCTGGCTCTATTCATTGAAACTAGAGTTAGAACAAAAGCTTTTTTTCGAACCATTTTCTTTATGCCTAATATGTTGAGTTTAATTATTAGTGCATTCATGTTTTCATTTATTTTCACCAATGTTCTTCCAGAATTATCAAAAAAAGCTATGTTATCCTTTCTTGATCAAGCATGGATTGGTGATGCGAAGATTTCCTTCTACTCTATTCTTATCGTGTCCTTATGGCATGGAATTGGCTATATGATGGTTATCTATATGGCTGCACTTCAAGGAGTTCCGCAACACCTAAAAGAAGCTGCTATGATTGATGGTGCAAATCCTATTCAAAGACTTTTCCACGTGACGATTCCAATGATTATGCATGCAATAACTATTTGCGCTTTCTTAACATTGAATGGAGCATTTAAAGTATTTGATGTAGTTTATGCACTCACTGCAGGTGGACCTGGAAGATCGACACAGGTTATGGCACTAAATATTTATGAAGAAGCTTTTTCAAATAATTTTAGATATGGCTATGCGAATGCTAAAGCAATGATTCTTTTCTTGATTGTTTTGGTCATCACGCTGATTCAAGTGAAAGTATTGAAAAAGAAAGAGGTGGAAGCGTAATGCTAAAAAAACTAGGTGGTGTTGGTACAACTTTAGTTTTGGCAATTTTTGCGGCGATTTCATTTTTTCCAATATACATGGCTGTCATCAATTCATTTAAATCACAAGGGGAGATTTTTACATCTGTTATGAAGCTCCCTACAAAATTTCATTTTGAAAATTATACAGGGATATTCGAAGAGTTAGATTTATTCAATAGTGCTTGGAATACGATTATTGTTACAGTTATCGGTCTGGCAGGAATTGTTATTTGCGGTTCATTAGCTGGATATAAATTAGCGAGAACAAAAGGTAAATTAAGCAATTTCTTGTTTACCTTATTCCTAGCATCGATGCTTGTTCCGTTTCACTCGATTATGATTACGCTAACAAAAGTAGCAAAAGGGTTGTCCGTACAGGGATCAACATTCGGATTGGGCCTAATTTATATTGGCCTCGGGGTTAACATGGCGATATTTCTATATCACGGATTTGTAAAAACGATTCCGAAAGAACTTGAGGAGGCGGCGAGAATTGACGGGTGTAATGACTTCCAGATATTCACGAAAATCATATTCCCTCTTTTAAAACCTATTACTGCAACCATCCTTATTTTAGATGTCCTATGGTTATGGAACGACTTCCTATTGCCGATGATTATGCTTACGGATGTAAATAATTATACATTAATGTTATCGGTAAACATGTTATTCGGTCAATATAACAGTGATTGGCCAAAAATTCTATCCGGGCTTATTATTACGGCCCTTCCTGTCATTGTCTTTTATGCCATATTCCAAAAATACATTCTTAAAGGAATTGCAGATGGAGCTATTAAATAATTAATAAAGCAAATGATTAATAGATTAACTGGAAGGGGTTTACCTAATGCAACAATTGTTATACGGGGTGGCGTATTATGATGAATACATGCCCTACGATCGCTTAGATAAAGATATTCAGATGATGAAGGATGCTGGAATCAATGTAGTTCGGATTGCCGAATCGACCTGGAGTACCCATGAACCACAAAACGGGGTTTTCGATTTTACTTCCGTGGACCGAGTGCTTAATGCAATGCATGAAGCTGGAATTAAGGTTATTGTTGGAACACCTACGTATGCTGTTCCAACCTGGATGGTCAAAGAACATCCCGATGTGTTAGCAGTAACCCAAAATGGACCAGGACGATATGGTGCACGCCAGATTATGGATATTACAAACCCTGCCTATCTTTTTTATTCAGAAAGAATTATCCGAAAGTTGATAGGTCATGTAAAAGACCATCCTGCGATCATTGGGTACCAAACAGATAATGAAACGAAGCATTACAATACTGCAGGGTCTAATGTCCAACTATTATTCGTCAAATATATGAAGGAAAAATTCAAGACACTCGAAAGTCTAAATGAGAAATTTGGCCTCGATTATTGGAGCAACCGGATAAATAGCTGGGAGGACTTTCCCTCCGTTGTTGGAACTATTAATGGCAGCCTTGGATCGGAGTTTTCTAAGTTTCAACGAAAGCTAGTCACTGATTTCCTTAGCTGGCAAGTATCCATTGTTAATGAATATAAGCTTTCCAGTCAGTTTGTCACACAAAACTTTGATTTTGAATGGAGAGGTTATTCCTACGGTATCCAACCGAATGTAGATCACTTTGAAGCTTCAAAAGCCTTCGATGTAACCGGAGTGGATATCTATCATCCTTCACAAGATGACCTAACGGGAATTGAAATATCGTTTGGAGGAGATGTTGCCAGATCCACTAAGGGTAAGAATTATTTAGTAATAGAAACAGAGGCTCAGGCTTTTACTAACTGGACTCCATACCCTGGTCAACTAAGATTGCAGGCATTTAGTCATCTTGCCTCCGGGGCTAATATGGTTGCTTATTGGCATTGGCATTCCATCCATAACTCTTTTGAGACTTATTGGAAAGGATTACTAAGTCATGATTTCGAACCCAATCCTGTATACAATGAAGCGAAAACAATTGGTAAAGATTTCGAAAAGCTTTCTGCGCATTTAGTTAATCTAAAGAAAAAGAACAAAGTTGCTATTCTAGTAAGCAATGAGTCGTTAACCGCTTTAAATTGGTTTAAATTTACTCAATCAAGCTCTAAGAACTACAATGACATTGTGCGACTGATGTATGATGAGTTATACAAAATGAATATTGGCTGCGATTTTGTGAATCCCACTAGTGAAAATCTTGGGGACTATTCAATGTTAGTGGTACCCGCATTGTATACTGCATCCAATAATCTATTAGAACGATTAAACGAATTTGTTAAAAACGGCGGACATATTGTTTATACCTTTAAGAGTGGTTTTACGGATGAAAATGTTAAGGTAAGAACTTCACATCAACCAGGCATCATAAATGAAGCTTGTGGTATTTATTACAATATGTTTGTTGAGCCGAAAAATGTTTCACTAAGAAATGATCCTTTTCAGGTAGGCGAAGAAAATAATTTTGTGGAAACATGGATGGAGCTAATTACGCCAACAACCGCAGAGGTTCTTGCTTACTATGACCACCCACAATGGGGTAAATATGCAGCCATTACTGAAAATCAATACGGTATGGGTAGTGCAACCTACATTGGTTGTATACCAAGTGCAGCTATAATGAAAAAGGTGCTAGAACAGGCTGTTAAAAAGGCTAGCTTATGGGGAGTAGACCAAGATTTAGCCTTTCCATTAATCATTAAATCTGGAATCAATCAAAATGGCAAGATGCTTCATTATTACTTTAATTATTCTGATGAAACGAAAGTCTTTAAGTATCCCCAAAACAAAGGTTTGGAACTGTTGACAGAAAGAGCAGTGAATATAGGTCAAACAATGGATTTAGAACCTTGGGGAGTTATCATTATCGAGGAAGACCAAGTTGCGGAAGAAAGGAAACAACTAAAATGAATAACAAACAAATTCATTGGTTTTCAACAACAAAGCTAGGTGGTTGGAAAGAGACGACGGTTTTTCAAACCGAATCAGGTTCACTCAATTTGACCTTGACGGATCAGATTGGACGGACTATAGATGGTTTTGGCGGCTGCTTTAATGAACTGGGGTTAACAGCTCTCCAACACCTGACAGAAGAAGACAGAAATAAAGTGTATGATGCATTGTTTGATCCAAATGGTGAATGTAAGTTCGAAATCTGCAGGCTTCCAATTGGGGCAAGTGACTACGCACTAGAATGGTATAGTCACAACGAAGTAGATAATGATTATCATATGGAGCATTTTAATATCGAAAGGGATCAACAGTATTTGATTCCATTTATAAAAGAAGCGTTGAAACGTAATCCAAACATAAAATTGTTCGCATCTCCGTGGAGCCCTCCAACATGGATGAAGTTCCCTAAAGCATACAACTATGGAAAACTGCGTTGGGAAAAGGAAGTTTTGGAGGCGTATGCTTTATACTTTGTAAAGTTTGTAGAGGCTTACAAACAAGAGGGTATTAAGATTGACCAAATCCATGTGCAAAACGAAGTGGTTGCTGATCAGAAATTCCCTTCATGTGTTTGGACCGGCGAGCAGCTTCGTGAATTCATTTCTGATTATTTAGGTCCAGCTTTTGAACGACATGGACTAGACACGGAAATATGGCTAGGAACCATTAATGGAATTGTCAATGAATTATTTCAAAAGTCAGCAACTGATTATGATCAACTGGCAAATACGGTCCTAAGTGACCCTGAGGCTTATAAATACATTAAAGGTGTCGGCTATCAATGGGCAGGAAAGTATGCAATTCAGCAAACAGTCCAAAGCTATCCAGAACTACGTTACATGCAGACAGAGAATGAATGTGGAGATGGAAAAAACACGTGGGAATATGCTCAATACGTCTATAATTTGTTTCGACATTACTTTGTGAATGGTGCAAACTCTTATGTTTATTGGAACATGGTCTTGGAACCGTTTGGCCGAAGCACTTGGGGATGGGAACAAAATTCTATGATTACCGTAGATCCTGAAACAAAGGAAGTCATTTGTAACCCAGAGTTTTATGTGATGAAGCATTTCTCTCATTTTATTAAACCTGGTGCGGTTAGGTTTGAAACAAATGGTCCATGGACTGGAAATGCAGTTGCATTTAGAAATCCTGATGGTTCTAAAGTAGTTGTTATTTCAAACCCGTTTGAAAATCAACGTGAACTTTGTATTGGAGAAGGAAGTGAAAAATATAAAGTTACGTTAGAGCCTTCTTCATTTAATACATTCGTATGGTAATTAATGGCGAGAACCTCGGCATGATTTATTATTAAAATGGTAAAAAATAAAGAAAATTCAGTAGGGTTCCTATTAAAAGGAATATCATTTATCGCGACTCTGTGAGAGAGATAAAAACAAGGTAGCTCGGTTACCTTGTTTTTATCTTTAATAAGGGACTTCAAAATATTTGCACATTATTCTAATTTATAAGATATGCTTAGTTTGTGTGGTATTAGCTGCTCATCAAAAAATATAGAAAAGAGGAAAAAAATATGGTTTACCAAGCAGCAGAAAATCGTTATGAATCAATGAAATATAATCGCAGTGGCCGTTCAGGATTAATGCTTCCTGCGGTCTCGCTTGGACTATGGCACAATTTTGGTGGTGTTGATACATATGAAAATGGACGGGCAATGCTGAGAAGAGCGTTTGATTTAGGGATTACCCATTTTGATTTAGCCAACAATTATGGCCCGCCGCCGGGGTCTGCTGAAGAAATGTTCGGTAGAATATTAAAGACTGATTTTGCTCCTTACCGTGAAGAAATGATCATTTCTTCAAAAGCAGGCTACACGATGTGGCCAGGACCATATGGGGATTGGGGCTCAAGGAAATATTTAGTATCAAGTCTGGACCAGAGTCTAAAACGAATGGGACTTGATTATGTTGATATTTTCTATTCGCACCGTCCAGACCCAAACACACCGATTGAGGAAACCATGGGAGCATTAGATTCTATTGTTCGTCAGGGTAAAGCGTTATATGTTGGAATTTCTAACTACAGTGCAGAACAAACAGCTGAAGCGATTAAAATCTTGAATCAGTTAGGAACACCTTTGTTAATCCATCAACCAAAGTATTCCATGTTTAACCGCTGGATAGAGGACGGCTTACAGGATGTGCTTCAGGAAAGTGGAGTCGGTTCGATTGCGTTTAGCCCGTTAGCACAAGGCTTGTTAACCAATAAGTATTTAACTGGGATTCCAGCCGATTCTCGTGCAGCAAAATCAACAGGGTTTCTAAGTGAAGATCAAGTTAAAGCAGAAGTTATTGAGCGTGTTCAAAAATTAAATGAAATTGCAATAGAGCGTGGTCAAAGTCTATCACAAATGGCGCTGGCCTGGGTTTTGCGTGGTGGAAAGGTTACTACAGTCCTGATTGGTGCGAGCAGAGTGAGCCAAATTGAGGAAAATGTTGCAGTATTGAATAACCTTGAGTTTTCTGATCAAGAATTAGCAAGGATTGAGGATATTCTTAAAAGCTAGAGTTCTAACATTAAAAAAGAAAGGGTCCCAAAGGTTGTAATAAACAACTTTTTGAGACCCTCTTGTTATTTTGGGGGAATGCAATTAATCCATTAAAAAATATAAACCAGTATTTTGATGTTAAGAAGCATTAACTTGTTGAATTTTAGAAAACACTCTGTTACATAAAAAGTATATACTATACGCACCTAAACTGAAAATAAATAATGATGTTACTGGCCAAGTATAGAGAATAAAAGTCATTAAAGCGATATAGATAACCGCGACAAGAGTAGTCGGAAGATATCTAATGGAAAAGAACACCGAATTTTTTATTGTGTCCCACCAATTCATATCAAAGTTAGCGATGGTTGGAAAAATAAAGATCGAAGTAGTAAGAACTATGATTCCTAATAAAGACAGTATCGGTAATAGAATATATTGAAAATCACCAAGATTATCCATTAAGGTAAAATCAATATAAAACAAACTACCAAAAAAAGTCCATAAAATGCCTAACAATAAACTCTTTTTAAAATTTTCTTTGAAATATTTAAAGAAAGGACGAAAAACACTATAGTCCTTATGTAAAATCCATTGTCGTGTGACGCAATACATGGCAACAGTTGCAGGGAAAATGGTTAAAACCGGTAAACATAACAACAGCCATAGGATATTTAACTGAAAAAAGGCTGTAACAAATTCAAGTAATCTATAAAATTTACTATTAAATTTCATCCATATCACCAAGATTTCATAATTTTTTTCTGTACAATAAAAATAGCATAGATTCCGCTAAAAAAGAAGGAATATTAAACTGGTAATCTTGCTGACCTAAGCTTTGCCTTTTTAATGTTTAGGTTATTCTTAATTCGAATTGGAGGAAATTTAAATGGGTATTAAAGCGATTTTTTTTGACTTAGATGATACATTACATAATCATTTAGGTTGAATAATATTCAAATATTTCCAGAAGAGCCTGAATTACTAGGGACTATAATGAATAAAGGCTGTTGTTGCTCCATCGGAAGCAGGATGGCAGTCCATTTGGTATAATCACCGTAAAAGGCAGCCAGGGACAGATCATAAACCTGCGGATGAAATACAGCGTTTATCATTAGTCTTCAATACAATAAATAATCTAAAATAATAATAATTCCAGAGTAATGCATTTTCACAATACCTCACTAAAATCAATCATTTAAGGGGAAATCTCATGTCTAGTAAATTTGGAGTTTATGGATTCCGCTTTTTAGATACCTTAAATAGTTCCTTCTACCAGCTTTTTGCCGTAGGGCACCAGCATATAAAAGATACTTCATATGAATGGGATGGATTAAAACGTAAAGATGGTCCATTATTATTGTTTCAATATACCATTTCAGGCAGTGGAAATATTGAGCTAGATGGTGTAGTTCACAAGCTTACTGAAGGCAGTGCATTTATGGTAGAAATTCCAAGTGATCATCGCTATTATTTGCCTCAAGACAGTGAGAACTGGGAATTTTATTTTATCTTATTTAGACCAACAAATCTTCAAAAAGAATGGACAGAACTAATTAAATTAATGGGGAATGTTTCTCAAATTTCAGAGTTGAGCTCCCCCATTACCTTCTTGAAAAATGCCTATTATGCTGCAAGCAAACAGCAGATTACTGATGGATTTCGTGCTTCAACGATTGTTTATCAATTTGTAATGGAGCTGTACCGATATACTGCAGCTTATAAAAAGGAAAAAGAAATCTGGCCTGAAAAGGTGATTCAAGCTGTCCATTTTTTAGAGGAAGATTACTGTACTATTCAAAGTCTTGATGTACTTGCACTAAGAGTAGGCTTATCCAAATTTCATTTTACCCGTCTTTTCAAACGAACAACTGGACTTTCACCAATGGAATACTTAACAAAGGTCCGAATGGAAAAAGCGGTCCAGCTCCTAAGGAACACAGATATGACCATTGAAGAGACTTCAAAACAAATTGGTTATTCCAATAGCAGTTACTTTATAAAGGTCTTTCGTGAATGGATAGGTTTTTCTCCAGGGGAGTTTCGGTTAGGAAAAGATCTAGCCTTTTTAAATGAGTTTAGATTCGATTAAGTATTATCAAAAGAGCAATATTTTACAATATAGAGCAAAAATTTATTATAGATGTAGATGTCTCAATTCCTTATTATTAGTTTAAAGGGCAATAATTTAATAGAAAGGAATTGAAAAATGAGACATCACACATTTACAAAAACACCTCCATTAGGCTGGAATAGCTGGGATTGTTATGGAGCGGCAGTAAGGGAAGAGGAAATTGTAGGGAACGCTGATTATATGGCAGAACATCTTAAACCATATGGCTGGGAGTATGTTGTGGTTGATATTCAATGGTCTGAACCCGGGGCAACATCATCAGTGTATCGTCCATTTGTTCCGCTTGAAATGGATGAATACTCAAGGTTGGTACCGGCAGTTAATCGTTTTCCTTCTTCAGAAGGGGGCAAGGGTTTTAAACCGTTAGCGGATTATGTACATAACCTTGGATTAAAGTTTGGCATACATATCATGCGGGGAATTCCACGCCAAGCCGTTCATGCAAATACACCAATTTTGGGTACTGATGTGAGAGCAAGAGATATAGCACATCCAAATTCCATTTGTCCTTGGAATACGGATATGTATGGGGTGGATGCTTCTAAAGAAGGTGCACAGGAATATTATAATTCTTTATTTCAATTGTATTCCGAGTGGGGAGTGGATTTTGTCAAGGTGGACGATATTGCAGCTTCCCGACTTTATCAAATCCATCAAGATGAAATAAAGTTAATTCGCAAGGCAATCGATAACAGTGGAAGAGAGATGGTCCTCAGTCTATCACCTGGTCCGGCACCGTTGGAATCTGCTGAAACCTTAATTGACAATGCTAACATGTGGAGAATGACCGATGATTTTTGGGATCATTGGAGCCTGTTATATGGCATGTTTGAAAGGTGTGAAAAGTGGAGCCGGCATGTAGGACCAGGGCACTGGCCAGACTGTGATATGCTGCCTCTTGGCCATATTGGAATTCGTTCAGTTGACGGCGGAGGGGCGGACCGCTGGACTCGATTTACAAAAGATGAACAAATAACAATGATGACATTATGGTCGATCTTCCGCTCCCCGCTTATGTTTGGGGGAGAACTTAGGGATAACGATGACTGGACGCTTTCCTTGCTTACAAATAAAGAGGTTTTGGAACTAAACCAATACAGCCACAGTAATCGCTTGGTTTATCGGAAGGATGACAAAATTGTCTGGACCGCAAAAGGTGACGATGGTCATACTTACGTAGCCTTGTTTAATGCCGCTGAAGAAACAGCCGTTGTCGATGTTTCATTGGAACAGCTTGGTCTCACTTCGAAAAAAACGGCAAGAGATCTTTGGAAACAAGCGGAACTTGGAGTGGTTGCCGAAAGTATTAAACAAACTCTTCCGGCACACGGCTCCATTTTGATTAAATTGTATTAATTAAGGAAGTTTACTGGAGATTGTATTAAGAAACTCACATAGTGTAAAAAAAAGGTGTCCCAAGTTTATTTGGGACACCTTTTTAGCAAGAAAAAGTAGGCGCAATCATTTTTGACGTAGGCTTGGCTAGCCTAGTTATTTGTGCACTGCTGCAGTTGATTTTCGAATCACTAACTCTGGTTCATAAACAGTAGAAGGTGGATTGGTTCCTCGACTTTCAACGGCAGAGACAATCCATTTGGCCGCTTCAATCCCCATTTGCATTTTAGGGTGTGTAACAGATGTTAGTTTCACATCGGTTGCCTCTGCTAAGAAGGAATCATCATAGCCGACAATGGAAACGTCGTCTGGAACACTTAAGCCAAGACTTCTTAACATATTTAGAACTTGTAAGGCTATTTGATCATTATAACAGACAATTGCGGTTGGTTGTTTTTCTGTCATGAAAAATTGCTGTAACCGTTCAAGTAGTTGAGATTCCGGGTCATCGGTTGTATAAGTAATAACCATTTCTGGGAAAAAGGTGAGATTGTATTCCCTAAAAGCTCGGATAAAACCTTGCATCCGATTTACTCCTTGGAGGTCATCGGTTTTAAAAAGACCGATTATTTTTTCATGGCCAAGATTAATTAAATGTTCCGTAGCAATATAACCACCATGTTCATCATTCATAATGATGTGCGGCGGCATTAGTTGGGAGTAGAATTGGTTAATCATTAAGTAAGGGATATTGTTTTGCTCAAGCTCTAGATAGTAATTAATGTTAGGATTGTAATTACTACTTCTAGTCGGCTCTACGATCAGCCCATTAATATTCCGGCTTAACATGGTTTGTAAACATTGTTTCTCTTTTTCCACCTCATTATCTGTACAAGCAAACGTTAACGAATATCCCTGTACAGTCAAATAGGATTCTATACCTTTAATAATAGAAGGAAAAATATAATCTGAAATATAGGTTGTTATTACCCCAATGTTTTTCCCAGTGGTGTTCAAAGTTTGTACTTGAGTTTGAGATTCGGCCAACGGTTCCGACATTTTATTGGAACAGAAAGTTCCTGCCCCTTGCTCTCTATATAGCCAGCCTTCGTGTACTAAATCCCCGACCGCTTGGCGCACTGTATGTCTGCTAACTCCGAACATTTTAACCAGTTCATTTTCAGAATAGATTTTTTCTCCGGGTTTCACCTTACCACTAGTGATCCATTCCGTTATTTGTTCCTTTACAATCGTATATTTGGTCTTTTGTGCCATTGGTACCACCACTTTCAACTTGTATGCAACTTTAACAACTTATACGTACAACAACTTTAATAAGACTAGGGTAACAAAAAAAGTTAAAAAAGACTATAAGATATTATTAATATTTTTCTATTTTAAATTAATTATTAGCGACACATCCAAATTGTGGACAATTAATTAGGAATTTTAACAAACCAACTGGAAAAATAGCTGGATATAGGTGTTTTATTAGCCACGCTAAATATTATAGAAGATATTTGAACGACTGTATAAAAGTTGTACCAAAATTTTGAACTATACTTGTACCTATACCAAAATAAGATTTAAGACACGTCCGTACATAAATTTATTTTTTAACATTAAAATGATTGACATGTACGAACAGGTATATTACTATTTGAACTATAGAGAATACGCTTTCAAATTTTCACTGGAAATGAGAAAAAAGACCCAGAAATTATAGACGAGACTTGGTTAATTTAAATAATTGAGTTTTTTTAGGAGGGATTTTTATGTAATCGCAGACATATCCGTACATCTAAACTAAATAGGTTAATAGAATTACTTACCAATCACTGCAATTATGTTTTAATTTTTTTAGTAAACTGTTTGCGCTTACAATGCTTCTGTTTAATTGCTCTTCTAAGTTAGTATATCAATTTTATTGGAGGGATTTACTTGTTTAAAGCATCTAAAAAGCTAGGTACAATGATGTTGCTTGCGATTATGGTAATCAGTTCAATTCTCGCAGGTTGTTCAAACTCAAGCTCAGGCGATGGAAAGAGCGGCGGTAAAACTGAACTTACCTTTATGTTCCGTGGTCAGCCTAAAGAGCTGGACGCTTATAAAGCTACTGTTAAGAAATTCGAACAATCTCATAAGGATGTAAAAGTTAATGTTGTCTCTGTTGCTCCTGACCAATATGATACGAAATTAAAGGCAGCGATTGCAGGACACAAAATTCCAGATGTTTTCTTCTATAATCCAGCTCAAGTAAAAGCATATGTAAACTCTGGTATTCTACAAGATATCACAAAATATGTTGAAGGCTCAAAAGATGTTAAATTAGAGGATATTTGGGAAAAAGGTATTAATAAATACCGTTATGATGGTAAAACAAATGGTAAAGGTGCTATCTATGGATTACCAAAAGATCTTAGTGGATTTGCACTAGGTTACAATAAAGACATGTTTGAAAAAGCAGGTATTCCACTACCTGACAAAGATAAACCATATACTTGGGATGAATTTATTGATGTATCGAAAAAATTAACTCAAGATACAAATGGCGATGGAAAATCTGATCAATTTGCTACTGGTTTTAACGTTCAATGGTCATTAGCACCATTTGTTTGGAGTAATGGAGCAGATTGGTTGGATGAAACAAAAACAAAAGTTGCTATAGATGATCCTAAATTCATTGAAGCATTACAATGGTTTGCAGATCAACAAAACGTACACAAAATTACTCCATCTATTTCTGAAGCACAAACTCTTGATACGTATCAAAGATGGATGAAGGGTGAATTAGCTTTCTTCCCTGTTGGTCCTTGGGATATGGCAACATATGCAGAACAATTAAAGTTTGACTATGATTTAATACCATGGCCAGCTGGTTCAACTGGAAAAACATCTGCATGGATCGGTTCACTTGGAATTGGTGTAGGCGCTACTACAAAGCATCCGAAAGAAGCTGCTGAATTAGCAATGTACCTATCTGCTGACCAAGAAGGACAACAAGCATTAGTTGATGCACAAGTGCAGCTTCCAAATAGTGTAAAAGTTGCTGAAGAATGGGCTAATGATTCTTCTATTAAGCCAGCAAATAAACAAGAATTCTTAGAAATCATCAATGATTATGGCCGAGACTGGCCTGCAGAATCTACCTATACTGGTGAATGGTATGATGAATTCTATAAGAATATTCAACCTGTACTTGACGGCAAGCAAACTGCTGCTGAGTTTGTAAAAAAAGAAAAACCAAAAATGCAAAAGCTTTTAGACGCAGCAATCCAACAAGAAAAACAATCAACTAAGAAATAAAAAAACTCTCAGACATAGTGTAAATGGTGCTAGTTTATTAAAAAGAATCTAGCGCCATTTATTCCTTTTATCTAACTTTTTTGTAAAAAGAAATTTAGAGAAAGGGAAATGTAGTATTTAAATGCTTATTGAAAGGGTGGGGGAAGTTGAAAACGACATCGAAGCTCTATCGAACTGAACAGAGATATGCGTACCTATTTATTGCAGCGCCAGTTATAGGATTCCTCTTGTTCGCAATGGTTCCTTTACTTTATTCGCTTTATGGAGCCTTTACCGACTGGAACGGTCTGGGACAAATGAACTTTATTGGTCTAGAAAACTTTAAGAATTTATTCCAAGATGAATATTTTTATAAATCAATGTATAACACGATTTTTATGATGATTGGAATTCCAATCGGGATTGTCCTAGCGTTATTACTAGCATTAGCGTTAAATAAAGGAATCCCTGGAACCAATACATTTAGAGTTATCTACTACATTCCGGTTATTTCATCGATTGCTGCGATCTCCATTTTATGGCAATGGGCTTACAATGGTGATTATGGATTAGTTAACCAATTTTTAGGCCTTATTGGCATTGAAGGTCCTAACTGGCTCCAAAATACATCTACTGTCAAACCTGCCTTGATCATTATGGCTGTCTGGAAGGGACTAGGATATACGATGTTGCTCTATTTAGCAGCACTTCAAAGTGTGCCGAAATCCTTTTATGAAGCAGCTAAATTGGATGGCGCGAACGCATTCCAAGCATTTTGGCATATCACCCTGCCAATGGTGAAACCAGTAACCTTCTTTATTATTGTAACGAATATTATTGGCGGTGCCCAAATCTTTACTGAGATTAACGTCATGACACCTACTGGTGGACCTGAATATAGCTCAGCATCTGTTGTATTCTACATTTGGCAAAAAGCATTTGGTAACTTCCAATTAGGTTATGCATCTGCAATGGCCTTGGTACTGGGACTTTTCATCTTTATTATTACCCTAATCCAGTTTAAGATAAATGAAAAAAATTCATTTGATTTGGATTAATATAGGTGAATATCAGAGTAATAGAAAGGGGCTTGAAAAATGGAAGTTGCAGTTGCAAATAAAAAGTCGGTTAAATCAGAACCTATGTCTGAAAAGAAAAAAAATCGAATTACTAATACAGTAGTATTTGCCTTACTAAGTCTAGGTGCAATCTTTATGGTAGCACCATTGTTATGGATGTTTTCAACATCTATTAAGACGAAAGAAGATGTATTTGCCTTACCGCCAGTATGGATTCCTAATGAAATTTCATTTAATAAATACTCCGAAATTTGGAGTATGGGCCCACTGCTATCTGGTATTGGAAATAGTTTAATTGTCGCAATCACTGTTACTGTGATTGGAACATTTACATCCAGCTTAGCAGCCTTTGCTTTCGCAAAATTACAGTTTAATGGTAAGAATAAAATCTTCATGCTATTGTTTGCATCGGTTATGATTCCTTACCCAGTTGTTATGATTCCGCAATTCATCATGTTTTCGAAAATCGGCTGGATTGATAGTTTACTACCTCTAATCGTACCGGGACTGTTTGGTAACATATTTATGATTTTCTTTTTACGACAATTTTTAAGCAGTATACCAAATTCAATTATTGAAGCGGCCAAGATTGATGGATGTTCGTATTTTCAAATCTTTTACAAGATTATCTTTCCGCTCATAAAACCGGCAGTTGCTGCCCAGTTAATTTTATGGTTCATGGGAATTTGGAATGACTACCTCGGTCCAATTCTTTATTTGAACTCACCAGAGAAACAAACATTGCAACTCGTTATTGCAAACTTTAATGCATCATATGCCATTCAGAGTGATTATCCTCTTATTATGGCAGCATCGATGATTGCATTATTGCCGATGTTAATTGTATTTATTGTATTCCAAAAGCAAATTATCGAATCAATTGCCATCTCTGGAGTAAAAGGATAATACAACTAAATCAATTACTGGTGCATTTATAATTCATTTTTATAGTTTAATAGAACGAATGAGTAAAGGCACTTATCATCATATTTTTCTGATAAGTGCCTTTTGTTATAGGTATAAATGAATTTTAAGATTACTTATTTGGTTCAATCAATCTAGGAGAAAAAATAATGAAAAAGAAGACAAAATTTATACTGATAGGTTCACTTCTATTGGTGGTTATGATCCTAGCTAGCTTAAGTTATCAACACTTACAACAACGGAATGGTGATTTAATAGGGATTGATTTGCCAACTCCGCCTGCAACATCACCGATTAAAAATGTTAATAGTGATGTCATGTATAAAGAAAAGGAGTGGACAACTAATTTTACTCATGATGGGGCCATTTTAAAGACCGATGACTGGTATTATGTGTTTTCAACGGATTATATGGTGGGGGCACCTCCTATTCCCGGAATCCAAATTAGAAAATCCAAGGATTTAATCCATTGGGAATTTGTTGGCCGTGTTTTTGACCAAGTTTCTAAAGAGGCGTGGGAGTGGACACATGGGACTACCTTCTGGGCACCCACCGTGGTTGAGATGAACAATAAATATTATTTATATTATTCTGTCTCTGAAGTGGGGAAAAGGAACTCTTACATTGGACTTGCGACAAGTGACACAATTGAAGGACTATGGAAGGACGAGGGTGCTGTTTTTAAATCAAAAGAAGGTGATGCCAATACCGTCAATGCGATCGATCCAGATCTTACATTTGATGAACAGGGACAGCCATGGATGGTATATGGTTCTTATTTCGGCGGAATTTTCATTACAAAGGTCGATAAGAATACGGGAAAATTAGCAAATCCTGATGATGAAGGTACGCTGATCGCCCAAAGAAAGGACATGAATTTTGGTATTGAAGGGCCTGAAATCATCTATAACCAAAATACTGGTTATTATTATTTAACTGTTTCTTATGATTGGTTAGAAGATTCGTACAATGTAAGAGTCGCTCGATCTAAAAGCATAACAGGACCCTTTTTAGATTATAACGAAAACAACATGATCGACATTGGTGATGATTCCTTTGATACTGGTAATAAACTTGTTGGTGCTTATTCCTTTGGGAAAGATCCTGGCTGGATCGGAACGGGACACAATGGCTTGCTGCAAGATGGCGATGATTTTTACCTCATTCACAATGCCAGGGCTGGTGAGGATAAGTATTGGTCCCATTTACATGTAAGAAAAATGTTCTGGACAGAGGATGGCTGGCCTGTTGTTTCTCCTGAACGGTATGCAGGAGAAACAGAGCAAAAAATCACAGAGTCCAATATCATTGGAAACTGGGAGCAAATTATTTTCAACCGTTTTGATGAAGGTATGCAAAATTCCGAGGAGCTTCACCTATTACCAAATGGAAAAATAAAGGGACATAATGATAAAAGTAGTTGGAAGTTAACAGGAAAGAACACCTTAGAACTGTCAATCTATGACCCCGGAGTGGCCCCGAAAGATTTTTGGAAATATACGGTAAAGGTTATTCCAGGCTGGGATTGGGAGAATTGGAATGGAAGTTTGGTGTTCACTGGGATGAATCAAGAGGGTACCGTAATTTGGGGAAAAAAACGGATTGAAAAATAGTTTAATAGGAATGTCTTAAAAGTAATTTAGTTTATGACTAATTGGAACGAGATAATAACATGAAGGTACAAGTATTTGATCTTAATCGTGTCCGTATTACTAGTGGACCAGAAAACTTGAATTAATTTTTAAAATACCATTGAAAAAAATAAGATAGATGGTAAAATCTAATTAAGGTTATACGTACAAGTTAGAGTTATTCGAATAACTTGTAAGTATTAATGATAATATTATCATCAATTCGTCGCAATCTTGTACGTATGATAAATACTTAAAAAAGAATAATATTTTCATTGAATTAAATCGTAAAATGAAAGCCCTTTAAATTAGTTTTTGTAAACGTATTCTTATAAAGGACAGGTGATTTTGATGGCTAAGTATTCGATTGGTGTCGACTATGGTACACAATCAGGAAGAGCTGTACTTGTTGAAGTAGGAACAGGCAAAGAAGTAGCGACTGCTGTAAAACCCTATACCCATGGTGTAATGGATGAATTCTTACCGAATGGAACAACAAAGTTAGAGCATGACTGGGCATTACAGCATCCGGCAGACTATCTTGAAGTTTTAGCGATTACTATTCCAGAAGTATTAAAGCAAGCACAAGTTTCTAAAGATGATGTTATTGGATTAGGAATTGATTTTACTGCTTGTACGGTCCTGCCAATTGATGCTAATGGTACACCATTATGCTTCAAAGAGGAGTTTAGCAACCACCCTCATAGTTATGTGAAACTTTGGAAACATCACGCGGCACAAGATGAAGCAAATCGCTTAAATGAAATCGCTGAAGCCCGCGGAGAACAGTTCTTACAGCGTTATGGCGGCAAGATTTCTTCTGAATGGCTTTTCCCAAAAGTATGGCAAATCTTAAATGAAGCACCTGAAATATACGATGCTGCAAACCAAATCTTAGAGGCGACTGATTGGGTTATCTCTGAGTTAACTGGAGCGATTAATAGAAATAGTTGTACGGCTGGCTATAAAGCGATTTGGCATAAGCAAGATGGTTATCCATCCAATGAATTTTTCAAAGCACTTGACCCACGATTGGAAAATGTGGTGGAAGATAAACTCTCCACAAAGATTGTTCCAATTGGATCAAAAGCAGGGGAAATCACTGAAAAGGCTGCAAAGCTAACCGGTTTAAATCCTGGTACAGCCGTTGCAGTTGCTAATGTTGACGCACACGTAGCTGTTCCTGCCGTTGGGATCACGGAACCCGGTAAATTATTAATGATCATGGGAACCTCTACTTGTCACATTTTGTTGGGAGAAGAAGAGAAAATTGTTCCAGGTATGTGTGGTGTAGTTGAGGATGGTGTAATCCCTGGGTTTATGGGTTATGAGGCAGGTCAATCTTGTGTGGGTGACCACTTCGAATGGTTAACTGAGAATTGTGTTCCAGCGAGCTATCATGAAGAAGCAAAAGAAAAAGGGGTTAACATTCATCAACTATTAACAGATAAGGCAAGCCAATTACAAGTTGGTGAAAGCGGTCTTCTTGCGTTAGATTGGTGGAACGGCAATCGCTCAACCCTTGTAGATGCGGATCTAACTGGTGTTCTTCTTGGTGCTACTCTTTTAACAAAGCCAGAAGAAATCTATCGTGCATTAATTGAAGCAACTGCTTATGGTACCCGGATGATCGTTGAGACCTTCCGTAACAATGGTGTACCAGTAAATGAGGTATACGCTGCAGGCGGAATTGCTGAGAAAAATGCGATGATGATGCAAATTTATGCGGATGTATTAAATATGGATATTAAAATCTCAGCTTCTTCACAGACTCCAGCCCTTGGTTCTGCGATGTTCGGAGCAGTTGCAGCTGGAAAAGAGCGCGGCGGTTACGATCATATTATAGATGCAGCCAAAGATATGGGAAGAGTAAAAGATTATATCTATCAGCCAATTAAAGATTATGCAGGGGCTTACGATCAACTTTTCAATGAATATGCACGCCTTTACGACTACTTTGGCCGTGGCGAAAACAATGTCATGAAAACGTTGAAAAAGATTAAAAAGGAAAGCTCCTTAGAGAAGAAGGAGGAAGAAACAGTATGTTAGAAAGATTGAAAAGAGAAGTATTGGAAGCTAATTTACAACTTCCAGAACATGGTTTGGTTACTTTTACTTGGGGAAATGTGAGCGGGATTGACCGTGAAACAGGTCTTGTGGTTATCAAACCAAGTGGTGTTCCGTATGATGAGTTACAAATTGATGATCTTGTTGTCTTAGATTTAGATGGAAATATTGTTGAAGGGTCATTAAGACCTTCTTCAGATACACCAACACATCTTGCTTTATATCGGGCACTCCCGCTAATCGGCGGAATTGTTCATACACATTCTCCAGGGGCTACAAGCTGGGCTCAAGCAGGACGTCCAATTCCAGCACTTGGAACAACACATGCGGATTATTTTTACGGAGAAGTTCCATGTACACGCACCCTGACTAAAGAGGAAATTGAACGGGGATACGAGCTTGAAACAGGAAATGTCATTATAGAAACATTTGAAAAAGAAGGACTTGACCCTGTTGCAATGCCTGGAATTTTATTATCAGGTCATGCTCCATTTAGCTGGGGGACAAACGCAAACCAAGCCGTTCACAATGCTGTAGTTTTAGAAGAAGTGGCCAAAATGGCGTTAAACACTTATATCCTAAACCCACAAATTAAACCTATTGACCAATTCTTGCTTGATAAACATTATCTTCGCAAGCATGGTGCAAATGCCTATTACGGACAAAAGTAGACTTAGAGGAAAGCAACCGCTTTAATCAGACATAACTTGTACGGATAACTGGTTATAGATTACTAATTAATTATTGCTATAAAAATATCTTGCATTTACTTAGGAGGAATTATCTTGTTAACAACAAAAGCTTATGAATTCTGGTTTGTAACAGGAAGTCAATTATTATACGGAGAAGATGTACTACGTCAAGTTGAGGAAAACTCAAAAACCATCGTAAACGGGTTGGCTGATGATTCTGCAGTAACTTATAAGTTGATTTTTAAATCAGTAGTAAAAGATTCTGATTCAATTCGCAAATTGATTCTAGAAGCAAATGCTGATGAAAATTGTGCGGGTATCATTACTTGGATGCACACATTCTCACCATCAAAAATGTGGATTGCAGGTCTTTCTGCACTACAAAAGCCTTATCTGCATTTAGCTACACAATTTAATCGTGATATTCCTTGGGATTCAATCGATATGGATTTCATGAACTTGAATCAGGCTGCACATGGTGACCGTGAACATGGATTCATCGCAGCACGAATGAATGTAAAACGTAAGGTTGTAGTTGGTCATTGGGAAAATCCAGAAGTAAGAGAACGTGTTGGTAGCTGGATGAGAACAGCAGTAGCATTTGAGGAAAGCAAAAACCTTAAGGTTGCAAGATTTGGTGATAATATGCGCCAAGTAGCGGTAACAGATGGTGATAAGGTAGAAGCGCAAATCAAGTTTGGCTGGACAGTAAACGGTTACGGAGTAGGTGACCTCGTTCAACGCATGAACGATGTAACTGAACAAGAAATTGACCAGTTAATGGCTGAATACGAAGAGCAATACGATATTACTCAAGAAGGACTTACTGATGGTCCAGTTCGGGATTCCATCCGTTATCAAGCTAGAGTTGAACTTGGTATGAAAGCATTCTTAACTGAAGGCGGTTATACTGCATTCACAACTACTTTTGAAGATTTACATGGTATGCGTCAGCTACCTGGTTTAGCTGTACAGCGTTTAATGGAACAGGGCTATGGTTTTGCTGGTGAAGGTGACTGGAAAACAGCTGCTCTTGTTAGGCTGATGAAAATTATTGCGGGTAATGAAGGAACTTCCTTCATGGAAGATTACACGTATCATTTTGAGCCAGGTAAAGAAATGGTCCTTGGTGCCCATATGCTTGAGGTTTGCCCAACCATTTCAGCAACACGTCCAAAAATCGAGGTTCATCCACTTGGAATTGGCGGTAAGGAAGATCCTGCTCGAATCGTGTTTGATGGAAGAGGCGGCTCTGCCCTAAATGCAACCATTGTTGACCTTGGACACCGTTTCCGTCTGCTTGTTAATGAAGTGGATGCTGTACAGCCGGAAAAAGATATGCCAAAACTTCCTGTTGCACGGGTATTATGGGAGACTCAGCCATCATTAAGCCAAGCGGTTGAAAACTGGATCCAAGCGGGCGGGGCGCACCATACTGGCTTCTCTTATAATGTAACAACTGAGCAGCTTAGAGATTTTGCTGAACTAGCTGGAATCGAGTACCTAGTTATTAATAAAGACACAAACACTCATGCATTCAATAACGAAATCCGTTGGAATGACGTTATTTTTCGTTAATAAGTGGCACTAATTAAGTAATCTTTTTAACTATAATAAGCAGGGCTATTAGTAAAATAATAGCCCTGCTATTAAGTTGACACATACATTTCTAGGATTGCTAAAGAATATGGATTTACCCCTGATAGCATCATAAACAAAATCAAAGACCGTCTATAAATTTCTTTTAATAAACCAATAATACAAGAGTTGTGGACTCCTTTTAAATTCTATCAATCTAAAAAATGGAGGCGTTAATGTTGGCGAATAATGTAATTATCAACACGGATATTCAAAAAGGAAAAATCAATAAAAATATCTATGGCCATTTTGCAGAACACCTTGGAAGATGCATTTATGAAGGCATTTGGGTTGGTGAAGATTCTTCCATCCCAAATACAAAGGGTATTCGTAATGATGTGTTAGCAGCATTAAAGAACATTATGGTTCCAGTCCTCCGCTGGCCGGGCGGATGTTTCGCCGATGAATACCACTGGAAGGATGGCATTGGTCCTAAGGAAAACCGCAAGCGCATGGTTAATACACACTGGGGCGGCGTTGTAGAAAACAACCACTTTGGAACCCACGAATTTATGCTTCTTTGTGAATTGCTAGAGTGTGAGCCTTATATTTGCGGAAATGTGGGGAGTGGTACTGTTCAAGAGATGTCCGAATGGGTTGAATACATGACATTTGAAGGCGAATCACCAATGGCTAACTGGCGCCGTGAGAATGGTCATGATGAGCCATGGGAATTAAAATATTTCGGCGTAGGTAACGAAAACTGGGGCTGCGGTGGTAACATGCGACCTGAATATTATGCCGACCTATATCGTCGTTATCAAACATATGTAAGAAACTATGGTGATAATAAAATTTATAAAATTGCCGGCGGAGCCAATGTCGATGATTATAATTGGACAGAAGTGTTAATGAAAAATGCCCACTGGTTAATGGATGGGCTAAGCCTTCACTATTACACCATTCCAGGAGATTTCTGGCTGGGTAAAGGATCTGCTATTAATTTTCCGGAAGATGAATGGTTTATTACCATGAAAAAAGCACTTCATATGGATGAGTTAATCACAAAACACAGCACTATCATGGATAAATATGATCCTCAAAAACGTATCGGCATGATAATAGATGAATGGGGAACATGGTTTGATGTAGAGCCAGGAACAAATCCAGGATTCTTATATCAACAAAATACAATCCGTGATGCGTTAGTGGCAGGATTGCACTTTAACATCTTCCATAATCATAGTGACCGTGTTCAGATGACGAACATTGCCCAAACTGTCAATGTACTTCAGGCCATGATTTTAACAGAAGGCGAAAAAATGATTCTTACTCCTACCTATCATGTATTTGATATGTACAAGGTCCACCAGGACGCAGAACTTTTGGCTGTTGATTCTTCATTTGGCTCATATGAGTACAATGGAGAAACATTACCACAAGTAACTGTATCTGCATCAAAAAATACTGAAGGTAAGGTTCATATCAGCTTTTGTAATATTGATCACCAAAATGAAGCTGTTTTGGATCTAGATCTTCGCGGCGTTCAGGCAGCAGTGACAAACGTTTCAGGTACGATTATTACAGCCGACAATATGAATGCTCACAATACATTTGAACAGCCAGAAGTGGTTAAGCCAGTTGAATTTACGGATGTAACTGTGGAAAACAACAAATTGGCGATCAAACTTCCAGCAATGTCTGTTGTTACATTAGTTATTGAATAACTAAGAAGGCGGGAAATTACAGTGAGTGAAAAAAGTCTATGCAAAGGCTGCATCGAAAGTGTAATTGTAACAGAAGATGTCATCGATGAACTCGTAAAAGAGGCTGAGGAAGATGGCTCTGTTATTGTATCGGATGAAGTCTACGAAGCAAGATTAAAAATTTGTGAAAACTGTCCTTCCTTTCAATACGGTACGACTTGCGCTCATAGTGGATGTATTGTCCGCTATCGAGCCAAGTTTAAAAACAAAAGCTGTCCATTTGCTGGTAAACCGAAATGGGAAAAGGTTAGTTAGTCGGTAATCTCTACTATTAAATTATTTTGATAATATATCTATTTACTTGCATGATTGTATGTAGCAGGATATGAGAGGAAGAATAACAATGGCTGCCAAAAAGGCAAAGATGATCTTAGAGAAAGATTTTAAAGTATCCGAGATTGATAATCGTATATATGGCTCTTTTATTGAACATTTGGGTCGTGCAGTATATGGCGGGATTTATGAGCCAGGACATCCTCAAGCCGACGAAAATGGATTCCGTCAAGATGTAATTGAAATGGTAAAAGAACTTCAGGTTCCCCTTGTTCGCTACCCAGGCGGAAATTTTGTTTCAGGCTATAACTGGGAAGATGGAGTAGGTCCTCTTGAAAATCGCCCACGTCTATTAGAATTGGCTTGGCGTACAACCGAAACTAACGAAATGGGAACAAATGAGTTTATGAAATGGGCCCAGCTGGTAAACGCGGATGTAAACATGGCCGTTAACCTCGGAACACGCGGGATTGATGCTGCTCGAAATTTAGTTGAGTATTGTAACCATCCCGGCGGCTCTTACTATAGCGATCTACGAAAATCCCATGGAGTAAACGATCCTTATAACATTAAGACCTGGTGTTTAGGTAACGAAATGGATGGTCCATGGCAAATCGGTCACAAGACGGCTGCTGAATATGGCCGCCTTGCCCAAGAAGCGGCAAAAGTAATGAAGTGGGTTGATCCTACAATCGAGCTTGTTGCATGTGGAAGTTCGCACCGAAATATGCCGACATTTGCAGATTGGGAAGCAACTGTCCTTGACCATACCTATGATCATGTCGAATTTATTTCGCTTCACCAATATTACGGCAACCATGATAATGAAATTTCTAACTATTTAGCTCTTTCTTTAGAAATGGATGACTTTATTAAATCTGTCATTTCCATTGCCGACTATATTAAAGCTAAAAAACGAGGCAAAAAGAATATAAATCTTTCATTTGATGAATGGAATGTTTGGTATCACAGCAGAGAGCAGGATAAACTAATTGAACCTTGGAGTATTGCACCACCACAATTAGAAGATCTCTATAACTTTGAAGATGCTTTATTAGTAGGATGTATGCTTATTACTATGTTAAAGCATGCAGATCGGGTGAAAATTGCCTGTCTTGCACAATTGGTTAATGTTATTGCGCCAATTATGACCGAAGACAACGGGCCGGCTTGGAAGCAAACGATTTTCTATCCTTATATGCATACTTCTGTTTTTGGCCGTGGTGTATCATTAAATCCAATCATTTCAAGCCCTAAGTATGATAGTAAAGATTTCACTGATGTTCCATATTTAGAGTCAACTGCTGTTTACAACGAAGAACATGAAACATTAACCATCTTTGCTGTAAACCGTCACCTTCAAGAAGGTTTAGAGTTAGCTGTCGACATCCGTAACTTCGAAGGTTACCAAGTAGTAGAGCATATCGTACTTGAAAATGATGATATCAAGCAAACCAATTCCGCTAAAGGTACACCTGTTGCACCTCATTCTAACGGAAATGCTAAGGCTGATAATGGCGGAGTAACAGCTGTACTGCCTAAATTATCTTGGAATGTAATCCGTTTAGCTAAACGCAAGTAACTCATGCTTATTCCATCTCCTTTTGATCCCCTGATTGAAAGGAGATGGAACTATTTTTGTATTTAAATGTTATCAATACGAGCGAACATAGAAGAATGAAAGGCAGGATTGATATGAAAGCTATCCAAGAGAAGGTTGGTCAAATAAACAATCAAACCGTTAATTCATTTACACTTGTAAACGACCACGGTATGGAACTAACATGCATCAATTATGGTTGTATTATTACTAAAATCATCACTCCTGATAAAGAAGGAAACTATGAAAATATTGTTTTAGGCTATGACACGTTACAAGAATATCAAAATGGAAGTTATTTTTTTGGAACGGTTGTAGGACGTGTGGCTGGCCGGATAAAGGGTGGATCATTTGATCTTGATGGAAAAACATATACCCTGGCAAAAAACGAAAACAACAACCACCTCCATGGGGGGAATAAAGGGTTTGATAAAGTTATTTGGGATGCCTCCGTTACCGAGAATGACGAAGAAGTAAGTGTTCAATTTTCATACCTAAGTCCGGATGGAGAGGAAGGTTACCCTGGAAATTTAAACGTAAAGGTAACCTATACAGTCAATAATAATAATGAACTAACCATCCAATATTCTGGATTATCGGATGAAAGTACACTATTAAATATGACCAATCATTCCTATTTTAACCTAAGTGGAAATATTAAACGGGACATTCTCAACCATTCTCTATCTATTAAGAGTGATAAGTTCCTAGAATTAAATGATGAATTACTTCCAACCGGAAAACTACTGGACGTTGAAGGCACACCATTTAATTTTACTAGTGATAGATTCATTCAATCCGGGGTTGACTCCAATTATCCTCAAAATCAATTAGCCGGCAATGGGTATGATCATCCCTTTTTACTAACATCAAACCATGACCAGGAAATTATTCTTAAAGATTCCGAGAGTGGCCGTACATTGACAATTGAAACAGATGAGCCTGGAGTAGTCGTTTACTCTGGAAACCAAATAAAGTCAGAAGGTGAGATTTATGGTGTTCCTTCCCGTAAATACCTTGGCATTTGTTTAGAAACCCAGGGGCTGCCAGATGCCATCCACCATCCTAATTTTCCTTCTTGGGTCTTAGAAAAAGACCAAGTGTACACATCTGTAACAAAGTATAAATTCGGGCTAACAGCCAATTAAGTAAAGCAAGAATGAGGGTAAATTTTTGAAGGAGCAGGAGGAACAATAATGGAAAGAGTAATAACAGAAATTATCAGTCTAGCAAACAGTTGTGACTGCGGCAATCATCATAATGGGATACCGATTGAGACAATTTTAGTTGGCAACAATGTATTAAGGGAAGCAGCAGTCTACTTAGAAAGAAAAGCTTTTAAAAAGGCAGTCATCATTGCAGACGAACATACTTTTCGTGTTGCTGGAGCAGACCTAACCAAATATTTATCAGCAACTAAGGTTGGTTATTCTACCTGTTTATTAAAGCCTGACGAGAATAATGATGTAGTGGCGGACGAAAAGTCTTTAGTGCAAGCATTGTTAGATACTTCTCAAGATACTGATGTCATTATAGCTGTAGGTTCTGGTACCATCCATGATATCGCTCGCTTTACAAGTACTAAGATAAAAATTCCGTTCATTTCTGTCCCTACTGCTCCTTCTGTCGATGGCTTTACATCAATGGGAGCACCATTAATTGTTAGAGGAATAAAGCAAACTTTTCAAATGATGGCGCCAATTGCGGTATTTGCTGATTTACACGTATTACGAAATGCACCAAAGAAAATGATTGCAGCAGGATTGGGGGATATGTTAGCCAAATATACATCCCTGGCAGATTGGAATTTTGGAAATCTCACTGTCGGTGAGCCATATTGCCCGCTAGTTGCAAAAATTACAAGAGAAGCACTTGATATATGCGTTGAAAAAGCAGATAAAATTGCCGCTGTAGATGAAGAAGGCATTCGTATCCTCATTGAGGCCCTCATTAAATCCGGTTTAGCCATGTTATTATTTGGCCAATCCCATCCTGCTTCTGGAGGGGAACATCACCTTTCACACTATTGGGAGATGGAATTTTTACGACAAAACCGCCCTCAAGTCCTTCATGGGGCAAAGGTAGGGGTGGCGGTTTCTCTCCTAGCGGATGTATATGAAAGGGACTTTATCCAACTAATTTCGGAATTTACAAAATTAGAGGATAATATTAAAACAACTGATGATGATAGTATCGTGAAAAATATTAAAGAAAACATTCAAGAAATTAGAGCTGTATACGGGGCTATTCCAAAAGCTTCTCAACTACGTGAGCTTATAGAACAAGTTGGAGGCGAAACAATGCCGGGACAATTGGGAATTGACGAAGATCTTGTGGTGCGTAGTTTAACCGAAGCTCATCAGCTAAGAGACCGTTTCACCGCTCTAAAGTTTCTAAATGAAGTAGTCAAAGTTAGTCATCAAGTTAAAGTTAGAAATTAAACGGAAAAGGTGATCAATTATGCCAAAGGCTGAAACATTAAATAATCCCATTGTCGAGCAGCGTGCCGATCCATGGGTATATAAACATACAGATGGTTACTACTATTTCACAGCATCGGTCCCAGAATATGACCGGCTTGAAGTCAGAAGGGCGGCAACAATTCAGGGATTAGGCGAAGCCGAACCTATAGTTGCTTGGAGAAAGCATGAAGAGGGCCCGATGAGCGCCAATATTTGGGCACCTGAGATTCATTACATCGACGGAAAATGGTATATCTATTATGCGGCTGCTAGAGCAGACGAGATTTTTGACCATCGTATGTATGTGATTGAAAATGATTCCGAGAACCCGCTTGAAGGATCTTGGGTAGAAAAGGGGCAAGTGAAAACAGATTGGGAGTCCTTTTCACTTGATGCTACTACCTTTGAGCATAAGGGGCAAAGATATTATGTTTGGGCACAAAGAGACCCTGAAATTGTTGGAAACTCAAATCTTTACATCGCTAAAATGGTGACTCCGTGGACGATTGAAGGTCCTCAAGTAATGATTACAAAACCTGAGTATGATTGGGAGACCATCGGCTTTTTAGTGAACGAAGGTGCAGCGGTCTTAAAGAGAAACGGAAAAATATTCATCGCCTATTCTGCGAGTGCCACAGATTACAATTATTGCATGGGTCTCCTGTCTGCAGATGAAAATAATAATTTATTAGACCCAACATCTTGGAAAAAATCAGAAACACCTGTGTTTCAAACAAATGAAGAAACAAGCCAATATGGACCAGGACATAACAGCTTCACGGTCTCTGAAGATGGAAGCCAAGATATTCTTATCTATCATGCGCGTAATTATCAGAATATTGAGGGTGACCCGTTATGGGATCCAAACCGCCATACTCGGGCTCAGATTTTTACTTGGAACGAAGATGGTACACCGAATTTTGGCGTTCCGGTAGCAGATGCAAAATAATTTAGAATAGCTGACATCTTGTTATAGGGGAGATTATCATGGTAAAAGTAACAATCGAAGAAGCCAAAACATCAAAGGATCTGATTATCGAGCAAAGAGCGGATCCATGGGTATATAAACATACGGACGGATACTATTACTTTACTGCATCTGTTCCTGAATATGACCGTATCGAGGTTAGACGTTCAAAAACAATCCAAGGCATAGCGGATGCAGAAACCGCGGTTGCTTGGAGAAAGCATGAAACAGGACCAATGAGCGCACTGATTTGGGCACCGGAGATTCATTACATTAATGGCAGCTGGTATATATATTACGCGGCTGCGCCATCAAAGGAAATTATTGATGGACTTTTCCAACACCGCATGTTCGTAATTGAAAATAAATCTGCTAACCCGCTAGAAGGAAAATGGGAAGAAAAGGGGCAAATCAATGCCGATTGGGAATCATTTGCCCTAGATTCTACTTCTTTTGAGCATAATGGTCAGCAATATCTTGTTTGGGCTCAAAAGGATCCTAACATCAGAGGTAATTCCAATCTATACATTGCACCATTAGAAAACCCTTGGACCATCATAGGACCGCAAGTGATGATTGCAAAACCAGAATATGATTGGGAAACGATTGGCTTCTGGGTAAATGAAGGACCAGCGGTTTTAAAGAGAAACGGTAAAATATTCATTTCTTATTCGGGAAGTGCTACCGACGAAAATTATTGCATGGGACTACTAACTGCGGATGAAAACAGTGATGTAATGAATCCAAACTCCTGGAGTAAATCTACAGAACCTGTATTCAAAACTAACTATGAAGCAGGCCAGTACGGTCCTGGTCATAACAGCTTTACAGTTTCTGAAGACGGAAGCAAGGATATCCTTGTCTACCACGTGAGAAACTATACAGAGATTGTTGGAGACCCGCTCTATGATCCGAATCGGCACACATGTGCGAAAGAGTTTACCTGGAATCCGGATGGAACTCCAAACCTTGGGCTTCCTAAGTAATTAAATAAAACGGACATTCAGTGCATTTACAAAAAAGAGAGAAAAAGATTCATATCATCTTTTTGATATGAATCTTTTTCTGTAGGAGGTGAAGATAAAAAATGGGAAATTCAATTGATCAAAATAATAGAAAAATAACTTTACTTGCCATTACCTGGCCAATTTTTATTGAATTGCTGCTTCAAATGATCATGGGGAGCACCGACACCATCATGCTGTCGCATATTTCTGATGATATTGTGGCCGCTGTCGGAGTGGCAAATCAACTTGTCTTTTTTGGTATTCTAATATTTAGTTTTACTGCAACTGGGACGGCTGTACTTATTTCACAATATTTAGGGGCCGGCTTGAGGGAAGGTGCTAAACAAGCGGCTGCTGTCTCAGTATCGATCAATTTGGTAATTGGCTTAGTTGTAAGCTGTTTAATGGTCATTTTTAAAGGCCAGCTATTAGAGTTATTCCACCTTAAAGATGATATTGCCGCGATAGGTTATGAGTATCTATCGATTGTCGGCGGAACCTTATTTTTACAGGCCATCTTAATTACTGTTTCTTCTATTCTTAGGGCAAATGGATTTACTAGAGAAGCCATGTTTGTATCGATTATGATGAATGTGATCCATTTAGCGGGAAACAGTTTGGTTATTTACGGCTTATTCGGATTCCCTGAAATGGGAGTAAAAGGGGTAGCCCTTTCAACTGCTTTTAGCAGGGCGTCAGCTCTCATTATTGCCTTTATTCTTATGTATAAGCGGCTCCCAATAAGAATTAAACGAGAAGATTATTTTCATTTCGATTTACCGCTTATTAAAAAAATCCTAAAAGTTGGTATCCCAGCTGCCGGGGAACAAATCAGTTACAATACCAGCCAAATGGCCATGACAGCCATTACAGCTATACTTGGAGCAGCTGCCTTATCTACTCGTGTTTATACTTGGGATATTATGTCCTTTATTATGCTGTTTGGATTAGCGATGGGACAGGGGACACAAATCCTAATAGGATACCGTGTTGGAGCGGGAGACTATGAAGGAGCGTATCGTCAATTATTTAAGAGCCTTAAATCCAGTTTTGTTATTTCCATTTTAGTTTCCATTTTAGTTTCTTTTTTCAGAGAAGACTTAATGAGTCTGTTTACAAATAATAAAGAAATTATTCATACAGGCAGTACTTTATTATTATTATGTTTAATTCTTGAACCAGGCAGGACCTTCAATTTAATCGTAGTAAATTCACTGAGGGCAGCTGGGGATGCCGCTTTTTCCGTAAAAATGGGAGTTCTCTCCATGTGGGGGCTTGCTGTTCCAATATCTTATATCTTAGGAATTCATTTTGGTCTGGGCTTAGCGGGAGTATGGATTGCCTTTATCGTAGATGAGTGGTTTAGAGGGATTGTCATGTATTTTAGATGGAAGAGCAGGGCATGGGAGAAAAAGGTATTAGTCGTAAATAAAAAAGCTGCAGCTGTAAGTTCCTAATATATGAAACAACTAAAGAAGGAGGAAGGATAAATGAAATATCGAAAACTTGGAAATAGTGGTTTAAAGATTAGTGAAATTGGTTTAGGCAGCTGGTTAACCTACGGAAAGGCTGTTAACAACCAAACCGCATATGATTGTATTCATAAAGCCTATGAACTAGGCATCAACTTTTTTGATACTGCTAACGCGTATGAAGGGGGAAAAGCAGAAGAGGTGCTGGGCGAGGCATTAAAAGCTTATCCGAGAAGCAGTTACGTCGTAGCAACCAAACTATTTTTCCCAATGGGAGCTGGGCCAAACGAACGCGGACTTTCCAGAAAGCATATCTTGGAACAATGTGATGCCAGCCTAAAACGTTTAGGGTTGGATTATATTGATCTTTATCAATGTCACCGTTTTGATCCGGAGGTGCCCGTTGAGGAAACCTTATATGCTTTAGATGATTTAATCAGGCAAGGGAAAATATTATATGCCGGTGTAAGTGAATGGAGTGCCTCACAAATTGAAAACGCGGTGGGGATTGGAAAGGCCAATTATTTAAGACCAATAATATCTAATCAGCCCATCTATAATATGCTTGAGAGATATATAGAAAACGAGATACTGCCGGTTTGTACCGAAAAAGGACTGGGGCAAATCGTCTTTTCACCATTAGCTCAGGGGATATTAACGGGGAAATATAAATCAAATACTGAAAAACCAGAAGATAGCCGGGCAGCTAATGATGCGACCAACTGGGTTATCAATAGCTATTTTAGGAATGATGTACTTGAATCTGTGCAAAAGTTGAATGAGCTGGCTAGTGAATTGGGAGTTACGTTAAGTCAGTTATCACTTGCTTGGATTCTTCGTCTTCCGAGTATTAGTTCGGCTATTATCGGAGCCAGCCGGCCACAGCAAATTGAGGAAAATGTTAAAGCGGTTGATATTGAATTAAGTAATGACGTTTTACTGGAAATTGAACAAATTCTTGGAGAAATAAAGGATTTTGCTCCTTTAAGGTAGTTTGGAAAGCCCATTATGATCATTTTCTTGATCATAATGGTGCTTTTTTTATTAAAGTATTATAAATATGAAGCTAAATCGGACGATTGCTTTTTTTCTACTATCATGAGTTATTTATCGGGATTTTTCCTATATATTGTTTTCGAAATTGATTAGGTGATAAACCCTCTAGTTTTTTAAAGGTTCTACTAAAATAGGCGGATTGAGTAAACCCACAGCTTTCTGAAATTCTATCAATATTCCAATCGGTTGAAACTAGTAAGATCTTTGCTTGATCCATTCGAATTTTATTAACATATTCAATCGGTGTGCAGCCCAATGCCTGAATCATGCATCTTGCAATATGGTTTGGATGGAATCGAAGCGCATGACCAAGATCCTCATATGTAATCTTTTTTGCATAATTCTTTCTCAAATAAACGGCAGCTTTTTCTGCAACAGCCAAGGCAGGCATAGAGTTAGCTAAGTGCAAATGATTTGAAAGTTCCTGAAGCAATTGTTGAAAGAGTATTTGTCGCTGCCATTCCCCGGAGTAAATCGATTCATTTTCGGATGTAATAATTTTTGAGCACAGCCTTTCAACAGCTTCGGGATTGGATAATTGACAAAATTTAGGTAGTGTTATTCCGAAAGGGTTTTCAGAAAAGACGTTTCTGCATTCTAAAGCTTTTTTCTCATTGTTATGAAAAGGTTTAGAGATGGTAAGATCCTTCCATCCTTTCGATGTAATGAAATGAAACCAAAAAAAATGGGTAACTTGATCACACGGTGAGATTGAAAAATGATGCCGATCTGGGGAGAGGATAAGGGTCTTTCCTTCACAAACCTGAAATTTATGATAGTCTTCACCCATGTGTAATTGTCCTTTTGTAACCACTAATAAATCAAAAACACCAATGTTGTTCCGGTTTATATGTGATTCACCAATATCGAAGGTATGTTCACCTGCCGCTAGAAGAGTCGGCAAAGGCGGGGCTAGTAATTGGAGCATTTTCTTTCTCCTCAAATGTTAGGATTGTGCAATTTTTTGTTATGATTATACATTTTATTCTTTGATTATAACACTATAATAGGTTAATGAATGTTTTTATTTTTATAATTGAGGTGAAAGAAACATGGGTGAAAAATAAACAAACTCTTGCTATGGACCTAATATACTTATGTCCATACATATAATGGAAAATCCAATAATATGATGTATTTATGTTTAAAAGCTCTTCGGGGAGGAGGAAGTCGATCATGCAAAGCATGCGTTGGGCATGGGGGTATATAAGGAATTCTCGTGTTAGATTATTTTTTGGTCTTTTTTTGGCTCTTGTTGTTTCCGTATTAAATATGATCAATCCATATATCGCGGGTAAAATCATTGATAAGGTCATTTATGGACATCAGAACGGTCTATTATGGTATCTTTTGGGGTCAATGATCATAGTAACTCTAGTTAAAACCATTATCCGCTATAATTATCAATTGATTTTTGAAGTTATTTCTCAAGGTGTCATATTAACGATAAGAGGGCAGATGTATGACCGGCTTAACCAGTTGGATTTCAGTTTTTATGACCGGACCAAAACGGGAGATATTATGGCCCGAATGACCGGTGATATGGAAGCTGTAAGGCATTTTACGGCTTGGGTTATTTATATGATTTTTGAAAACCTTACCATTTTACTATTTGCGATTGGGTTTATGTTTTATATTAACCCGCTATTAGCATTGGCCATGCTGGCAGTCACACCAATTATCGGCTTTTTTGCTACGCGTTTATCCTTTACCGTTAAACCTACTTTTTCGGCGATCAGGAGCCAGTTTGCCAGGCTGAATTCAGTAGTGCAGGAAAACATTAGCGGGAATCGAGTCGTTAAGGCCTTTGCGAAGGAAGATTACGAGATTGAAAAGTTTTCAGTAGAAAATGAGGCCTTTAAGGAGAAGAACCTTGCCTCCGCAAGAGTTTGGGAGAAGTATCTGCCCGTCCTCGATTCACTAGCGGGAGTATTAACGGTTGTCATGATTTTAGTGGGAGGCACTATGGTCATTAATCATTCCCTTACTTTAGGTGAATTAGTGACTTTTAATTCCCTGATTTGGGCATTAAATAATCCAATGCGTATGGCTGGATGGTTAATCAATGATGTTCAGAGGTTTATTGCTTCAGCTGAAAAAGTGGAAGATTTGTTAAATACAAAACCAGAGATCAAAAATGAAGGAAAAAGATTTAATGTAAAGCACATCAATGGGGTAGTGGATTTTAATCAGGTTTCGTTTAGCTATGGTGACGAACCGGTTTTAAAGGATATCAGCTTTAAAGTGATGCCAGGACAAACGGTTGGTATTATCGGACCAACCGGTGCAGGAAAATCCACATTAGTCAATCTTTTAAGCAGATTTTATGATACAACAAGCGGGGAAGTAAGAGTCGATGGTCTTAATGTAAAAGAATGGGATATCGCTAAATTAAGGGATAGCTTGGCAATGGTAATGCAGGATGTCTTTCTTTTTTCAGATACAATTGAAGGAAATATTGCCTACGGGAACCCAGAAGCTACCTTAGACGCAGTACAATCTGCTGCCAAAATGGCAGAGGCCGATGATTTTATTTCCAAGCTCCCAGAAGGATACGACACCATTATTGGGGAACGGGGGGTAGGTCTTTCCGGAGGTCAAAGACAAAGGATTGCGTTAGCCCGGGCGATTCTAAAAAATCCATCCATCCTGATCCTGGATGATACAACATCAGCTGTGGATATGGAGACAGAGCTACGTATCCAACGAACATTAAAGTCCATTTTAAAGGAGAAAACCTGTTTTATTATCGCTCATCGGATTTCATCTGTAAAAGAGGCAGATATAATTCTGGTAATGGAAAATGGCACGATAATTGAAAGAGGAAAGCATAAAGAACTGCTTGCGAAAAAAGGGTATTACTATAAAGTGTTTAGGAACCAAAATGGGAATTTTGATGGTAAGCACGATGGTGAGGATGTGATATATCTCAATGGCGCGCAATAAATTTGATGTAGATGAAGAATTGGAGTCCCCGTTTAGTTTTATTCATCTTAAGCGGATGTTTGCTTATTTAAAACCTTACAGAAAAAAGATCCTTTTAATCGTTTTTATCATGCTGATTGCTAGCTCCGCCAATTTAATTGGTCCTTATTTGATTAAAAAAGCCATTGACGAGAAGATTCCAAATAACGATGTTGCTGGTTTATGGGGTCTGGCCGGAATTTACTTAATCGCCCTCTTTATAACCGGAATTTGCATGAAATTTAAGATTAGAATGATGTCTCAGATTGGGCAAAGTGTCATCCTTCATATTAGGAAAGATTTGTTTACCCATTTGCAAAAGCTATCCTTCTCATTTTATGACAGCCGGCCGCATGGGAAGATTTTAGTAAGAGTCATAAACTACGTAAACTCATTAAGTGATCTATTATCTAATGGACTAATTAATTTGATTACTGACCTTTTCAGTCTTTTCGTGATTATCGGTTTTATGTTAGCCATTGATGTAAAGTTAACGCTTATGGCCATGCTGGGTTTTCCAATCCTTGCAGCAGTAATCCTCCTTATAAAAAATGCCCAGCGAAAGGCATGGCAAACGTTAAGTAACAAACAATCCAATATGAATGCTTATATTCATGAAAGTATCAATGGAATTAAAGTGACTCAAGCTTTTACGAGAGAAGAAGAAAATAAACGCATTTTTAATAATGTATCTGAAGGTTATCGCAGCTCATGGATGAAGGCAGTACGAATTCAGTTTCTGTTATGGCCTTCGATTGAAAACATTTCAATACTGACAACCTCATTAATATATGTTGTTGGTATATCGCTGATTGGTAATGGCGTATCAGTTGGGGCTTTGGTGGCATTTGTCGGCTATATCGGAATGTTTTGGGCACCAATTGCAAATATCGGGAATTTCTATAATGCGATTATTAATGCAACAGCCTATTTGGAACGAATTTTTGAAATGATTGATGAACAACCAACGGTCAAAGATCGTCCGAATGCTGTAGAACTTCCTTTAATCAAAGGAAAAGTAGAATTTAAAGATGTTATTTTTGGATATGAAGATGGGGAACAAATCCTAAAGAACATTAATTTCTCTGTCAATCCGGGTGAAACGATAGCTCTAGTCGGGGCAACTGGTTCGGGTAAGACAACGATCGTCAGTTTGCTAAGCCGTTTTTATGATGTAAGCAGAGGACGAATTGAAATTGACGATATCGATATTAACACGGTCACTATTCCATCTCTCAGGAAGCAAATGGGTGTCATGCTTCAAGATCCGTTTATTTTTTCAGGCACAATTATGGATAATATTCGGTATGGACGGCTTGATGCTACAGATGAAGAAGTAATCGAAGCGGCGAAAGCGGTTCAAGCACATCCATTTATTAGCGGATTGTCAGATAGATATCAAACAGAGGTAAACGAAAGAGGCACAAGGCTTTCCACTGGTCAGAGACAACTCATCTCCTTTGCCCGTGCACTGTTAGCTGATCCGAAAATTTTAATCCTGGATGAGGCTACATCATCAATCGATACGGAAACCGAGCTTGCCTTGCAAAAAGGACTTGAGACTTTACTGGCGGGCAGAACTTCCTTTATAATTGCGCATCGCCTTTCCACGATTCAAAATGCAACACGCATCCTTGTGATCGATAAGGGCAGAATTATTGAGGAAGGCTCTCATCAAGAATTAATGGATCGAAAGAGTTACTATTGGAAGCTGCATCAATCACAGCATAAATCTTTAGAAGTGGGGTAAGCTGCAGAAGAAGAGAATTATCCAACTCAAAAGTTCCATATGATGGTTCCGGGTGAAAGATTTATTTATCATAAATAATTAATAATTCATAAAATGAGAAGAGTATACAGATGCCTGTATGCTTTTTTTTGTACTAGAAAAAGAAAGAAAGTTTGTCATATAGTCTTGTATAGGCCTCTTTATAGTAGTAATGTATTATTGTTAATATATTTATTAATGGTTTTTAAGGTGGAGAAGTAGAAATGAATTTAGATATTACGGAACATTCATTGCCTGTTTTTGAGGCACTTGCCAGCAAGGTAAGGATAAAAATTATTCATCTCCTGGCTGAGCACCCGCGAAATGTAAAGGAATTGGCTGAAAGTCTAGAACTTAGCAGCGCAATCATGACCATGCATGTCAATAAATTAGAAAAAGCTGAAATCATCCATTCGGAATTAATTCGCGGCAAAGGTGGACTACAAAAAAGGTGTTTTCTGAATGTTGAGAGGTTAGAAATTGTTTTCCCTTCGAAAGAGCGTGAAATAAAGAAATTCCATGCAACAGAAGTGTCAGTGGGTCATTATACCGATTTTTATGTCGAACCTACATGCGGTTTGGCAACCGCAGAAAAAATTATAGGAGAGTTTGATGATCCTCGTTACTTTCTTCACTCTGACCGCATGAATGCAAAAGTGTTGTGGTATAGTAAAGGATTTATTGAGTATAAAATACCTAATTTTCTGCTCGGAAATCAGGAACCTAACGAACTAGAAATATCACTAGAAATATCATCAGAGGCTCCTTTTACTAATAACAATTGGCCATCTGATATTTATTTTTCCCTAAATAATACTTTATTGGGTAAGTGGACAAGTCCGGGAGATTTTGGTGACAGCCGCGGGAAATATACGCCTAACTGGTGGCCATCAGAGATCAATCAATACGGCTTGCTAAAACGCCTGAGAATTACTTCTGAGGGAACATATATGGATGGAATAAGGATATCAGATGTGAGTCTTGACGATGTAAACATCCATGACAAGCAATGGACGTTTCGGATTGCCGTCCATGAAGACAGTGAAAATGTCGGTGGAGTAACACTATTTGGTGCAGGATTTGGGAATTATAATCAGGATATTCTTTTTCGGCTCTATTACAGTGACAAAGAATTAACTAGAGCTGAATAGAAGGTTTTGTTAGGTAAACTGCTGGAAATCAGTGGTCTACGTGACTGGAAAGTGGCTGATCCAGAGTAATCGGTCAAGTAACTCTAAAAACAATAATTAACAAAGCTTAAAAGAAAAAATCGTATGGATCAACCATACGATTTTTTAAATTTTATTAGTTTGTCTTTGCTAATTCCGCAAGTTGTGACGGTGTTAATGCACCTTCATAAATCCGTAAGTCATCCATTAAACCCTTATATGGAGTATCCCACCAGTTGACAGCTAGGCTAAATTTGCCATCGGAACTCGTAAAGATATTGGAGAAGTCTGATCCTGTATACTTTTCAACACCATTTACATAAACTTTAATCGTGCCATTATCAACTGAGAAAGCCAAATGTGTCCATTCACCAGTTTTGATGGTTGAACCGATAGGGGCATCATACCATCTTGCGCTGCCTGACCAGACCATGGTGTTATTGGCTGCCGGTCCTTGCGGAAGAAGGCTCACCCAGTTATTAGGATCTTTTGCTCCAAAGAAAGTTGTAGTGTATGTGGTTAATTGTTCAGGTTTTAACCAAAGCGATACAGAATACTGGTTGCTTTTTATGAGCCCGTCTGGTAAGCGAACGCCAGATGCTCCGTTAAATACGGCGGCTTGGCCATTTTTTCCGGCAGCATAAGTAATGCTGCCGCCTGTATTATCGATTCTATTTCCGGTTAAATTACCATCAGCAAATTTTCCATTAATGTCACTTAAATTATTATCAAATCCATAATATGCTGTTAACACAGCGTTTGTCCATGGTAACACAGTAATTTCAAAGGTTTTGGTTGCTGTGACATTACCTTTCGTAATTGTTGCAGTAAGGGTTGCAGTCAAAGCTTCTGAACCAGCTTCTGGTCGATTTATTTTTCCAGTGTTAGAAACAACTGATTCGTCTGATGATGACCATGAAATCGTTGTATGTCGAGTTCCCTCAGTAGGAAGTGCCAAATTGGAAATGACTTTTGTTGTATCACCAAGTTTCAAATCATTGACAACAGCTGCTACGACTTCTTCATCTGTTTTATCTGCCAATTTACTTCCCCAAACAGATACACCTTCATTTGATAAGGCAGTAAATGTCATCACGTAGCGTTCTGAAGTTGGATCCCATTGACGGACAAATACCCCATTATAAGTTATGCCATCTATTACTAGTATTACTTGATTTTGGCTGTCCTTTTCCCATGTACCAGTCACATCGCCAGTAATCGTATTGTCTTTATTTAAACGAATGAAGACTGATTTATGAATAGCTGCAGAATATTCTTTGCCTTGGTTAATAAATTTATATTCACCAATTAGGTCTTGTCTGTTCACCTTATCAAGTGTTTCACCTGCATAGCGGTAAGGAGCAACCACAGGCCAGCCATCTTTGTTCATAAACATTTGGTGAACGTGGACTTCATGATACTCACCTTTTTGTGGGAAGCGGCTATGGAAAACTAAAAATTGCTGCCCAGACTTAGAATCCAAGTAAACTGAATTATGTCCTGGGGAAAGATAACCTACTCCAATTCCTGTTCCAGGATCTCCTACTTTTCTTTCGAACAAGAAGTTACCCATGATCTTATTTCCGTATGGAGTATTTTGAACATTGCCTGGAAGAACAGCATTTTGTCCTGCAGCATCTACATAAGGACCATCAGGGCTAGTTGAGCGGAACTGTCTCATATTATAACCGCCGTCAGCGCCTAACCAGCCATACGTTACATATAAATAATAGTAGCCAGTATTTTTATCATAGATAACGTAAGGGCCTTCGCCAGATTTATAATAACCGCCGGCTATTTTGGTTCCAAAATAACGGTCAATTAGTCTTCCGTCAGATGTTTTCCCGTCTTTACCAGGATAGATCGCTTTACCAGTGGCCTTATCAATCTCAAGTACATAAATTCCTCCGGACCAAGAACCATAGGTCATCCACAGCTTGCCATCCTTGTCATAAAACACAGTAGAATCGATTGCATTGGGAAAGTTACTATTATTAAAAGAACCATTACCATTAAACCAGCCAGACCTTGGACCTTCTAATTTACCTTCATCAATAAGATTTTTAATATTAGTATTATCCCATTTCTTATTTACAGTGCTATTTGCATCGTAAGCTTCATCTCTAGTAAAACCAGAATAAACGATAGTATCCACATACTTATATGGACCTTCAACATTTTGCGATACAGCATAGCCAATAGCAGAACGGATATAAGTAGATGATGCACTATAATAAATCATATAGGCACCCTTTGTTCCATCCTCATTAACATAGTCTTTATTATAGAAAACGTCCGGAGCCCAAACGGCAAAACCGCCCTTGCTGTCCGAATCATTTTCACCGGCCCATTTAAAAGAACCAGCTATATTTTTAGATAAATCACCGTATATCTTATTCCCAGGCGTTGTATAGCCATTGGTAAATGTTTGCCAATTGATTAAATCAGTTGATTTAGCAGCTTCAATATGAGAGCCGAATACGTAAAAAGTGTTACCATCTTTTACAATAGAAGGGTCGTGAACAGATACATTTTGAAAATCAGGCGTTTCACCTTGATGGTCAAGGTGTGGCTTATTATTATTTTCGCTTGGCGGACTAATAGGATTTTCTGTACCAAGTGCAGTAGTTGGGATAATTAAGATAAGCATTAGCAAAACAAGTGAAAAACTTCGTATCAAACATTTCCTCATTAGGTTGTTCTCCTCTCTTTTTTCAAATCCATATGAAAATACATCCAATCTGCTAAAACTAGAAATCCCTCCTATAGTTAGATTTTCTTACCATCAATAAAGCGCTTACGAACTAAAATAATTAATATAAATATTAATGGATTAATAATACTATGAGTGAATTAAATACTCATGGGTATATAGTCTTGTTATTTACTGAAAGACATAATGTTTAATGAATTTTGAAAGAAAGTCTTCGTTTTGTTTTGTTATTTTGTTAATATTATTATTAATGTATTAATCTAATTATTAATATTTGATAGAATTTGAGGAAATCATGACTTAAACTATTAAAAAGGATTGGTGAACAAGATGAGTAACTCGAATAACTTTGGCGGAGTTAACTTTTACGATATGGAATGGAATTTGAAGGGGGATTTATGGGCCCATGATCCGGTAATCGCAAAGGAGGGAAACCTCTGGTACGTTTTTCATACGGGAAACGGCGTTCAAATGAAAACATCTGAAGATGGGGTCACTTGGAAGCAGGCAGGACAAATATTTCCATCGTTACCGGAATGGAGTAAGGAGTATGTTCCTGAGAAAGAGGAAGATAGTTTATGGGCTCCAGACATCTATTTTCATAATGGAGTTTATTCTTTATATTATTCTGTCTCAACCTTCGGGAAGAACACCTCGGCTATAGGGTTAACGACCAATACCACCCTTGATCCGGAAAATCCCGATTATGAATGGAAGGACTTGGGGTATGTTATCCACTCGACTGCAGCAGATAACTACAATGCGATTGATCCTAATTTAATTTTTGATCAAGAAGGCCAGCCTTGGTTAAATTTCGGTTCCTTTTGGTCGGGGATGAAGCTGATCCAATTAGATCCGGCAACTATGAAGCCTGCTCCGGGAGCTGAACTGATTTCCATCTCAACACGGAACGAAGAACCAAATACAATTGAAGCGCCGTTTATTGTATATCGAGACGGGTATTATTACCAGTTTGTATCGTTTGATTTTTGCTGCCGCGGCATTGAAAGCACCTATAAGATTGTCGTGGGCCGGGCAAAAGAGATAAGCGGGCCTTATATGGATAAGAATGGGGTTTCAATGATGGAAGGAGGCGGTACGTTGATTGATGCAGGAGATGAACGCTGGATTGGACCGGGGCATTGTGCCGTTTTCTTTTCCGGTAATTCGAGCATCCTCGTTAATCATGCCTACGATGCCTTGAAAAAAGGGAAACCTACTTTGCAAATAAGACCTTTGTATTGGGACGGAGACGGCTGGCCGCATTTATAGAGGAGCGAATATAAAAAAAGGCCCTCCATCTAAGGACGTATATGGAGGGCCTCTTAGCTGATGAATTGAAAGATGTTAAAAAACTGTTCCGATAAATGGAGAGATTGTCATTTTATTTACCTCAACAACCTTAGTAATCTTTTCGATTGTTACTTAAGGTTAATATTATTGTTAATTAATAAATAAAAAAGTAATTGACCGAAATATAAGTAAGCGTTATCATTTAAATATCCTCAAAATATTTAGTTAATAGATTAATATTTTTATTAACTAAATTAACACCTCAAGAATCTGTCAATTTTACCTATTAGATAAGATTTTCTAGATAATAGTCAATCTGACTGAAGAACTTCACCTGTTTTTTTGTTAACGTACACGAACTTTTTTTTTACCTGGCCTGTATCAAAAATAAATAACTTACTTTCGTTGTATCTCGTGAACGTTATCTTTTTCTTTTTGTGTACGTTCACGTTACATATACTTCCATTTCTTAAAAGGGGTGAACAGAGAAAGATTGTGTTTTTCTTCTGAAGGAAATGTTTTTTCAAAAATTGTAAAAATGGGGGAAATCAGATGAAAAAGAAAAAGGTTTTAAGGAGTTTACTGGCACTATCTTTATCTGCCTCAATATTAGCTGCTTGTTCTAACGATAAGGCATCTAACGAAGAAAATGCGGCAAGTGGCGGCAAGACAAAGGATGGCAAGGCACAAATAACTGCCCTTATTACAAAACATCCGTTAACACAAGATCTTTCAAAAATGGAATGGTTAAAAGAAGTAGAAAAACGTGCAGGCGTAACAATTAAATGGCAAGAGGTTACTGCGGACTGGGATCAGAAAAAGGGTGCAATGCTTGCCAGCGGTGATGTTCCAGATTTAATTATTGGACCAAACGCTATTACAGATGCAGATCAGGTACAATACCAAGGTTTGTTTGAAGATTTATCTGACGATATTGACAACAAATTGCCAAATGTAAAAAAGATGTTTGAAGCAAAACCGGAAACAAAGGGAATTGCCACACAGCTTGACGGAAAAATCTACGGACTGCCTAAATATCAACGGTTTTGGCCGGCGACAGCAACAAGACAATTTATCAACCAAAAATGGTTAGACAATCTAGGGTTAAAAGCGCCGACGAATTGGGATGAATTGTATGATGTTTTAGTAGCTTTTAAAGAAAAGGATGCTAACGGCAACGGCGATCCTAATGATGAAATTCCGATGGACTTTGCTCCAACTGGAACAGGAGGCTTTGGTTTCTTCCATCCGACAGTTCTTTTGGGAAGCACTGGGATTACTTTAGCTGAAGGCAGCGGCCAAGGCTATTTTGTTGAAGATGGGAAAGTGAAAAACTTCTTAACAGACGATCGTTATAAAGAATTTATTAAATTCTTGAATAAGTGCTATAAAGCCGGGTTAATCAGCAAAGAAGTATTTACTCAGGATTACACAAAATACCAATCTGTTGCCCGCGGAAATGGTGATGTTGCAAAGGTTGGTTATACGTATGGCTGGGAAGTAACAGACAGATTCGGAAACACACTGGCTCCGCAATATACAACGTTGGCTCCATTAAAGCAGTCAGCTGACTCAACCACAAAATTATCCTGGACCTACGATTATAACGCACTAAACTATGGTGCCAATATGATTACATTGTCAGCTCAAAGTAAAAACAAAGAAGCTGCCATGAAATTTATCAATGAATTGTACGATCCAAAAGTCAGTATGCAAGTACTGTTTGGTTCAATGGGTACCAATATCGCGGATAACGGAGACGGCAGCTACAAGGTATTGCCTCCGGCGGATGCGAAAATGGACCCAGGCACATGGAAATGGACTTCTACTTGGGCCGATAACGGACCTATGTATATTGCTGATGATTTAAAGCTTGAGCTTGGTACGGATATGCAATCAGTTGGCAAGCAAACCGAACCGCTAATGGGTGCACTAAATGCTGTAGATGAGGATAAAGACGTTTACCCTGGTATGTTTATTAAATACAGCAGAGAGGACAATTCGAAATTAAGCTTAAACGATACAAACCTTATGAATTTGGCGATGCCAAAATACTCGCAGTGGATCACAAAAGGCGGCATTGACAAAGTATGGAATGCCTATGTGAAAAATGCCGAGAAAACCGGCCTGCCTGAAAACCTAAAGGTTATGCAAAAGTATTATGACGATTACAAGAAAAATCAGAAATAACATATCATTCTGGAGGATGCTATACCATCTTGAAGTGGTATAGCATCTTCTTAAAATAAAGGAGGTACTTTTTGTGGCCTTTATAAACACGGAAACCAATAAATTAAACAGAAATTTATCAAGTACACCTGGTGCCAAAACAGTAAAGAAAGCAACAATATTAAACACCTTTAAACGTGACTATCAATTGTGGCTCATGATCTTGCCTGCTATTGTTGTTATTGTTATTTTCAACTACATACCGATGTATGGCATCCAGTTGGCTTTCCGCGAATTTGATTTTACCAAGGGGCTTACCGGGGGAGAATGGGTTGGGATCAAGTATTTTGAACAATTTGTTACTAACTATATGTTCAAAGATTTAATGACCAATACAGTCACCATCAGTTTAACAACGATTATACTAGGATTTCCGGCACCGATTATTATGGCGCTGATAATCAATCAAGTTTTTGGGAAAAGATGGAAGAAAACGTTACAAACAACTGTTTACTTGCCACACTTTATCTCCATGGTTGTTATGGTTGGTTTGTTAAATGTCTTATTATCACCAGAAACAGGAATTGTCGGCCATGTCATGAAATTGCTAGGGCTCGGGGACATCAACCTGTTGGCTTCCGAAAAAACCTTTGTCCCAGTATATGTTCTTTCTGATATATGGCAGCATGCCGGATGGAATAGCATCATTTATTTAGCGGCGCTGGCAAGCGTAGATCCGCAATTATATGATTCTGCAAAAATTGATGGCGCAAGCAGATGGCAAACGATTCGGTATGTTGATTTACCAGCCATCGTTCCTACGATGATTATCCTCTTTATTCTTAGTATGGGAAATATCTTAAATACAGGATTTGAAAAAATATTCTTAATGCAAAACCCATTGAATCTTCCGGTTTCTGAGGTTATTGCCACATATGTATATAAGATCGGTATTATTTCAAGTCAATTTAGCTACTCTGCTGCCATTGGTTTATTTAATACACTCATCAATTTTATTTTCTTATTAGCTATGAATTTTATTGCGAAGAGATTTTCAAATATTAGTTTATGGTAAATATATAAAAATAAGGGTTTTGCTAGGATGAATCTCAACCATGCAAGGAGGTAAAGTCATGGTGCTTTTTAATCGGAAAGGAAAAACTACTTCAGATATAATTTTCGATTTTATTATTTTTGTATTTTGTCTGTTTATCTTTTTAATTGTTGCCTATCCTTTGTACTTTGTCATTATTGCATCTGTCAGTGACTCCACTCTGGTGTCTACTGGGAAAGTTCTACTGTATCCAAAAGGGTTCAGCCTATTCGGATATACGGAAATTTTTAAAGATACAAGAATTTGGGTGGGTTACAAAAATACTATTATATACACACTTTTAGGTACGTTTATCAATTTACTGCTTACCTTGCCGGCAGCCTATGTTCTATCAAGACATGAGTTTAAAGCAAGACGATTATTAATGTTTGTATTTGTCTTTACCATGTTTTTTAACGGAGGTTTAATTCCAACTTATCTATTAATGAAAGATTTAAATCTCACAAATAATATGTGGGTTTTCATCATTCCTTTTTCTATAAATGTATTTAACCTCATTATTACACGGACATTTTTTGAAAGCTCTATACCTAAAGAATTGTTTGAGGCAGCACAAATGGATGGCTGCACACATTTTCAATTTTTTGGGAAAGTGGTGCTGCCACTTTCAAAAGCGGTTATATCAGTTGTAGGGCTCTATTACTTGGTAGGGCACTGGAACGACTTCTTCACAGGTTTAATTTACATTCGCGACTATAGTTTACAACCTCTGCAAATCGTTTTAAGAGACATTCTTCTTTCCAATCAAGTATTTGCTGAAGGAGCAGGTTCTGGAGGGGCATCCGGGGGTTACGCACAAAAATACGCAGATCAAATCAAGTACGGAGTTATCATTGTATCTACTTTGCCAATTTTAATTGTTTATCCATTTATCCAAAAATACTTTGAAAAGGGCGTTATGATCGGGTCTGTAAAGGGATGATCCAAGAAATGTATATTCCTGATCCGGTATGTTTAGCTATCGATTCAATTAAATCGATAGCTATAGAAATCTAAACAGAAGGAGGGGACGTAATGGAAAACGTTACGTTATTAGATGGTATTTTTAAAGAATCGCAAGAAAAGGGAAAAGAATATTTGATTTATTTAGATATTGATAGACTTATTGCACCATGTTATGAAGCAGTTTCGCAAACACCAAAGAAAGTTCGGTACGGCGGGTGGGAATCAACTCCCATCAGTGGACATTCGATTGGTCATTGGCTTTCAGCTGCTTCTGCTATGTATACGGTTACGAAAGATGAAGAATTACTGAACAAAATTGAATATGCTGTTAACGAACTAGCTCTTGTCCAAAGCTTCGATGAGGATGGCTATGTCAGCGGCTTCCCTCGTACATATTTTGACAAGGTTTTTACAGGAGATTTCGAGGTTGAAAATTTCAGTCTCGCAGGCGGATGGGTTCCTTGGTACAGTATTCATAAAATTTTTGCAGGTCTTATTGATGTCTATTCCCTTACTGGAAACAATAAAGCATTAGAGGTTGTCACAAAACTTTCTGACTGGGCAAAAAAAGGAACAGACAATCTGAATGATGAGCAGTTTCAAAGGATGCTGATTTGTGAACATGGCGGAATGAACGAAGCAATGGCCGATCTATATACCATTACAAATAATGAAGATTATTTGAAGCTGGCCATCAGATTTTGCCATCATGCCATACTCGATCCTCTTTCTAAAGGGATCGACGAACTTGAGGGAAAACATGCGAATACACAGATACCGAAGGTCATCGGGGCAGCTAAGCTATATGAGATTACTGGGAATGAGGATTACAAGAATATGGCGGTTTTCTTCTGGAATGAAGTAACGAAAAACCGTTCCTATATTATTGGCGGAAATAGTATAGGAGAACATTTTGGACCAGTAAATAAAGAAACATTAGGCATCACAACCGCGGAGACTTGTAATACATATAATATGCTGAAGCTGACTGAGCATTTGTTCCAATGGAATCATAAGGCTGAATATATAGATTACTATGAAAGAGCACTCTACAATCATATTCTAGCATCACAGGATCCAGATTCAGGCATGAAAACATATTTTGTTTCGACGCAGCCAGGCCACTTTAAAATCTACTGTTCACCGGACAATTCTTTCTGGTGCTGTACGGGGACTGGGATGGAGAATCCTGCCCGATATACAAGAAACATTTATTATCAAGAACAGGAAGATTTGTTTGTTAATTTATTTATTGCTTCTGAATTAATCATGGATGAAAAGAAAATAAAGTTAAGGCAAGAAACCGATTTTCCAAGGTCTAATAAAGTCCGATTATACTTTGAAGAAGCGGCAGCTGAATTCTTAAACGTACATATCCGTGTACCATATTGGGTTTCTGGAGCTCTAACTGTTTTTGTAAATGGTGTAAAAACCAATTCGATTTCAGAAAATGGTTATGTAACTATCGGCAGGAACTGGAGCGGCGGGGATACAATAGAATTTACCCTTCCCATGGATCTCCATACCTATACAGCTAAAGATAATCCTAGAAAAGTTGGCTTTATGTATGGACCTGTTGTTTTGGCAGGAGCACTTGGTAAGGAGAATTTTCCGGAAAGTGATATTCTCGAAGATCATTTAAAATTAAACAATTATCCACTTATTGATGTTCCTAGCTTTGTAGCTGACAAAGTAGAACTTAATCAATGGATTAAACCTGTTGAAGGCTTTCCATTGACATTTGAAACAGACAAAGTTGGGCAGCCTGGCAATCAAAAAATTACCCTCGTTCCATTTTACAACTTGCATCACCAGCGCTATACATTATATTGGAATCTGATGGATGAAGAGGCCTACAAAACGTTTGTAGATAAAGAGAAAGAGGAGCTTGAAAAGTTAAGAGTTATCACCGTTGACGTTGTACAACCAGGTGAACAGCAGCCTGAGATAGAGCACGGAGTTAATAGCAAGAACTCTCAAACAGGTTATTTTAATGTGGTGGAAAAATCGTGGCGTGATAGTCGCGGGGAAGGCTTTTTCAGTTATGAAATGTTAGTGGAGCCTGATAAGAAAATGTACTTACAAGTAACTTATTTTGGCGGGGATAAGACACTTTTTGCAGATGGGAAAAAATATGAACGCGACTTTGAAATTGTGATTGATGGACAACTGGTTGCCACTCAAAAACTTGAGGGAAATCATTCTGACGGTCTTTTTAATATTTATTATGAGATTCCGTTAACAGTAACTGAAGGGAAACAACAGGTTGAAGTGAAATTTCAGTCTGGCGAAGGTAAGGCAGCAGGCGGTGTGTATGAGGTAAGAGTAATAAATTCCTTAAGTAAATGAGGTCTTAAGCTTTCAGAAATATCATGTTGTGAAATAGTGGAGGCACTCACTATGCGGGTTACGATAAAGGATTTAGCGAAATATTGTGGTGTTTCATCGGGTACGGTGGATAGAGCATTAAATAATCGTCCAGGAATAAAAGAAAAGACAAAGAAGCTTGTTTTAGAAGCAGCTCGCGAGTTAAACTACCGTCCCGATTTTACAGCCAGGAGTCTTGTAAAAGGTAAAACGATGACTTTAGGTATTGTTTTATTTGATTTATATAACCGATCTTTTGCACAATTGTTAAATGCAGTGGAATATAAGGCAAGAGAGAATGGGTACTTTATTTATATTGCATTATCAGATAAAGATCCAGAAAACGAAAAGCTATGTATTGAGTACTTAGCAAATCATAAAGTGGATGGAATTATCCTATTTACAGTCAATCAAGGTAAAGAGTTTGAGGACTATTTACAAGGGTTTTCCATACCAGTTATCACTATCTTTAATTATTTGTCAGAAAACTGGGATTATGTTGGAATTAAAGAAAAAGAAGCAATGATAGATGGAGTGGGTCACATTGTTGATAAAGGATATAAGAAATTCATCTATATTTGCCCTCCATTGACGTACCAAGGAAAAACAAATATTTATACACAAGAAGAAAGATTAAAAGGATTTTTAGATGGATTATCAATAAAAGGCATCAATGAAGTTCCATTAATTATAAAACATAATGGTTATTTAAGTGAGCTGGAAGAAGTAACGTTTGAGAAAAATAATAAGACAGCCATCGTCTGTTCCTGTGATTTGTACGCACTTGAAGTCATGAATTTTTTAAAGAATAAGGATATAAAAATCCCAGAAGAGGTCGGACTGATGGGGTTTGATAATATTGATGTACTAAAATACATTTCTCCTAAGCTAACAACAGTTGAATATCCAGTTGAACAGATTGGATTTAGGGCCGTCGAAAGATTGGTAAATAAAATAGAAGATGGGGGATTTTTTAGCGAAATAACCCCATCGATTGACTATAGGATTATTGTGGGAGAATCGACTTAACTAATCCAGAATAAAAAGTAATACTCTTATTCTAATAATCCATAAGAAGGTGAATGATGATGATGAAACATCGCATTGTTGTGGCAGGTTGTGGAGAAATGTCGAATACGTGGATAGATTATGCAAGTAAGCGTGATAATACAGAAATTGTCGGGTTTGTCGATGTGAATATTGATGCAGCCAAAGCGATGGCAAAACGAAAGGGCCTAAGAGTCCCAGCATATAATGATTTATCACAAGCTATTTTTGAAACCAAAGCCAATCTTGTGTTTGATGTGACAATTCCATCAGCACATAAAGAGATTGTTACGACTGCAATCAAAGCTGGTTGTCATGTTTTCGGTGAAAAACCAATGGCAGAATCCATGGAAGATGCAAGAGATGTGTTACAGTATGCTCGATACTATGGCAAGAATTATACCGTTATGCAAAATCGTAGATACTTAAAAAAGATTCGGGCATTACAAAATTTATTAGCAAACAATGCAATAGGAACAGTAGGTTCTGTTCATGCAGACTTTTTCCTGGGCCCTCATTTTGGGGGGTTCCGTGATGTGATGGATAACCCATTAATATTGGATATGGCCATCCACACATTCGACCAAGCACGCTTAATTATTGGATCAGACCCTGTATCTGTCTATTGTCATGAATATAATCCACCTGGCTCTTGGTATAAAGGAAATGCGTCTGCTATGTGTATATTTGAAATGAGTAATGGTATCGTTTTCACTTATCGGGGATCGTGGTGCGCAGAAGGGTTAAATACCTCATGGGAAGCAGATTGGAGAGTAACAGGGAGTAAAGGTAGTATTCGTTGGGATGGAATAAATCTACCAATCTGCGAAGTAATCGATGAATCCCAACCAAAAGATTTCATAAGTAAGGTTAAATCGATCGAAGTCCCATTTAAATGGGAAGGCCAAGAAGGTCACTGGGGTTGTTTTGATGAGATGTTTTCATCCCTTGAGGAGAATCGCATGGCTGAAACGGATTGCCGTGACAATATTAAAAGTATGTCAATGGTATTTGGAGCGATTGAGAGCGGAAAAAAAATGAAGAAAATCATTTTATAACAAATTTCACAAAATCTTAGGGACTTTATATTATAACTTTCAGAAATTTGGTGAAAAAATGACCATTTTAGATAGTAGATTTTACGCAGTAGTTGATAGACTTTCTAATTTTTTTATCCTTAATCTTTTTTGGATTATCTCTTGCCTTCCAATCGTAACGATTGCACCAGCTACTTCTGCGATGTATAGCGTTGTAAGACAATGGAAATTAAATCAAGATACAAGTGTGGTAAGAAACTACTTTCGATATTTTAAAGAAAATTTTAAACAGAGTTTTTTAATAGGAATCATTTGGATGTTGCTAGCGGTATTACTTTATTTTAACTATTTCTACCTAAATCAAGATCAATCTGGGTTAAAGTTTCTGATGATAATACCACTTATAATAATAAGTGTAGTGTTTTTAATTATTTCTACTTTTTTGTTTCCAGTAATGACTCATTATAACGCCACTTGGAAAGGTGCTATTAAAAATTCATTTCTTTTGGCTATAGTAAATTTCCCGTCTACAATACTCATTCTTGGTTTTCTAGCTTTACTTACTGTTATCATAATATATGTGCCAGCAACGTCTTTAATCATTTTTAGTGTTGGTGCATACATTAATTTTTCTCTATGTAATCGTGTTTTTCATAAAAATGAACAATTTGCAATCAATAATAATAAAATTATGGAAATTAATTAATAGAAGAAAAATATATAATTTAATAGTAACTTTTTGAAAGAATTAGCATTCGTCACATTCTATTGACGAATGTTTTTGTTTTTCTAAATCGTTAAATATAAGTATTGTTTTAATTGAAACAATGTCCTTAACTACTCAAATTTAATCGGCATTAAGAAGTCAAAAGACTTTCTATTTGCATTACAGAATAAGTTTAGTAAAATTTAATATATCAATGAACAACAAAATCATTAACTAAATTTATTAATTAGCATTAATTCATTTAAAGGAGACTATTATGGCAAATAATAATAAAAATAAGAAAAAAGAAGCAAAATCATCATCTACCTTTACTTTTTGGATGATTGGATTGGTTGCAGTTTTTATTTTAGCATTCATTTTTTTAGGCAATCACTCCAAACAACAGGATAAAACCACTACTACAAAAATTGATTATAGCAATCAGCCATTCAAAGGTAAGGAATCAGCCCCTGTTTCGATCATTGAATTCGGTGATTATAAATGCCCAAATTGCAAAAACTTCGCCAAGGATGTCGTACCAATTATCCAACAGGAACTTGTGGATACTGGCAAAGCAAAATTTTACTTTATGAATGATTCGTTTATTAACGTGGACTCGACTCGATCTGCGAAATTTGCGGAATCAGTACTCCAAGAGCTTGGAAATGAAACGTTTTGGAAATTCCATGATCTTTTATTCGAAAAACAGCCTGAAGACACTAAGTATGAAAAAATCGATTTGTTTACTGAGGACTTCCTAGTAGATACATTGAAGGAAGTTGCTAGCGGTAGTGACGTCGATAAGGTTGTAAAAAACTTCCAAGCTAAGAAATCCGATAATGCTTGGAACAAGGATATGGATTATGCTGAAAAACTTGGTGTTACAGGAACCCCGACGATATTCGTTAACGGAGAAAAGTTTGATGGACAAACTATTGATGACTTAAAAGACATGGTTGAGAAAGCCTCAAAAGGTGAATAAGTATGAATAAATCCTTAGTTCTCTCTTGGATTGCTGCCATCATTGCCACACTAGGCAGTCTGTATTTTAGTGAGGTTATGCACTACATTCCTTGTACACTTTGTTGGTACCAAAGGATATTCATGTACCCACTAGCCATCATCCTTGGAGTGGCGGTTTACCGGAATGATAAAGGCATCTATAAATATGCGCTACCGTTATCCATCATCGGTCTGCTGATCGCTGGATACCATACGTTATTACAAAAAATCCCCTATTTACAACAGTTTGAAATGTGTACAAGCGGAGTGCCTTGCTCAAAGGATTATATTAACTGGCTTGGCTTTATTACCATTCCGTTATTAGCTTTCATGGCCTTTACGATTATTACTGTCTGCTTAATCATTATTTCTCGCGACAAAAAGTAAAGAATTTATCAATAAAAAAGAGCGGTGAAACCAATAGGTTTGCCGCTCTTTTCTGTTGATAGCTTAGCTGCAATTAGTACATAAAAGATGCTCCAACAATGATCAATAAAATAAACAACACAACAATTAACGCAAAGCTGCTGCTACTTCCACCATGTCCCATAAAAATCACCTCCTCTTCCTAATTATTACAATGTATGCTTGAAGGGGTTGAAGTGAAATGGACAAACGTTGACTATTAGAAAAAATGATGGGTTAATTTAATATCGCATAGCTTGTTAGCAGAATTTTAATAAATAAATAATTTTATAGGACTTTTTATTGTAGTATAATAATATACAGTTATTTGGATTATTGGAAAAGGCAGTCATTTTACTCAGGAGTGGTGATAGGCAATGGCAAAAATTTTAGTAGCAGGTGAGATTCCCCACAAGGGATTAGAACTATTATCGAAGGATCACTTGGTTGAAGTATTTACAGGAGAGAAATTGATTACTGAAGCGGAATTAAAAGAGCGCATCAAAGATAAGGATGCCCTTCTAAGTTTATTATCTACCTCTGTTACGAAGGATGTAATTGACCAAGCACCCCATTTAAAAATCATTGCGAACTATGGAGCGGGATTTAATAATATTGATTTTGATTATGCCGCATCCAAAGGAATACCAACCACCAATACATCAATGGCATCGACAGCGGCTACCGCTGACCTAACGTTTTCCCTTTTATTAGCATCAGCAAGAAGAGTGGTTGAAGGAGATGAAGTATGCCGTACTGTTGGCTTCAATGGATGGGCACCTCTTTATTTTCGCGGTCGTGAAGTATCTGGAAAAACAATCGGGATTGTCGGATTTGGTCAAATTGGCCAAGCTGTTGCGAAAAGAGCCGCTGCTTTTGACATGAAGGTTCTATATACGAGTCCAAGTCGAAAAAGTCCTCAAGTTGAGAATGCACTAAATGCGACATATGTATCTTTTGATGAATTAGTTGCTGAATCTGATTTCATTACCATAAATTGTTCCTATAATCCAACCATGAAACACATGTTTAGCACAAGTCAATTTGAAATGATGAAATCAACAGCTTATTTAATTAACTGTGCACGAGGCCCAATCGTTGATGAAGCCGCACTTATAAAAGCGTTAGAAGAGAAACAGATTGAAGGAGCAGGGATTGACGTATTTGAATTTGAACCTGAAATTAGTGAGGGATTGAAAAATCTGAAAAACGTTGTATTAACTCCTCACATCGGTAATGCTACCTTTGAAGCACGAGATGCCATGGCGAATATGGCAGCGGGAAACATTGTTAAGGTATTAAACGGCGAAGCACCTTCTTATGTTATCAATGGAGTTATTAAAGAAACAATTCTAGTCTAATTATATCGGGCAAAAAAAAGACGGCAGCCGCCGTCTTTTTCCTGAAAGATTAACTATATTGGGGACGAAGTTTCGTGCGTTTATTGACGTGCTGCTCGGCACTTAAAGCCGCAATCGCCCCATCAGCTGCTGAAATAACTGCTTGTTTAATCGGTGTTCTTCTTGCGTCACCGCCTGCAAAGACGCCGTCAACATTGGTACGCAGGTACTCATCTACGATCACATAGCCTTCTTCATCGCGCATAACTGCCCCTTTTAAGAAGTCGGTTCCTGGCATCATCCCGCCGAGGTATAAGAATATTCCATCCACATCCCATACCTGTTCTTCCTTTTTATTAGTAAGGACGACAATTTTCTCAACACTATCAGTCCCAATAATTTCTCTTACACGGTGACGTTTATAAATTTCAACTTTTGAGTTATTTTCTAATTGAGAAAGATCCACGTCCCCTTTTAGTTCAGTTGGAATTAACAATTTCACTGTTTTACAATACTTGGCTAATGTTTCGGCCTCGTGGATCGCTTCATCATTATCTCCAACAACCGCGACAACTCGGTCTTGATAAAAGGCGGCATCGCAGGTTGAACAATAGCTTACACCCCGTCCAGTAAATTCCTCTTCGCCTTTAATCTTGCCAGAAGGAGCTTTTGCGCCAACGCCAATGAAGACACTTTTAGCTTTGATGGTACCTTCGGCTAATTCAATTTTTTTGATTTCATCTGAAAAATCAACCGATAGAACGGTGGAACGAATGAAGTCTGCGCCAAAATCCTTTGCTTGTGCTTGCATTCTTGTTAACAGTTCAAGGCCTGTAACTTCTTCGCGCACACCTGGGTAGTTCGCAATTTTATGAGTAATTGCTAGGGTGCCTGCTTTTGGAGCTTTATCAATGACAAGTGTCTTTAATTTCCCACGTGCAGCATAAACAGCAGCAGAAGCACCTGCAGGTCCGCCGCCGATGGTGACAAAATCATATACGTCTTCAAGAATTTTTTCATTAACTGATTGGAAAATAGTATCTGCACTTTCCTCACTAGTTTCTGGTTTTGAATTGCTTACCGCGGGAGCAGAGTCTTCTGATAATCCAAGCAGCTTGTTAAATTTTTTCTCTTGAAAGCCAAGGACTAGCTTTCCATTAATGAGTGTTGCAGGAGTTCCATAAATTTTCCGTTCCTTTAATTGATCAAAATATTCCTTATGTATGGAAGCATTTCGCTCTTCATATGCAAAGCCTTGATCTTTTAGGAATGTTTTTACTTTTTCACAATAGGGGCAGCCGGTGCTGCTATAAACGATAATTTCGGGTGTTGACATTTAGGAAACCTCCAATTTGTAAGTATCTTTAATTTAATAATAGTAGAAATCCTAAATAAAAGTCAATACTTTTTAATAATTATTATAAATAACAAAACAGTCCAACAAATTGTTGGACTGTTTGCTTCTCATATGAAAATTAAATGGATCTGCCTAAGAATGCAGTTAGCATCCATACATGCTTCTCAAGCCCCGAATGAATCGCAAGCAGCATGTCTCCAGTTGTTTCATCGTTCTTCTCCTCCGCAAAGCTCATGCCTTCTTTAAGTTCGCCAATGATAATAGAGAAGTCATTGATGACTGATTCAACCATTTCATCAGCAGTTTCATTATCTGTTGCTTCCTTAATAGATGAAATTTCTAAGTACTCTTTCATCGTAGCTGCCGGTTTTCCACCGATTGCTAGCAATCGTTCGGCTAATTCGTCAACATGCAGGCCAGCTTCATTATAAAACTCTTCAAATTTGACATGTAATGTGAAAAATTGTCCACCTTTTACATACCAATGATAGTTATGTAACTTCGTATACAAGACAGACCAGTTTGCAATTTGTTTGTTAAGTATGCTGACTAACTGATTTTCCATATAAAATAGCCTCCTTTTTATCCTCTCTTTATTATTACCAAACTTTGATGTTAAATCCTGTCCAAATTAAAGGGATTTGTTGTCAATTTGGTGAAGTTTTTGTGATATCGACGGTCTTTCTAGGCCTTTTTAGTGTTACATTCCTGATACAGGATGTAATAATCGTTCCTAAACTGTCCAAGAGAGTTATTTTTAGGAAATAAATGAGTAATGGTTATTACTTCCAATTGATAGATGAAAGCTTTCATGCAGGGCGCTACTTAAGCCGTTCGTATGTTACCACATTTTGGGTAATGAATTGGAATGTTACAACTGTTAGCCTTAATAGTAGAGACGCGAGTCAAATATTGGAGGTAATAAAATGAATAAATTTAAAAAACTAATGATTGCGACTGGCCTAATCTTGTCCATGTCAGCTTTTACATTAAATGGAACAACAGAAGCGGCCACGACCACACATAAAGTACAATATGGAGAAACTTATTGGAAAATTGCAACTAAGTATGGTGTAACGGTTAATAGTCTATTAAAAGCAAACAATAAAACTAGCAGTCTTCTTTATGCAGGATCAAATCTAGTAATCCCGAACTCTTCGATTACTGCAGCAGAAAAAGACTTAATGGGCCGCCTTGTTCATGCTGAGGCAGTAGGTGAGCCCTATGCAGGGAAAGTAGCAGTAGCCACAGTCATTCTTAACCGCGTATCTAGCCCTGATTTCCCAAATACCGTTAATGGTGTTATTTATGAAAAGTCTAATGGCTATTATGCCTTCACGCCTGTCCAAAATGGTACGATTAACCAAGCAGCCGATACTGCTTCAAAAAAGGCAGTAAATGAAGCACTTGCCTTTAGAGGCCAGGGCAAAGGATCGTTATTTTTCTATAATCCCAAAACAGCGGTAAGTAAGTGGATCTATTCTCGTCCAGTAACAGTAACCATCGGTAACCACCGTTTTGCAAAATAATTATCTTGTGTAATTCTAGTATGTCATGAACATAATAATATAATCAGAGAAGCAGTGAATTCCTAAAAATGGATTCACTGCTTTTTCGTTATGCAAATTAGAGTAGGTTATGCAAAATTTCATAATATCCAAGTTGTGTTTTTTATAAAAACGAAATTAAAAAGTGCAAACTAGGAGTTTCGGCAGACAAACTCGATTAATCATAGTTGGCACGAAAATTGCAATTATTTTAAATAGTTAGACTCTTTAGGTAAAATGAAAGGAGGAACCTTTCTGAGTTAATTTGTTTTAATTCATTACACCATCTTCGCTTGAAACAAAATGTAAATGCTTACGATTTCTTATTAATAAACAAATATCCGGATATAAAAGGAGAGATGGTTAAATTGGAGAATACTACTCTTAAGCGCTCGCTTGGACTATGGGCAATCGTTATGCTCGGATTGGGTTATATGACACCAACCATAGTGTTTGATACATTTGGAATTGTCTCTGTAGAAACAAATGGTGTGGTCCCACTAGCATACCTAGCAGCATTGGTTGTTATGGTATTTACTGCTATAAGTTACGGGAAAATGGTACGGGTTTTTCCAAGTGCTGGTTCGGCCTATACGTATACCCGAGAGACCATGAGTCCGCATCTCGGATTCATAGTCGGCTGGGCAGCGTTGCTTGATTATATATTGCTTCCGATGGTGAATGCATTGATTATTCGTATTTATATGGTATCTGTATTTCCTAGTGTTCCAGCATGGATTTGGGTTGTCGTTTATGTTGCGATCATCACTGCGATTAATGCTTGGAGTATGGGGAAAACCTCGAATTTAAATGCCCTGCTCGTTATTTTTGAAGTTGTCTTAATTGCAGCATTTATTGTCCTTGCTATTGTCCAGCTTTCCAAAGGAATGGGGCAAGGAACGATTTTAACAACAACACCGCTTTTCCATTCAGATATCCACCTCGGAGCAATTTTGACAGGGGCAACAGTGGTTTGTTTCTCCTTTATCGGATTTGATGCCGTAACTATGTATGCAGAGGAAGCAATTGACCAAAAAACGATGCCGAGAGCGATTATGTTGACGGTCTTCATTGGCGGCGCCATCTTTTTCGTCTGTAGCTATTTCGCCCAAGCCTTATTTCCAGATGTTTCAGGTTTCAAAGTAACTGATGATACATTACCTGAAATCGGATTGTTTGTGGGTGGAACACTGTTTAAACTGATTTTCCTTTCAGGTGCCTTTGCTGCAACGGTAGCTTCCGGACTTGCCTCACACGCAAGTGTATCAAGGCTTTTGTACGTTATGGGACGAAATGGGGTTCTGCCTAAAAAGGCATTCGGTTATGTCCATCCAAAATTCCGGACACCGGTTTTTAATGTCATCTTAGTCGGTGTTGTTTCACTGCTAGCGATTGCCCCAAGTCTTGAGTTGATTTCCTCCTTTATTAACTTTGGCGCGTTAATTGCTTTTACATTCGTCAATTTATCAGTCATTGCTCATTTCGTTTTTCGCCAGAAGAGATATAAAACAGCTAAGGATATTTTCTCCTATTTAATTATGCCGATCATTGGAGCTGGATTAACGGGAATTTTGTGGGTGAACTTACAATTTGATGCACTCATTGGCGGGATTGTCTGGATCGGAATTGGTGTGATTTATATGCTTTTCCAAACAAGATTCTTTAAAATCAAAATTGCTGATTTAAATATTGATGACGCAGAAAAGACCTCTTCCCTTTAACAAAGGAAGTTACCTGAGCCAGGCTAATCGCCTGGCTTTTTATTTTATTAGGATAGTGGTTTTAAAGGTATGCAGAAATGAATAATTCAATCATTTTTTCATAGCGTATAGCTCCGTTTTACTAGATCACCGTATAGTAACCGCTATTTATTAGTTGGCACGAAACTTGCTTTAATTTAAGTAACAATAAAAAATGAGGTGTTAGAATGGCAGTCAAATCTCTAGACACGAAGAATACGAAAGGAAGAGAACAGGATAATTCCCTTCTTGAGTTTCAAGAAACGTTAAAAGAAGCTGTGAATATCCTGAACTACCCACCCCAAGTATTCGAATTTCTAAAGAAGCCGATGAGATTTTTAGAAGTGAGTATCCCTGTTCGAATGGACAACGGACAAACAGAAATATTTCAGGGGTACCGGGCTCAACATAATGATGCATCAGGTCCAACCAAAGGAGGAATCCGGTTTCATCCAGACGTCACGGCTGATGAGGTAAAAGCATTGGCTGGCTGGATGAGCTTAAAGTGCGGGATTACCGACCTTCCTTATGGCGGTGCTAAAGGCGGGATTATCTGCGACCCTCGTAAAATGAGTTTAGATGAATTGGAAAAGTTGAGCCGGGGTTACGTAAGAGCAGTTAGCCAGCTGGTCGGTCCAACAAAGGATATTCCAGCGCCTGATATGTATACGAACTCGCAAATTATGGCGTGGATGCTCGATGAATATGACCATATCCGTGAATTCGACTCCCCTGGTTTTATCACGGGAAAGCCAATTGCACTTGGGGGTTCGAAGGGGAGGGAAACAGCGACATCAAAAGGTGTTTTATATACGCTGCAAATGGTCTGTGAATTAAGGAAATTACAGTTAAAAGATACCCGTGTCATCATTCAAGGGTTTGGAAATGTTGGCAGTTTCCTTGCCCAGTATTTATATGAGATTGGCGCAAAAGTAATTGGGATTGGAGATATGCTCGGCGGTTTATATGACGAAAAGGGGTTAGAAATACCATATCTCTTGGAAAATAGAGATTCATTTGGCATTGTGTCAAATCGCTTTAATAGTTCAATTTCAAACCAGGATTTATTAGAAAAGGAATGTGATGTCCTTATTCCAGCAGCAATTTCCGGGGTAATCAATAAATATAATGCCAGTAAACTTAACTGTAATATTATCATTGAAGCAGCCAATGGTCCTACCACAAAAGATGCGTTAAAAATACTAGATGAACGGGAAATCCTTGTTGTCCCTGATATTCTTGCCAATTCCGGCGGCGTCATTGTCTCCTATTTTGAATGGTGTCAGAACAATCAAGGCTATTACTGGACAGAGGAAACCGTAGATGAGCGGCTCAAGGAAAAAATGACTGCCAGCTTTTTAAAGGTTTTTCATACCTCCAAAAGGTATGGTGTAAATATGAAAATCGCTGCTTATATTGAAGGAATTCAAAAGCTGGCAGAGGCTTCGAGGCTTCGAGGGTGGTTGAAATATTAAAAAATGAACTGAAAAAAGAGGAGGACATTTTTATGAAGTTAGAGATATTAGCCGAACAAAAAGAACAGCAGTTGTTCCATTACTTTTGTTTAATATCAAATAACCATCGCTATGATTTGACGATTGGTTATTCAGAGCAGTTTTTTGGGAAAGCGATGGTCACTTCGATTCAGTCTGGGAAAATGGTGTTACTTTGCCAAGAGGACACCTATTCAGACCATCATTGGGCAGAAAGACTGGGAATCGAAACAGAGGATATCCCTGAATTTCAAGAGTTCTTCGGTTTAGTATTACAGACACGGCCTTTTCAGGAGCAGTATTAAACGAAAAAGGAGAGCGATGTTCATGTATTATGGTGTAGTTCTTAGCCCGTGTTATGGGAAGGTGGCAAGGATTTCGATTAAAGGCGAGTCAAGAATTTATGAATGGGAAACCTTATTTATGATTAAATCAGAATCAGGCAAATTAGAAACGGTTCAGACTAGTTTGAGCGGCGAAGTCGAATCGCTTGAAGTGCAGGAAGGTGATAAAGTTATTCCAGGGATGGTCCTCGCTTATATTAAAGAAGATTTATTTGTTACTGGTAGTGATTAATTGCTAGAAAAAGAAGATGGGACGGACATCTTCTTTTTTTGTGCTAAATTTAATTTAAAACATTTAGAATAAAGTGATAATATAAGGTAGATAAGGTTTTAAGGGGGAAGTAAACGATGTTTTCCGTTGCCAAAGAAAAAGTGAAACCGATTATTTCAGTAGACGTGGATGAAAGTGAAGAAGTTTTTCGATCTACCTTAAATAACCTTAAGGAACCCTTTTTGTTTTTAAAAAGACAAAATCACTTATTTGCTTATGTACTGCTTGAAAACCATAAAAAAGAGCATGCTTCGATTGCATTTCTACTTAATCAAGCGAAATCGCTAGATAGCATCTGCCATCTTAGCGAACAAATTTCCTTGCCTGCTTTGTTCCAAATTATAGGCGAACCCTTTGCCATCATTAGAGGTGAAGATGGTATTCCAGCAGGTTATATTCGCAGAGAGGACGTTCTAGCGGAGCTTTTTAAGCAGGAAAATAAAAGTGTCGACTTACTTAAAATTATTCTAACTTCGATTCCGATGGGGATTTTTGTATTGGATAAGGAAAAACGAATTATTAATTATAATGAAGCCGGATTAAAAATGATTAGATCAACAGCAGATAAGGTTATGAATCTTCCCGCAGGAGACATTTTTAGCCGTACCCATCTTGATCAGGTATTTACAACCGGTAAGACGCTTCTTAATCATCTGGTAATCAAAAATGAAATCGGGATTCTTGTCGATTATAGCCCCATCTTAAACTATGAGAATGAAGTCGATGGCATCATCATTGTTGCCCAGGATTTGCCTATGGTCGAAGAAATGGCCATGGAAATTGAATATATTAAGGATTTAAATAAGGACCTTCATGCGATTTTGTCTAGTATATATGATGAAATCCTCGTGGTGAATGACAAAGGGGAACTAATTAGGTTCAGTGAAAACATCATTCAAGATTTCTGGAAAGTAGATTTAAAAGAACTGATTGGTAAGAATATTCTCGAACTTGAGGACCAAGGGCTGTTTACACCTTCGGTCACAAGACTTGTTTTAGAAAAAGGAAAGAAGGTCTCTGTTGTTCAAGAAACAAAAGCTGGAAGAAAAATTCTTGCCGTCGGAAATCCGGTCTTTAATGAAAAAAATGAACTCGACCGAATTATCATTGCATCACGCGATATTACCGAAACTACACGATTAAAAAGTGAACTGCAAGAAATTAAAAAGATATCAGAACAATATAAGAAGGAATTAGACGATTTTAAAAGTAAGGACCGCTTTTTGAAAAAGCTTATTTACTGTAGTCCGAAAATGGAGAAGATTATCAATCAAGCCAAGAAAATTGCTGACTTTTCTTCGACAGTACTTCTTAACGGGGAATCTGGAGTTGGAAAAGAAGTAATTGCTCAGGCGATCCATCAATTAGGCAGACGCTCGACAAAGCCATTTCTTAAATTAAACTGCGGGGCGATCCCAGAAAATTTACTTGAAAGTGAACTATTCGGTTATGCGAAAGGGTCATTTACCGGAGCGGATAAGAATGGAAAAGAAGGATACTTTAAACAGGCTGATGGCGGTATTTTGTTTCTGGACGAAATCGGTGAGATGGCAATCCATCTACAGGTAAAATTGTTACGCGTACTGCAGGAGCAGGAAGTAATTCCGATTGGAACTACAACACCAATAAAGGTGGATGTGCAGATTATCGCGGCCACCAATAAAAAATTAGAGAAAATGGTTGAGGAGGGTACCTTCCGCGAGGATTTGTTCTATCGCTTGAATGTCATTCCGATCCACATTCCGCCATTAAGAGAACGGACAGAGGATATTTCGCTGCTCGCCTTTCATTTCCTTCAGCAATTGAATGAGAAATATGAGCGGAATTATCATCTAACCCCTGATGCTATTAATGTATTAGAGTTTTATCCATGGCCGGGTAACGTCAGGGAACTTCAAAACATTATTGAAAGATTAGTAGTCACTGCCGAACACCCTACGATTGATGCTGAATTCGTCAGCCAATTTTTATCAATCGGCTTGGAACATAAAAAGATGAAGCCTGTAATTAAAAGGGTCATTCCATTGCAGGAGGCCATTGATCATGTCGAGGAGCAGTTAATAGTGATGGCGATGAACCAATTCAAAACCACCACAAAAGCAGCCAAAGCATTAGGTATCAGCCAATCATCCGTTAGCAGAAAGTATCAAAAAATATTAACAGAGAAAAATATTAAAATCGAAAACTTATCTACCTTTTAATGCAAAGCTGTTTTAGATCTCGATGATCTGAAGCAGCTTTTTTTATGTCCAGCTCCAGCGCCTAGGGGCTCGGGGTCATAAGCCCTTGAAAAAGGGCTTCCGCTTTTTGATTATGCAAAATAAACTAGGTTATGCAAAGTTGCATACTATTTATTCAGATATTTTGAAAGAAACCTATTTCGATAGTCAATAGGCATTGGCACGCTTCTTGCATTAATGTTAGTGAGGGTGAATAAAGGAGGAATTTAAATGGTCGAGGTAAAAAACCGAGTTGTAAACCTGAAGATGTTTATTGATGGTGAGTGGAAGGATGCCGAAAATCAAGAAACACGCCCAGTTATTAATCCTGCAACTGGTGAGGTTATTTCATATGCACCTGAAGGAACGACTGCTGATGCTCGTACTGCAATTTATGCAGCACGGAGAGCTTTCGAAGAAGGTGTTTGGTCAGGGATTTCTGCTCAGGAACGAGCCTCCTATTTATTAAAAATTGCTGACAAAATTGATGAATATACCGATGAATTAACCCAGTTGGAAACAATGGATAACGGGAAACCATTAAGAGAAGCAGGCTTTGATGTCGGGGATGCGGCCGCCTGTTTCCGCTATTATGCCGGCCTGATTACAAAGCCTGATGGACAGACCTACCATGTCGCCGATCCTATGCAGGCTATGGTTGTCCGCGAGCCGGTAGGTGTTTGTGGCTTAATTGTTCCGTGGAACTATCCGTTGTTAATGAGTGTTTGGAAAATTGCCCCTGCCTTAGCAGCGGGAAATACAATTGTCTTTAAACCGTCTGAAGTGACGCCAGTAACCCCGAAAAAGCTATTTGAAATTTTTGAAGAAGTTGGTTTGCCAAAAGGGGTGGCTAATATGGTAATGGGCGCTGGAGCGGTTGTTGGAAATGAAATCGCTTCCCATCCTGAGGTTGATATGATTTCGTTTACCGGCGGTACGAAAACGGGCAAGCACATTATGAAAACAGCAGCTGATACGATGAAAAAAGTTTCATTAGAATTAGGCGGTAAATCGCCCAATATTATTTTTGCTGATGCTGACTTTGAAACAGCAGTCGATTATGCCTTATTTGGTATCTTCGCAGGGTCCGGTCAAGTATGCTCAGCTGGTTCAAGAATCCTTGTCGAAGAAAGCATCCATGATCAATTCGTCCAGCGTTTTGTCGAACGGGCTAAGCGAATTCAAGTAGGACCAGGTAATGCATCTGGAACAGAGATGGGTCCGCTTGTCAGTCAGGAGCACTTAGAAAAAGTTCTTTCTTATATTGAATTAGGCAAACAGGAAGGTGCTACAGTTGCTTGCGGGGGAAATCGAATCGTCAGCAACGGGTTAGAAAAAGGTTATTTTGTTGAACCCACCGTTTTTGTCGATGTGAACCAAGAGATGAGAATTGTCCAAGAGGAAATCTTCGGTCCTGTTGTTGTGATTCAGAAGTTCAAGGACGAAGCGGAAGCTATAAAACTTGCAAATGGTACGGTGTATGGGTTAGCCGGTGGTGTGTTTACCAATAATGGTGCAAAGGGTTTGCGGGTCATAAAAAAGCTGCGTGCAGGGATTACTTGGGTAAATTCCTACCATCCTACTTATAACGAAGCACCATGGGGAGGCTATAAGCAAAGTGGGATTGGGCGAAGCCTGGGAACGTTTGGGCTTGAAGAATTTCAAGAAATAAAACAGATTAATATCAATTTACAGGTTGAGCCGGTTGGCTGGTTTTCAAACTAATTCACTACTAGGAGGAATATAAATTATGAGTATCGATTTAAAACAAGAATTAAAAAGTGAGCAAAATAAAAATGTTAGTGAATATATTAATAAGGTTCTAAGTTTAATAGAAAAAGAGGAAATTAATGAAGCGGAAGCGGCTTGGATTACGAAAGAAACCGTTGACGGATTCCGTGAGAACGTAAATCCAGGCTTCCTAGAATACCGCAAAACAGTTACTGAAGGCGGCCAATTTGCGGCAGTGGAATGGTCTGATAATGGATCATGCTTTAAGGATGTTAATGGTAAGGAATATATTGATTGTCTTGGCGGCTTTGGCATCTATAATGTCGGTCATCGAAATCCTAAGGTGGTTAAGGCGGTAACTGACCAATTAAAACGTCAGGCGCTTCATAGTCAGGATTTGCTCGACCCGCTTCGTGCGATGTTAGCAAAAATCTTAGCCGATATCACTCCAGGCAATTTAAAGTATGCCTTTTTTACCAACAGCGGGACAGAAAGTGTGGAAGCAGCCTTAAAGCTCGCGAAAATGTACAGCGAGCGGACAACATTTATTTCTACTACTCGTGCATTCCACGGGAAAAGTTTAGGCTCGTTGTCAGGAACGGCAAAAGGGATGTTCCGTAAACCATTCTTACCGTTAATACCAGGCTTCCGTCATGTGCCTTTTGGCGATATAGACATGATGAGAAAAACGTTTGAAGTCTGTGCTTCTGTTGGAGAAGATGTGGCTGCAGTTATTTTAGAGCCGATTCAAGGTGAAGGAGGAATCATCCTTCCACCGGAAAACTATTTAAAACAAGTTCGTGAGCTTTGTGATCAATATGGCTCCTTGCTCATATTTGATGAAGTGCAAACAGGAATGGGCCGAACTGGAAAAATGTTTGCTGCTGAACTGTATGAGGTTGTACCAGATATTATCTGTCTAGCAAAAGCCTTTGGCGGCGGAGTGATGCCAGCAGGTGCCGTTGTAGCCACCGAAAATGTTTTCAAGAGCTGGTTTGATAATCCATTTATGCATACAACAACCTTCGGCGGTAATCCGTTAGCATGTGCGGCAGCGATTGCGACGATTGGGGTGTTAATTGAAGAAAAGTTACCAGAAAGAGCAGCGGAAGTGGGGGCCTATTTCCTTGCAGAACTGAAAAAGGCAGCAAAAGACCATGAAGATAAGATTCAAGAGATCCGTGGTCAAGGCTTAATGATTGGCATTGAATTCCATCAAGATGAAATCGGCTACGAGGTCTCAAAAGGGATGTTTGACAGAGGAATCCTAGTAGCAGGGACTTTGATTAATTCAAAAACCATTCGTATCGAGCCGGCTTTGACCATTAGTTATGAAGAGGTAAATAAAGTGGTTAGCACCTTTAAAGATGTATTAGAACATTTAGATGTCTAACGATTTTTTAAGAAGGGGGAGCACAGAGGTGGAAAAGAAATATGTTAAGCTCCAAACAGAGATACCTGGGCCGAAATCAATGGAAATTTTGGAGCGGAGAAATAAATATGTCCCAAAAGGAATCAGCAATAACTGCCATTCCTTTGTAAAAAAAGCGCAAGGAGCCCTGGTCGAAGATGTGGACGGTAATTGTTATATTGATTTTGCTGGCGCTATTGGAACGATAAATGTTGGCCATTCACATCCAAGAGTGGTTAGAGCTCTTCAAGAACAAGCTAGTCAATTTATCCACACGGGCTTTAATGTGATGATGTATGAATCGTATATAACTTTAGCCGAGCGGCTTTGCCAGCTTGCCCCGGGTGATTTTGACAAGCAGGCGGCTTTTTTTAACAGTGGTGCAGAAGCGGTTGAGAATGCTGTAAAGATTGCCAGGAAATATACAAAGCGCCAGGGAATTGTTTCGTTTACAAGAGGGTTCCATGGACGGACGTTAATGACAATGACGATGACAAGTAAAGTGAAGCCGTATAAATATGGCTTTGGACCATTCGCACCAGAGGTTTACAAGGCGCCATATCCCTATGGGTACCGCCGCCCTGAAGGAATGAATGAGCAGCAATATAGCGATATGATTATTGAACAATTTGAACAGTTTTTACTGGCGGAAGTTGCTCCTGAAACGATTGCAGCTGTCGTAATGGAACCAGTGCAAGGAGAAGGCGGCTTTATCGTCCCTGACACTGCCTTTGTTAAGCGTGTAAGAGAAATTTGCACACAGTATGGAATCTTGTTTATTGCCGATGAAATCCAAACCGGGTTCGCGCGGACCGGAAAGTACTTTGCCATCGATCATTTTGGAGTCGTGCCTGATTTAATTACGATATCGAAATCAATGGGGGCTGGTGTTCCGATCAGTGGCGTGATTGGCAGGGCAGATATTATGAATACCGCTGAAGTTGGCGAAATCGGCGGAACCTATGCGGGAAGTCCGCTCGGATGCCGGGCAGCGCTGACAGTATTAGATATTATTGAAAGTGAACAACTGAATGACCGGGCCAGAAATATAGGAGACCGCGTGCTCGAAAAAATGCACCTCCTTGCGGAACGTTTCGAAGGAATTGGTGATGTGCGGGGCCTAGGTGCCATGTGTGCGATGGAAATCGTCAAGGATAGACAATCGAAAACACCCGATAAAGAAGCGGTTGGAAAAATTGTGAAAGCTGCAGGGGAACGTGGCTTGATGTTACTTAGCGCGGGGATTTATAGCAATGTTATTCGCCTGCTCATGCCCATAACGATCCCTGATGACCAACTGGAAGAAGGACTACAAATTCTTGAAGAAGCAATGGAAGCAGTTTATAAAAATGATCCTGCCATATACGTTGGAGGGGAATAAAATATGGATACTGTAAAGAAAAATTATCAAATTTATCCCATGTATCTTAACGGAGAATGGGTTGGAAGTGATTATGAGGTAATAACAGAAATTATTAATCCTGCAACAAATGAAGTAATTGGTGCCGTGCCAACAGGCGGCGCATATGAAGCAGAAAAGGCTGTCAATGCAGCCCATAAAGCCTTCAAAATCTGGTCGAAGAAAACTTCGGAAGAGCGTTACAAGTTGCTGATGAAATGGTTCAATTTAATTGAAGAAAACAAGCATGATATTGCACGGATTATGACAATTGAGCAGGGTAAACCGCTAAAAGAAGCACTTGGAGAGGTTCAGTATGCAAATGGCTTCATCTCTTGGTATGCCGAAGAGGGAAAACGGGTGTACGGTGAAACGATTCCGGCATCGCATCCAAATAAAAGAATCCTAGTTAGAAAGGAACCAGTTGGTGTGATAGCGGCGATTACCCCGTGGAACTTCCCGGCGGCAATGATTACGAGAAAAGTAGCGCCGGCACTTGCAGCAGGCTGTACAGCCGTTGTAAAACCAGCTAATCAAACACCGCTCACAGCATTAAAAATGGCTGAGCTTGCCCATGAAGCCGGAATTCCTGCAGGGGTTTTGAACGTAATAACTGGAAGGTCGTCAGAAATTGGCGAATCGTGGCTGAAGGACCCACGCGTGACAAAAATTACCTTTACAGGATCAACAGAAGTTGGAAAAACGTTGATGCGAGGTGCCGCTGAAACAGTCAAAAAGGTTTCGCTCGAACTTGGCGGGAATGCCCCATTTATTGTGATGGATGATGCAAATTTAGCGAAAGCCGCTGAAGGACTTGTGCAATCAAAATTTCGTAATGCAGGTCAGACTTGTATTTGTACTAACCGAGTATTTGTGCAAGAAGGGATAGCAGACAAATTTATTAAGCTTTTTCAAGCAGAATTAGAAAAGCTTAAAGTCGGCAACGGACTGGAAGAGGGAACAGATATCGGTCCACTAATCGATCAAGCCGCTTATAAAAAAGTAGAAGGACTGGTCAAGGATGCAGTTGAAAAGGGTGGAAAAGTCACTTATAGCGGGCTCAAGCCTGCGGAAGACAACGGCTATTTCTATGCTCCAACAATTTTGACCAATATTAATGACGAAATGGAATGCATGAAGGATGAAATCTTTGGACCACTCGCTCCGATTTCGACCTTTAAAACGGAAGAGGAAGTTATTGAACGAGCAAACAATTCTTGTTACGGATTAGCTGCCTATGTGTATACAGAAAATTTAAGCCGTTCCTTTAGAATCACGGAACAACTGGAATACGGAATCATTGGCCTGAATGATGCCCTGCCTTCAGTCGTTCAAGCACCATTCGGGGGATTTAAAGAGAGTGGTCTTGGACGAGAAGGTGGACATTACGGCATCGAAGAGTTTTTAGAAGTAAAATATATATCGATAGGTTTGGATTTATAGGAGTCATTTTTTCTTCGAGAGAAACCACGACTAAAAGCTACAATCATGCAAGGGGAGTATGCGCTCGGGTATCGCGAGGACAAACCATTAAGTAGAATGCTACCACCTTGGCCGCTTGAAGAAAGTTTAATTAAAGGGTAGATCTATTTTAATAGGAATAAGCCGTGCATTTTGAGAACCTCATACACGGCTTGTTCTTTTTATTTTAATTTGATGAAATTTAAGATTATTATCAGTTTTATTAAACAATTTACTTCAAATTGATTGTCCTACTGTGTTACGATAGCGTATAAAAGCAAACTGGGAAATGAGGGTGGGATAAGTGATTAAAACAATTTTGTTTGACGTAGATGGGGTACTTTTAAGCGAGGAGCATTATTTTGATGCTTCCGCCTTAACCGTTTGGGAGATGTTGATTAGCTGTAATTACTTGGGACTTGAACCAGAGCAGTTTATAACGGATTATAGTGAAGATGAAATCAAGGAAATAAGAGAGTTAGTATTTGAAAACGATAAAGTTCTCAAGTTTATGAAATCACGCGGCTTAAACGCCAACTGGGACATGATCTATCTATCATTCTGCCACCAACTTATCCACCTGTTGTCACAAATTAAGGATACTGAATTTGAGAAAATCACTAAATGGTGTCAGGCACCAATCAATAGAGAAACATTATTGGAGATTGGCAGGGTGTTGAGTAATTATCGTGTAAAGATGAATTTCAGTTTGTTTGTGGAAGAGTTTTCACGCTCAGAAGCAACGAAGCAGGAATTGTTTAGTTATTTGAATGAGTTGGCGAAGGAGAAACTTGGGGTCGAAACTTCTATTTTTAAAAAGGGAGAACTTTGGTCCGTTTGTGAGCATGTATCCCAAGAATGGTATGTGGGGGATGAACATGTTCTTGCCTCTACGGGAAGACCCTCGGTTCAAAAGGGGAAAAAGGGCTTTCTGGCAAATGAAACCACATTAGCCCCGAGGCAGGAAATTGATGAGTTATTTCAATTCTTAAATTCATCAGGTTTCACGATTGGAATCGGGACAGGCAGGCCTGAATTAGAAACAATTCAGCCGTTCCAGCATTTAGATTGGTTAAAGCATTTTGAAGTGAATCGGATCGTCACCGCTGATGAAGTGCTAATGGCGGAAAAAGAGCTGCCCGAAAGGAAGTCGCTGTCGAAGCCGCATCCATTTACATATATCATGGGACTTCTCGGAAAAGAAGCATCAGTTCAGGATTGTTTAAATACGCGTTTGCCGCTTGAAAATGCGGAGACCGTTCTAGTGGTTGGCGACTCATTGGCGGATTTGTTAGCGGCTCGACAACTGGGCTGCCCGTTTGCCGCGGTGTTAACTGGTCTGTCAGGAAAAGATGCGAGAAGTGATTTTGAAAAGCATGAAGCAGAATATATTCTTGATACGGTGCTCGATTTGAAAGGGATATTATAGGTGCAAAAAGGAGGGATTGCTTGATCGCAATCCCTCTTCCCCTGCCTAGATACTTTCTACTTTTTCTATTTCCATACGTCCCGGTTCAAAAGAATCCACATTTGATAACTCCAAGACTTGTGCTTCCTCTAGTCCATCAATTAATTTTAAGGCGTGAATGACATTAGCATTTAATGTCTTATCCAGGGTTAAAACCATGATAGCTTCGCCGCCGACCTCTGTTCGACCAACCTGCATTGTTCCAATATTGATTTGGTGATCACCCAATAGAGAACCGACCTTACCAACCATCCCTGGTACGTCACGATGCTTAATATATAACAGGTATTTTTCTGGTTTGACATCAATCCGGTATTGATTGATTTTTAGAATTCTAGCTCCGTAGCCATTTAAGACCGTAGCACCAATTTTGGCCGTCTCAAAATTATTGGTAACACTCAGTTCCATATAATTTGCAAAGCCTTTATTCGAAGCATTTTTTACAACATTATAGGAAACTCCTTGTTCCTTCAACAGGTGAAGAGCATTAATTAAATTGACCGAATCGCTTAAATGATAAGATAGGACACCTTTAAGCATCGTACGAGTTAACAATTCTGTATCTTCACCGATTAATTCGCCATAATAATTAATTTCAATTTTAGTAGGTGCCTGTTTGTTTAATAATTGAATGACAAGCTGCCCCATTTGATCACCAAGCAGTAAGTATGGCTGCAGTTTCGCCTGTGTTTCCCCTGACATTTGCGGCATATTAACCGCGTTTTGAATGGATTGAGATTCGAAAATCTCAATGATTTCTGCACTTACCTCTTGGGCAACTTTTTCTTGAGCTTCAACCGTGGAAGCCCCTAGATGCGGTGTTACAATAATATTTGGATTTTGCAGTAATTCTGGGTCGGCAACAGGCTCTTTTTCAAAAACATCAAGGGCTGCTCCAGCCACATGCCCTGTCTGAATGGCTCTAACTAGTGCCTTTTCGTCGATAACACCGCCGCGCGCACAATTGACAAAACGGACCCCTTTTTTGGTTTTTCGCAAATAGTCATCATTAATAAGTCCTCTTGTGTCATTGGTTAGAGGTGTATGAATCGTAATAAAATCTGATTCTTGAGCAATTAAATCGAGACTGGCTTTCGTCATGCCCAGTTTCTTTGCGCGCTCATCAGTTAGATAGGGATCAAACCCTAAAATGTTCATCCCAAAGCTTTTTGCTCGTTTCGCCACTTCAGTTCCAATTTTACCCATGCCAATTACGCCAAGTGTTTTCTTATATAATTCCACCCCTTTAAAGGAGTTACGGTCCCATTCGCCGGAGGTCGTTTTCTGATGGGCTTGGGGAATTTTTCTTGCTAATGATAACATCATTGCCAAGGTATGCTCGGTTGCTGCAATTGTATTAGCACCAGGTGCATTGATGACAATAATCCCTTTTCTAGTTGCCGCATTCACATCAATGTTATCGACCCCGACACCTGCTCTAGCGATCACACGGAGACGGCCAGCTGCTTTGAGCAGTTCTTCACTTACTTTCGTTTGGCTCCGGACAATAAGAGCATCGTATTCGCCAATGATGGTTTTTAACTCGTCTGTCGGAAGTGTTGGCTGTCGGTCTACCGTAAAATTAGGATGATCTATTAAGCTTTTCAACCCCGTATTGCTAATTCCATCGGTAACAAGGACTTTAAACATTTTTGAATCCTCCTTTAATTTCTAATAAAAAACGTCCCTCATAACAGACAGAATTGTCTTGTTATGAGGGACGTGAATAAACGCGTGGTGCCACCCTCTTTTGCTGCAAAATAAAAGCAGCCTCAACAAGTTAACGGTTTCAACCGGGCACCGCCTACTAAAACTTTCGGCGGCCAGTTCAGAAGGGCTGGGCATCTTAAGAAAACTGCACTGGTTCGCAGCAAGCACCAGCTCTCTGAAGCATTTTCTTAATACCGTCTTCGTCATCACTTTTCATTTATGGAAGATCTCTAAAAGATTGAAATTTCAAAAAATAACTGAATATAGTGATTATTCTACAACCATACCTTCAATATTGTAAAGGGATAAAAGAGAAAAAATATTTCAGATTTTGCTGAAAAATTTTGCTCAATAATAGTAATCCCTTTATAATACGGTAGTAAGCGGTTACACTATAATTACTAGAAACAAACCTATTGTAAAAAAATAAAGAGAATCATATAATGTCTACAACAGAGAAACAATTGTATGCCTTGAGTGGACAAATAAGTAGGAGGGTAAAACATGAAAGCAATCTCGATTGGGTTATTGGGTTTAGGCACTGTAGGTTGTGGGGTAGTAAAAATTATTGAAAAAAATCAAGATAAATTAATCCACCAGGTGGGCTGCCCGGTTGTAATAAAAAAGATACTTGTCCAAGATATACATAAAATTAGACCAGTTGAAATAGATGCTAAGGTTTTAACCTCAAACACGGAAGAAATCCTTTTCGATGAGGAAATTGATGTTGTAATCGAGGTAATGGGCGGAGTACAAGATACAAAAGATTATTTAATCACTGCCCTTCGTCAAGGTAAGCATGTTGTTACAGCGAATAAGGATCTAATGGCCTTGCATGGTTCGGAACTGTTAACCGTAGCTTCTGAACACGGCTGTGATTTGTTTTATGAAGCAAGTGTTGCCGGAGGGATCCCCATTCTGCGAGGATTAGTCGATGGACTTGCCTCTGACCGAATTAAGCAGCTGATGGGAATTGTAAATGGAACAACCAATTATATACTAACCAAAATGAGCGACGAAGGCCGTTCCTATGAAGAGGTCCTCAAGGAAGCACAGGACCTTGGGTTTGCCGAAGCAGATCCTACCTCGGATGTAGAAGGACTAGATGCCGCCCGTAAAATGACAATCTTAGCGACATTAGGCTTTTCGATGCATATTGATTTGGAAGATGTACAGGTGTCCGGTATTTCGAAGGTAACCGATGAAGATTTGCGCTATGGAAAACAATTAGGATATACGATGAAACTAATTGGCTATGCCCATCGTGAAGGGGAAAAAGTCGAGGTAAGTGTGGCCCCTACGTTCTTATCAAATAATCATCCACTTGCTTCGGTACAAAATGAATATAATGCCGTTTACGTTTATGGTGAATCGGTTGGTGAAACTATGTTTTATGGACCAGGTGCTGGAAGCTTGCCAACTGCAACTGCAATCGTTTCGGACTTAGTCGCGGTAATCAAAAATCTAAGGCTTGGGGTAAATGGACGAAGTGCTGTGACACCTCAATATCCAAAGCAATTAAAAGATAATGGGGAGAAATACTCTAAATATTTCTTAAGGATTCATGTGCAAGATGAGGTTGGTGTTTTCGCTGATATCACCACCATCTTTGCAAAATATGGAGTCAGCTTTGAAAAGATCTTACAGCTGCCTGTTAAGAAAAACGAAACATCAGAAATTGTTTTAGTGACACATCGAGCATCATTAACTAATTATGATCAAATTTTACAAGAATTAAATGATCTCCAGGCAGTTAAGGAAATAAAAAGTGCGTATCGGGTAGTGAGGAAATCGTTATAAGCTGGCCAGGATTATTAGAAGAATATATACGAGTAAGCCAATCCCATTACCAAATGATGAAAAGGCAGTGACTGAACATATTCGAGGAGTTGTCTATAGTGACATTAAATGATCGTTTTACCATCAATGTACCTGCAAGTACAGCAAATCTAGGCCCAGGCTTTGATTCAATGGGACTAGCTGTTGATTTGTATTTGACGTTAGAGGTGGAGGAGAGCCAAAAGTGGGATATTCAGTCTGCTTGTGATGAATTGAAATCCCTCCCAACTGATGAGACCCATTTTATCTGTCAGATTGCTATTAAAACGGCATCTAACTATGGCATCGAATTACATCCTTGCAAAATAAAAGTCGAAAGTGATATTCCGCTAGCACGTGGGCTTGGTTCAAGTGCAGCAGCGATAGTTGCGGGGATTGAACTAGCGGATACGGTAGGAAGGCTAGGTCTAACACAGCAAGAAAAGCTACTAATCGCAACAGAGATTGAGGGTCATCCAGATAATGTGGGTGCTTCTCTTTTCGGTGGACTGGTCATCGGCTCATATAAACAAAACGAAGTAGATATATTAAGCTTTTCTAATATTTCTTTTGAGATGGTAGCAGTTATTCCAGATGAGATCCTCTTAACAAAGGACTCACGCGGGGTGCTTCCAGCAGCTTTTTCTCGTGAAGAGGCCATTCAAGCTTCTTCTACTGCAAATCTTTTGGTAGCGGCCCTATTAACTCAAAACTGGGAGATGGCAGGGAAAATGATGGAGCAGGACCTTTTTCACCAACCGTACCGAAAACCATTGATTAACTTCTATCAAGAAATAGTAGATTATGCTAAATCCAATGGTGCATTCGGAGTGGCACTAAGCGGTGCAGGACCAACTGTTCTTTGTTTTACGGAGAAGGGAAAAGGAAACCAGCTCGCACAAGGAATCCAAAGTGCATTTTCAACTATGTCAGCGAAGATACTAAATATAGATTATAGAGGAAGCAGGGTTAATATGGTGGAGAGATTTATTAAATAATCTCTCCACTTTTATTTTGATCCTTTCGAAGGTATTGCTCAAACTCCTCTGTGTTTAACGGTTTGCTGAATAAATAGCCCTGCATTTGAATGCAATTTTTCGATAGTAAAAAATCTCTTTGATACTCTTTTTCGACGCCCTCTGCGATTACATTGAGATGGAGACTTCGAGCAAGGTTAATAATCGCCTCTGGGATCTCTGAATTTGCATAATCTTCATGGATATCTTGAATGAATGATTTATCAATTTTCAAGGTATCGATTGGTAAATTTCTCAAATAGCTTAAGGAAGAATATCCTGTTCCAAAATCATCAATCGAAATAGCAATGCCCATGCTTTTAAGCAATTTAAGTGATTGAATAATTTCCGTTGAATTATTCAAGAGAATGCTTTCGGTAATTTCTATTTCAAAATTATTAGAACCCAATTGACTTTCCTTCAGAATCTCTGTGACATGTTTTACCATGCTAAAAGGTTCATGAAATTGATGGGCCGAGAAATTAACTGAAACTGATATCGGGTTAGGACGGTTACGATTCCACTTGCACACCTGATGACAAGCTTCCTTCATAACAAATTCCCATAAAGGATGGATTAAGCCAATATCTTCAGCAATCGGAATAAACAGTTCGGGTGAGACAAATCCGAGTTCATCATCATTCCATCTTAATAGTGCCTCAGCTCCATAAATTTTACCGGAATCAACAGTAACCTTCGGTTGATAATAAACTTCTACCTTGCCATTTTCAATGGCCTTCCGTAACCTAGCTTCAAGTTTTGGTCTTTCAATGTTCGACTCTATTAATTTCTCGGTATAAACGATGACTTTGTTACCACCTTGCTTTTTCGCAGAGTACATTGCAACGTCAGCATAAACAACGAGCGCTTCCATATTTTTTGTATGCTCTGGAAATAAGCTAATACCACAGCTTGCACTGAGATAAATGTCGTTGCCATCTAATAGATAGGTTTTTTTAAGAGTATTGACAACTTTTTCTGCTGTAGCTTTTGTTGCTGAGAGGTCAAGATTCATTAGCAAAATAATAAATTCATCACCGCCTTGTCTAGTAATGATACTATTATCACTAGGCAAACACGCAGTAATCCGCTCGGCAACGATTTTCAGTATTTCATCCCCTTTGTTATGTCCAAAGGAGTCATTCACCTGTTTAAAACGATCCATATCAATGAATAAAACCGAAACCGTTTCACCGGTTTCTTTTGCGTGTTCGATAGTAGGTTTTAATTTTTCTGAAAAATATCTTCTGTTAGACAAACCAGTTAATGGATCATGATATGCCTGGTATTCAATTAATTCTTTGCTCTTATTCAAATCATTCACATAGTTCTGCAAATCATTAGATAAGGCATTCACATTTTCCGTAAGCAGGCCTAATTCATCTTTTCGTTTTAAGTGTAATTTATTATTAAAGTTACCTTGTGCAATTTCATTCATTTGCTCAACTATATAACCGATTGGCTGTGTAATCGAACGGGAAAAAATCAAACTGATAATAAATACGATAATCATAATAAAGAAGGAAAGTAAAATATGAACAAAAAGTTCATGAGTGAGTTCTTTCTCAATGAGCCCATAATTATAAACAAGGCCGATGACAAATGGTTCAGAGGGTGTGGAGAAAACTGGTACAAAGGTTTTCATTATATCTTTACCATTAAGATCATCCCTGTAGGATTGCACTTGTTTTGAATTTATCGCCTGTTTAATAAATTTTGCATCAACTTGATAGTTTTTATATCTATATGATCCGTACCATACTGGTTTGGCAGAAATACGAATATAACTATTACCGTTTAAAGTGACAACTTCTTTCTTTTTACCGAAGTTCTTTGGATTGAACACTGTCAGTTCTAAGATGCCTCGTTCTTTTGTAAAACCTTTTATTACTTCCCCAGGTCCAAATCGTCGTTCATACTCTAATACTTCATTGTCACGAAAATAAGGATTGATAATATAGTTGGTCGTGCCATCAAAATAATAGCCCCATTTATCCGTATGCTTGGGATTGGAAGAAGCAATCTCAATCGGCCCAGACCAAAAGTAAGGCAAGGTTAAACCTTTTCCAACAGAAACAGGCGTTAACGCAAACAATTGGTGAAAGGCATCATACCAATATCCCCATCCCTTGGTAGACATATTAATTTCCTTATGGTCTGATGACCGAACACCAATAATATCATCTGCAGTTTTCGCTAAAAGGGTTATATGCGATACCATTACTTCTTGGGCAAGTTTCTTTAGTTGCTCATTTGTAATATCTTGATAGTTAGGTGGCAGTGCATGTTTTATCGCTAACGATGCTGTCCTTAATTCTCTGGCATGAATATCTTCAACATACAATGTGCCTTCTCTTATATTCTCAACTTGGAATGACACTTCTTGAGTGATCATTTCAATTTCTCTTTCATTAGTTTCGAGCAGCTGGTTTTTTGAACGAATATAATGAAAGGCATTATTGGTTAATAAAATCAAAAAAACCAACAAGCAAAAAATCAATGGCATCTTTTTTTTGATGGACAATGACGCAACACTCCAATTAAACTGTGACCCACCCATTTTTATAGGGGAGGAGTCACAGCTGTTTTGTTATAACTTCACTACCAAATAGGATTTTAACCTTTCAAACCTTCCAACCATTCTTTATAACATTCATCACAAAGTGATTCATTTCTTTCCTGGTTTGAGGATACAAATGAGACATAGTGCAACTGTCTTTCTTCAATCTCAGTGGTACAATAAAAACATTTTTCAAGCATAGAAACCCCTCCTTAGTTCTTATTTCTATAGTTTTTTCCATTATTTATTTTTAATTACATAGAAAAAATCCCCACTTATGTTTAAATTAACAATTGATTGTGTTTTCCTTCCTACTCGTACACTTATTACTCCCAATATGGTAAAATAGTGTAAATATTGCGAAAATGGAAAGGGGGCCGATCATTTGAATCTGCCGATCATTCAAACAAAGCTGCGCATTCCAGTTGTAAAAGATGACTTTATCAGAAGGGCTAAGCTTACTCAGAAAATGAAGAAAATCCCTGAATACCCTTTGACCCTTATTCATTCTGGGGCTGGTTTTGGGAAAAGTACGGCACTTGCTTTATTTATGAGGGATGAAAAAATTCCAGGCTGCTGGTACTCCATTTCATCGATCGATGATGATATCCTTCCTTTTCTCACCTATATCATCCATTCCATTCGCGGAATTACTCCTGACTTTGGAACCGAACTAGTTACATACATCGAATCAATGGATCGTTATATTCGCGATGAGGAATTAGGTGTTTTGTGTTCCCTGTTTATTAATGAAATCTTATCGATAAATGAAGAGATTACTTTAATCCTCGATGACTTCCATCAAATTGAACATTCCTATGCCATCAATAGCTGGATTGAAAAATTACTTGAACACATCCCTGCCAATTTTCATTTAGTTATTTCAAGCCGGAGCTGTCCAGGATGGAAGCATCTGACGAAAATGAAGGTCTGTGGGCAATTATTAGAGATTACAAGAGATGACCTAGTCCTTACGATTGAAGAGATGGACCTGTTATTAACAGATCTTTACGGATTAGAAGTTGAATCTCAACACCTCCAAACCATCTACCAAATGACAGAAGGCTGGGTTATAGCTTTGTGCATGATTGCCACTCAGATTCCACTAAAGAATGATATATCTGAGCTTTTTGAACACTCTTCGCATTCCCTTCAAGACTTTTTTCAGTATTTAGTAATGGAAGTCTTTTCAAAGCAGCCCCTAATAATCCAGCAGTTTCTAGAACAAACTTCAATCTTTGAAGAGATAGAGGAAGAAATATGTGATGAGGTAATTGGGATTCATGGAGCCTCCAGTATGCTTGAACAGCTAAAAGACCGAAATTTATTTATCCAAAAGATTGGATTAACTCACTACCGTTATCATGCCTTATTTAAAGAGTTTCTCGAAAATATTTTTCAAAAAAATAACCCGGGAAACTATGCTAGACTCCACGAAAAATGTGCTCGTTTTTATGAGAAAAGGAAACTGTGGGAGGCAGCACTCCATCATTATAAAAAAATCAATCACTATCAAGCGATTGCCTCCATCTTACAATTGAATGGCTTAACGATGCTTGAAAGCGGAAAATTGGAAAGCTTATATGATCAGTTAACGATGATTCCTGATTCAGATATGGATGTTTATTACCATCTTTGGTATTTAAAAGCAGAAGTCCATCGCTATCGTTCCCACTATACAGAGGCAGAGGATTGTTATAATCGGACCTATTCTATGGCAGAAAAAAGGCAAGATTATCTTGGGATGAGTAAAGCATTAGAAGGGAAAGCCAAAATTTATCTAGATACAATTCAGCCGCAGCATGCTGAGAGGTATTTATATGAGGCAATAACCTATCGAGAAAAAACCAATGGTTCAGTTGAGGAAAAGGGTAAACTTTATCAATTGCTATCGGAGAATCTGCTAAACTCGGGTAAATCATCTGAGGCAGAAAAATGGATCAAAAAGACACAGGAATCGAAGTCTTCAAGTCCGAACGGAAATTTACAAGCAAGATTGTATTTAAGAACCGGGCGTTTTGATGAGGCGAAGAAATTGCTTTATCTGTTTCAAGAGGAAAAGAACGGGGCTAAGGTTACGTCCCTGCCGCAAGCACACCGTGAAACCAATTTATTACTATCATTAATTGAAGCGTTTACGGGCGAGGGATTAAAGGCAAAAGAACTTGCACAAGCGGGAATTCAGCAAGGAATAAGCCTAAAGGCCCCATTTGTTGAGGCATGTGGCTGGATTCGCATGGGTCATTCCGTACAGATTCTAAATAAATATGAATTAAACTTAGCTGAAAACTGCTACCAGACTGCTTTAGAAATTATGGATCAATTGAATGTCGACAGAGGGAAAGCGGAACCACTAATGGGTCTCTGTATTTTATATGGAACGAGTGGAGAACTCCAACGGGCCTTAGATGCAGGCGAAAAAGCTCTTCAAGAGACAGAGAAAGTCCATGATGTCTGGCTTTCTGCTTTAATTACCCTTTGCATGGGGATCGCCTGTATTTATAATCAACGGCTGCCTAAGGCCTATCTGTTTTTAGAAAAAGCCAATTCTTTATTCGAACAATGTGAAGATTCATTTGGGCTAATGTTAAGCAAGTTCTGGTTTTCCTATATTTATTATTTACAGAAAGAAACAGATTTATTTATGAAAACGATGACTGAATTCTTACGTTCCGTCCAAGTTCACGATTTTGAATTCTTTTTTCAGAAGAGATCTGTATTTAGTCCAAAGGATTTGCAAGTGTTTGTACCTTTGTTAATTGAATGCAAGAAAGAGGAAATTCAAAAACCATATGTCGAGAAAATCCTTCGGGAAATGGGAGTGGCCATGTTTGAAGCACATCCTGGTTACACAATTCGGGTTCAAACTCTTGGTCAATTCAAACTATGGCTCGGTGAGAAGGAAGTTAGGGAGAAGGAGTGGCAAAGAGAAAAAGCCAAGGAGTTGTTTCAGTTATTAATTACAGTAAGTGAATCGATTGCCAAGGATGAAATCATTCAAATCCTTTGGCCCTATCAAGATAAAAAAAGTGCGGACCGTGATTTTAAAGTGGCCTTAAATAGTCTGCAAAATGTGCTGGAACCATTACGGAAGGCGAGAGCTGCACCATTTTTTATAATAAGGGAAGGCTTGTTCTATGGGCTAAATCCGAATGCTGTGATTGAATTAGATACGACCCAATTTCAAACATGGATTCTAGAAGGATTACAAGAATCTGATCCTGATAAAGTCATTAACTTTTTAGAAAAGGGCTTGCAACTTTATCAAGGAGAATACTTACCTGACCGCCGTTATGATGATTGGTGTATTAACAAAAGAGAGAGCATGCTCGTTTATTTTTTACGAGGGGCCGAGAAAATGGCCCAGTTAATGGTCCGCAAGGAAAATTACGAGACGGCTATATTCTGGTGTGAAAAAATCCTTGAACGCGACCGAACATGGGAAGAAGCGTATCGTTTGCTCATGTATTGTTATTACCGGAAAAATAACCGTCCTCAAGCGATGAAATGGTATCAAAAATGTACAGATGTATTAGAGGAAGAACTAGGAGTAACTCCGTTAGAACCGACTAAGCATATGTATCAGATGATCATTGAATCAGAAAAAGTCGTCCATCCAATGAAGCAGCCTTAATAAGAGGCTGCTTCTATTTTTGTAACTAGTTTGTAACTTCCATCTCCTATCATAAAATCAAAGCTATGCCATTTTGATATTAAACATTTTAAGGGGGAAAAAGAGTGAAGGGTAATAGAGGGAAATGGGCAATTTTAGGTTTACTTATTTTTGTGATGATGTTTGCCAGTGCATGCAGCTCAGATCAATCATCATCAGACTCGAAAGACAATGGTGGTTCGGAAAATAAAGATCCAATCAAAATTGGCGTGCTTGCCTCCAAAACTGGGGCTTTAGAAGCCTACGGAAAGCAAACCTTAAGAGGTTTTGAGCTAGGCCTTGATTATGCAACCGAAGGTAAATTGGAGGTTGCTGGCAGAAAAATTGAATTCATTGTGGAAGACACAGAAACGAAGCCGGAAGTAGCTGTGCAAAAAGCAACAAAGCTATTAGAGGAAGATAAGGTAGATTTCCTTGTTGGATCCTCCAGTTCTGCGGATACCTTGGCCGTCTTACCGCTCGCTGAAGAATATCAAAAGATAATGGTGGTTGAACCTGCAGCAGCTGATAGCATTACAGGTTCAGAGTTTAATAAGTATATGTTCCATTCAGCACGTAACTCTTCTCAAGATGCCGTAGCAGGTGCTGCAACGATTGCAAAAAAGGGAGTGAAAATAGCGACACTTGCTCCGGATTATTCGTTTGGTCGTGATGGTGTTGCTGCTTTTAAGAAAGCCGCCCAAAAGCTGGGTGCTGAAATCGTGAAGGAAGAATATGCGGATCCAGCAGCGACAGATTTTACTTCTAATATTCAAAAAATAGTTGACGCAAAACCTGATTACTTATTTGTGGTATGGGCTGGAGCAAACTCCCCTTGGAAACAGTTGTCCGATATGAAGGTTCAAGAAAAAGGAATCAAAATTTCGACTGGAGCCCCGGATATTGCTGCTTTATCAACAATGGAGCCGTTGATTGGGATGGAAGGTTTTACTGTTTATTATCATGACCTGCCGAAAAATAAAATTAACGACTGGCTCGTAGCGGAACATAAGAAGAGATTTAACAACGAAGTTCCTGATTTATTTACCCCAGGGGGGATGAGTGCTGCTATTTCGATTGTAGAGGCATTGAAGAAAACGGAAGGTTCTGCAGATGCTGATAAATTAATCGAAACCATGGAAGGTATGAGCTTTGAAACACCGAAAGGAAAGATGACTTACCGACCAGAGGATCACCAGGCACTGCAAACCTTGTATGCAATTAAGCTGGAGAAGAAAGATGGTGTTCCATACCCAGTCCCAGTACTGATCAGGGAGCTATCTCCTGAAGAAACTGCACCACCAATACGGAATAAATAAGTTAAAGTCATCTCAACTGATAAAAAATGACGAGGGTTTGACCGACATAAATTGCTGGTCACCCTCTTCCTTATTTTACGCTAAGAACTTAGGTGGTGAAACGAATGTCTACACTTATTGAAACCGATGATTTATCAATTACGTTTGGCGGTCATACTGCAGTGGATTCCGTCAGTATTTCCGTTCCTGAAAAACACTTCAAGTCAATTATTGGCCCAAATGGGGCCGGGAAAACAACCTTTTTCAACCTGTTAAGCGGACAATTAACTCCTACTAAAGGAAAAATATATTATCGCGGCAAAGATATTACGAGATTTTCATCTACGAATCGAACAAGGGTGGGAATCGGCCGTTCTTTTCAAATCACTAATGTCTTTCCAAATCTAACAGTCTTAGAAAATGTCAGGTTAGCCGTTCAATCGCAAGCAGGAATTCGTTACCAAATGTTGTTCCACTATAAAAAGTACCGGGTATTTGAAGAAAAGGCTCTTGAGTGGTTGAAATTGGTCCTATTAGATGAAAAAAAGAATTCACTAGCAAGTAACCTCGCGCATGGGGAAAAGCGGAAGCTTGAGATTGCGATGCTGCTGGCTCTTGAAACTGAGGTACTTTTATTAGATGAGCCAACAGCGGGGATGTCGCTTGAAGAAGTTCCAGCGATATTAGAAGTTATTAAGAAAATAAAAGAACAAGCGAACCGGACGATTGTCCTGATTGAACACAAAATGGATATGATTTTGGATCTATCAGATTCAGTGATGGTGTTATTTAATGGAAGACTGCTAGCAGACGGAACTCCTGAAGAAATCATGAAAAATGAAACCGTTCAGTCTGCCTATTTAGGAGGTCATTTTGATGAACGACCTGTTGAAGCTTGATCAAGTAGAAACGCATATTGGTCAATACCATATTCTACAAGGTGTTTCCTTTGAGGTGAAAAAAGGCGAAGTAACGGTACTGCTTGGAAGAAATGGAGCAGGAAAAACGACGACATTACGAACCATTATGGGACTAAATCCAGCTTCGAAGGGAAGTATTGCTTTTAAAGGAGAAACAATACAAACACTTCCCACCTATACCATTGCTAAAAAGGGTATCGGCTATGTCCCCGAAGATCAAGGGATTTTTGCAGGTTTAACCGTAGAGGAAAATATGCGCGTGGCAATTCAGAAAGAAAATGAAGAAACGGCTAAAAGGATGGATTCGATTTTAGAGTTGTTTCCAGACTTGAAAAAGTTTTGGAAAAAACCAGGCGGCCTTTTAAGCGGCGGGCAAAAACAAATGCTTTCGATTGCCAGAGCCTATGTAAATGAAAACGAGCTCTTGTTAATTGACGAGCCTAGTAAAGGCTTGGCCCCCATCGTGGTTGAGAAGGTGATGGAATCTATTTTACAAATGAAAGATCAAACCACCATTGTGTTAGTGGAACAAAATTTCATGATGGCAAGCACGATTGGTGATTGTTTTTACATTATCGATGATGGAAGAACTGTAAGTCAGGGAACAATGAAGCAATTAAAAGAAGATGAAGAAATGAAACGAAAATATTTAGGGATTGCGTAAGGAAGGGGGAACATCTTTGTGGAATTACTCATGAATTTAACCTTAAATGGCTTGGCAACAGGGATGCTGATTTTTTTATTAGCCGCCGGTTTAACCCTCATTTTTGGTTTGATGGACGTGCTGAATTTTGCTCATGGCGGGTTATTTGCCTGGGGAGCTTATAGTGGTCTTTGGATTTACTCGAAAACAGGCAGCTTTATGATTGGAATTATTGGCGCCATCCTAACAGGATTTCTGTTAGGGATTATTACCGAAAAGTGGATCATTAAACCGGTGTATGGAAATCATGTCCAGCAAATATTAATTACTCTTGGTTTAATGCTGGTTTTATCCGAAATGCTGAAAGTCATTTGGGGTCCTAATCAAATAACCGCATCGCCCCCCGATTATTTAAAAGGAAGCTGGGAGCTTGGCGGTGTCATTATTATTAAGTATCGAGTCTTTATCATTTTTGTGGGATTTCTCATTTTTACCGGCGTTCAATTTTTACTCAAAAAGACCAAAATTGGTCTAGTGGTCCGAGCTGGCGTCATGAATAAAGAAATGGTTCAGGCGCTTGGAATCAATATTCAAAGGGTATTTATGTTTGTGTTTATGATTGGTGCCGGAATGGCTGCTCTAGGTGGTGTCCTCCTTGGACCATATTCGGGAGTAATCCATGCGGGTATGGGAATGGAGTTTGCCATTTTAGCGTTCATTGTTGTCGTCATTGGGGGGATGGGCAATTTTAAGGGCTCCGTTTTAGCCGCCATCTTAGTAGGGCTTTCCGGTTCTTTTATGGCCTATTATGTCCCGGACCTCTCACTGGCAGTTAATATGCTCCTAATGGCAATTGTCCTTATTATTCGGCCGCAGGGTTTATTTGGAGCGAAGGGGTGAAAATACATTGAGATTTATTCAAGGGAATAGAATGACAGCGATATTTTTAGTCGTCGCCGCTTTTCTGCTGCTATTACCTTTTGTTTATGAATCTAGAAATCTATTGATTTTGTTAACACAAGTGTTTGTGTTTTCAATTTTTGCGATGAGCTATGACCTCTTATTGGGCTTTACGGGAATCGTCTCATTTGGGCATGCCATGTTTTTTGGAATTGGAGCTTATTCAATGGGCATTTTTATGAAACGATTTGAACCAACGCTTATTTTCTTTTTACTGGCAGTCTTAACAACAATTGTGCTTACAGCTGTGGTCAGCTTCATTGTTGGGTTGCTTACACTACGTTTGAAAAGTCATTTTTACGCAATGCTAACCCTATCTTTATCTGGCCTTTTCCTCGTCCTAGCGGAAAAGTGGCGGACCTTGACCTATGGAAATGATGGGTTCACTTTTCGGGTCCCAGAATTGTTTATTGACCGAACTAATTTTTATCTCCTCAGTCTTATTGTTATGGTTGCCGTTTTTCTCATCCTGAAGCGATTTACCAATTCACCGTTGGGACGCGTGTTACAGGCAATTAGAGAAAATGAGCAGAGAACGGAATCATTAGGGTATCATGTTCTTCATTATAAAATTGCCGCAAGTGTTGTATCTGGAGTACTGGCGGGTGTTGCAGGGATTTTATATGCGATTTCGCTCCGATTTGTGAATACGAGTGTGTTCTCAATGGATATCACCTTAGATGCCTTATTAATGACGATCATTGGCGGGGTTGGAACATTAATTGGGGCAATTATCGGGGCAGGATTAATTGAATTTGCTCATGATTGGCTGACAGAATTAGCGAAAGAGCATTGGATTTTTGAGCGTTGGATAATCTTCTTCGGGATAATTTATATCTTGGTGGTGATGTTTTTCCCTCGTGGAATTGTTGGTACGTTAAGTACGCTTTCATGGAAAAGAAAAAAACAACCATCCGCAAAAAAAGAGGGGAAACTGGCGGGATAGAAGGAGGAAGGAATGGAGTTAAATCAAATTGCTTCTTTTGTTGTTCGGTTTCAGTTGGCCGCTTTTGAGAAGGAAACAGGCGAGAAACAATGGAGAATAAAAGTTACCCATGTTCAAGAGGACAGAGAAACATTATTTGAATCGATTGAAGAAGCGCTGATTTTTATGAAGGCAATGGCGGAAAAAGCATAGAGAGGTAGGTGATTAGGTTTGCAAATCGGGATCCTGAGCACGGGCATTTATTTGCCTGAACAATTTTTGACTGGAAAAGAAATTGTAGAAATGGCCGATATCCCTGTTTCAGTTGTTGAAGAAAAAATGGGCATAAAGAAAAAGTATATCCCAGGACCAGAAGACCATACGTGTGAAATGGGGATCGTCGCTGCCAAACAAGCTATTGCTAAAGCAGGAATCGATCCAATGGAGATTGACCTTGTCATTTATATTGGTGAGGAACATAAGGAATACCCTCTGTGGACCGCTGGTATTAAACTTCAAGAAGCAGTTGGAGCTTTGAATGCATGGGCATTTGATGTTGCCTTAAGATGCGGAACAACTGTCATGGCATTAAAAGTAGCAAAATCTATGATGATTGCTGATCCAGGTATTGAAACGGTTCTTCTTGCAGGTGGGTATCGGAATGTGGATTTCATTGATTACGACAATCCAAGGACCCGTTTCATGTTTAATCTCGGTGCTGGCGGTGGAGCGATACTTTTAAAAAAAGGGCATAACGAAAACCTATTAATGGAAACGGAAATAATTACTGATGGTTCTTTTTCAGATGACGTCGTCGTTGTTTCCGGAGGGACTAAGAACCCCATTACAAAAGAGGCTATTGCTCAGCGGCTTAATAAGCTCGATGTTCTCGATCCAGAAGGTATGAAGGAGCGCCTCGAACAGAAATCAATGAATAATTTTCTAAAGGTCATTCGTGAATCTTTAAGGAAAAGTGGGTTTAGCGAGAAGGATATTTCTTATCTTGGTATCCTTCACATGAAAAAGTCCGCACATGAATATGTTTTAAAAGAACTGGGTTTGTCCGAAGAGCAGTCTATTTATCTAGAAGATTATGGTCATATCGGGCAAATTGATCAGATATTGTCCTTGGAGTTGGCCTTATCAGATGGAAAAGTAAAAGAAGGCGATGTTGTCGTTTTAGTTAGTGCTGGAATTGGCTATGCGTGGGGAGCTACTACTATTAAATGGGGGAAGGTTGATCTGGATGGTTAATGTGACATTAAAGGAAGCTAAACTTACAAATGGCGAAACACTTACTTATCGGGAAAGGGATGGAGGAGAAATAAAAGTTTTGTTAATCCACGGAAATATGACTTCTTCGAAGCACTGGGATTTGGTGCTTGAGAATTTGGATGCCAAATATAAACTATATGCGGTTGACTTACGAGGATTTGGCGGTTCAACCTATAACCAACTAGTAATGTCTATAAAAGATTTTTCAGATGATGTAAAGCTGTTTGTTGATGAAATAGGCTTAAAGGATTTTGCGGTTGTTGGATGGTCAACCGGTGGTGCGGTTGCTATGCAGTTTGTGGCGGATTACCCTGGGTATGCAAACAAACTTATTTTATTAGCATCCGAATCCACCCGTGGCTATCCATTTGACGGGAAATTAAATGAAAATGATGAGCCGCGGAGATTTGCGTTACATGAAGAGATCAAAAGGGATGTTACGAAAACAATACCTGTCCAAACCGCTTATGACACGAATAACACTGAATTATTGAAGCTCATTTGGAACGCTGTTATCTATACTCACAATCAGCCTGCACCTGAACTTTATGATGCGTATGTTCAAGATATGAGAACCCAGCGGAACTTAGCTGAGGTTCATCATTCCAATAACACGTTTAATATCAGCCACCATCATAATGGACTAGTTGAAGGAAATGGGAAAGTGGATGATATTACGGTACCAGTACTGGTGCTAAGCGGAGACCGTGATTTTGTGGTAACTGGAGACATGACGAAGGAATTACTAGAGGACCTAGGGGAAAAAGCTAGGTTTATTGAGTTAAAGAATTGTGGTCACTCCCCATTGGTGGATGATCTTCCACAGCTAGTAAACGCAATTACACAATTTTTAGATAATGAATTATAAAGATAAGAAGAGGGTTACACGTGAGCAATTTGTAGATATCCTTCAAAAATGAGTCGATAACCTTTCTTATCCGATAATAAAGTCTGATTATGTAACTCCCTTGTAACTGGAAATCAGTAAGATAGTTGCATCTAGTAGTGAAGGAGCGATTATTCGGTGAGGTGGGAACTGGATTGGCTTGATAATAGAGCAAGATTATCTCCGGAAAAGGATGCAATTATAGATGAAAAAACAAACCAAGCTTGGACGTTTAAAGAAGTAAATGAACGTGCAAAGTCTGTAGCAAGCTGGCTTCTGTCCCAAGGTGTTAGAAAAGGCGATCGGGTTGCCCTTTTATCACCTAATGATATTAGCTATTTTGATTTATTATTTGCCTGTGGAAAATTGGGAGCCATCTTGGTTCCTCTGAATTGGCGATTATCGCAGCAGGAGATCAGCGAAATACTGCAGGATTGTACACCCGTGTTTATTGGTATTCATCAGCAATTTGAGACGATCTACGAACAATTAACCAACGTTTGCCCGAATTCCTTTTTAATTAGAGCGGAAAATTATCTTGAAATTTCTTCGTATCCAATTAGAGATAGTTTTACAGAAGATATCATTGAAACCGACCCGTTGGCGATGATTTATACAGGGGGAACAACCGGTAAACCTAAGGGTGTAGTGTTAAGTCATCAGTCAATCTTATGGAATGCAATGAACACAATAATAAGTTGGAGCTTAACAGCTGAGGATGTTACGGTAAATTATTTACCGATGTTTCATACGGGTGGAATAAATGCGCTTAGTATCCCTGTCCTTATGATTGGTGGAACTGTTGTTATAGGCGATCAATTTACCGGACAAAAGGCAGTGGAATCCATCAATCGTCATCGCTGTACGATAATTCTCTTGGTGCCTACCATGTATCATTTGCTCATTCAAACCGATGACTTTCAAGGCAGCGATTTTCCGACAATGAAAATCTTTTTATCAGGTGCTGCGCCCTGTCCTCTACAAATATATGAGGCTTTTCAAAAAAAGGGGTTAGCCTTTAAAGAGGGGTATGGGTTAACGGAAGCAGGGCCGAATAATTTTTATATTAGCCCGGAAGATGCCCAAATAAAACGTGGGTCTGTCGGTAAACCGATGCTGTTTAATTCGATAAAATTAGTAAAACCAGATGGCCAAGAAGCAGAAAACAATGAGGTTGGTGAACTATTAATTAAAGGGAAGCATGCTTTTTCGTTTTATTGGAATAATGAACAAGCAACATCGGAAACGTTGATGGAGGGCTGGATTCATACAGGGGATTTAGCCAAAAGGGATGAAGAAGGCTTCTATTATATTGTCGGCCGGAAGAAAGATATGATTATCACAGGCGGAGAGAATGTATATCCGCTTGAAATAGAGCAATGGCTCGCGGAACACCCAGACATAGATGAGGTCGCAGTCCTCGGATTGCCGGATAAAAAATGGGGCGAAATTGTAACCGCTTTTATTGTGTTAAAAGACTCTTCAACTGTAGGAGAGGAAGAATTGAGACCTTATTGCGAGCATAAATTAGGTCGATACAAAATTCCAAAGCAATTCATTTTCTTAGAAGAACTGCCAAAAACCCATGTGGGAAAAATAGATAAAAAGAAATTAAAGGAAATGTGCACGATCATTTAAAGGGAGAACAAAGCGTTCTCCCTTTTTCTTATAATCTAATCGAGGCATTTTCCTTCTTTTGTGCAAGATTTAATGCCGTATCTGACACTGTTAGGTCCACCTGCAGCTGCTCACTTAGATCATGTGGATGATAAAAACCCTTTGCTACCATAAAGTTGGTTATTTTTTCATGTGTAGCAATGGCGTCATTTAATTGTGCTCGTAAGGCTGCTTTCAATTCTGGTGTAGCGGTTTCCGTAATCGCAACAGCATAATTTCTCACACCGGCCTTTGCGGAAATGAGAAAGTCAGTTGCAATGACTTGGTCAGTCATTCCGCCCATTCCCATCATGTTTTGAATGAAATGATTCACTGCTTTTCCCTCCGATCTCTCAAAAACTGCTGTAGCTGTTGTATATGCTGGGTACCTGTAGTGACATCCCCTGAAAGTATTGTCTTCAGTTCCTCGTCTTGGGCCAAAACACTCATCGTTGTCGCCTTAGTTAAGCAAAGATTTTTAAATGATAACAATTCATGAAGGTCTAATGTTTCATGAAGGCCTAAATACTTTGTCATTTTTGTTCCCTCCAACACGAACATACTTTATCCTCATTATATTTTCTTAGATAATCCCAGTTTATTCACCTTATCATCTGCATAAAAGGAAACGACAAAAGGGGAAAATACATATGTTAAGAAACTGGAGGTGTTTATATGGAGGAGGGTAGCTTGGGTTTACATGAGACGATGGAAACCCATGAAATTCTAAACTTTAAAACGGTTTGCTTGCTTAAATCAAAATTAATGCAAGGAATCTGTTTCGATAATGAACTAAAAGCACTGATGCAAAAAGATGTACAGCAAACGATTAAAGATATTAATGAACTTATCGGTTTCTATAAACAAAGCCAACTACTACAATAAGTGAGGTGGAAAAATTGGAGGACTATTTAGATCCAAGGAACGCAGAAGGAATGCCGGACTTGGCAGATTCAGCTTTTGCCATGGACTTTTTACTGGCCGTGAAAACAGGAATACGCAACTACGGTTTTGCGATAACCGAAACCGCCAATCCTGAACTTAGAAGGGCTTTACATAAACAAATGGAAGCAGCGATTGATTTGCACACGGAAATTTCTGACTTAATGGTTAAAAAGGGCTGGCTTCATCCTCATAATCTAAAGGAACAATTCCCGATTGATTTGAAGTCTGCTGAAACAGCCGTGCAAATTGCCCAATTAAACCTTTTCCCTAACGATACGGACCGCCTTGGCATGTTCGCGACGCCAAACAAATAATAGGAGGGAGAAAACTGAATGAAGGCAGTTACATACCAAGGCATAAAAAATGTTCAAGTAAAAGAGGTCAAAGATCCAGAAATAAAAAATGCTGATGATATCATTGTGAAAATTACTTCTTCAGCGATATGCGGTTCCGATTTACATTTAATTCATGCGATGATTCCAAGCTTGCCAACAGACTATGTTATTGGTCACGAGCCGATGGGAGTAGTCGAAGAGGTTGGCCCAGAAGTTACTAAACTTAAAAAAGGTGACCGAGTGATAATTCCATTCAATGTTAGTTGCGGTCATTGTTGGTATTGTACTAATGACCTAACAAGTCAATGTGATAATTCCAATCCTCATGGAGAAATTGGAGGTTTCTTCGGTTATTCTGAATTAACCGGTGGTTATGCAGGGGGACAGGCTGAATACATGCGCGTCCCATATGGGAATTTCACCCCATTTAAGATTCCAGAAAATTGTGAGGTGGAAGATGAAAAACTAGCGTTACTTGCTGATGCAGCTCCAACTGCTTATTGGAGTGTTGATCATGCTGGTGTAAAAGATGGTGATACGGTTATTATTCTTGGCTGCGGTCCGGTGGGATTGCTAGCCCAAAAATTTGCATGGTTAAATGGTGCAAAACGAGTGATTGCAGTTGATTATATTGATTACCGTTTGCAGCATGCCAAACGAACAAATAAGGTGGAAATTGTTAATTTTGAACAACATGCTAACACTGGAGAATATCTAAAGGAAATTACCCAAGGCGGGGCAGACATCGTGATTGATGCAGTCGGAATGGATGGAAAATGGACACCGCTTGAATTTCTTGCTTCGGGCATGAAACTTCATGGTGGGTCGATGGGCGCGATTGTCATTGCTAGTCAAGCAGTCCGAAAATGCGGAACCATTCAAATAACAGGTGCATATGGCGGTCGATATAATGCTTTTCCGCTAGGAGATATTTTCCAACGAAACGTGGATATTAAGACTGGACAGGCCCCAGTTATTCCTTATATGCCGTTCCTATACGATATGATAAATGGAGGAAAGCTTGACCCTGGGGACATTATCACCCATGTACTGCCCTTGGACCAAGCAAAACATGGGTATGAAGTATTTGATACAAAAATGGAAGATTGTATTAAAGTTATCCTGAAACCGTAATACCCTGTTCCTTGATAAAATAAAATAGGCTGAGTATTTACTCAGCCCACTTTGTGTGGTCACCGCCAACCATATCCAAGGCACCTTCAATAAATAATTTTGATAGGAGTGATTGCGTTTTATTAATGTTGTAAACAAGATAAAAATATCTTTCGTCATCAAAGCCATTTATAACATGCATCTTAAGCATATTTTTAGAGGAATATTCGCTTGCAGCAATTTCAGATATAATCGAAATGCCAATATCCTGTAGGACAAATTGCATTAAACTCTGACCGCTTTCTATATAAGCAATGATATTTAATTTGTCCTTATGAATCTTACTTTTCTTAAGGAAACGTTCCAAAAGAGCATTCGTTCCTGAGCTAGAATTACGCATCACAAATGGATAATCTAAAATTTCCTCGATATTGACAGGTCCCACAATCTCGTTTTGGTTCGATGTAATTAAGACTAATTTTTCTTTTAATAAAGGAATATAGTGAAGTTTATCGTTTTCGTATTTATCACCCAGTATCCCAACATCAACAGATCCATTTAAAACCTTTTCGGCCACAATTTTTGAGGAAGATTGATTGATATGAAACGTCGCTTCAGGATACTGTACTCTAAATTGCTTGACCATTCGCGGAACCATAAATTGCCCAGGAACAGAGCTCGCTGCGATCCTTATCATTCCACGGAGGTCTGTTATCCCCTCTTTTAGGTCAAGCAATGCTTGGTCCTTAATGAGCAAAAGCTTGAGTGCCCACTGATATAAGCGTTCCCCTTGAGGAGTAAGAATACTTTCTCTTCCGACACGATCAAAAAGATTCATATTTAACATCTTTTCTAATGCTTGGATGTGAGAGCTAACGGTTGATTGGCTTAAAAAAATATCATCTGCTGCTTTTGAAAAGCTTTTGTGTTCAACCACTTTTGTAAAAACATACAACTGATGCAAATCCAAATGTATTTCCTCCTTGAAATATTTATATAATCGATTAATTTTGATTGATAAAACAGATAAAATTAATTTATATAATGGCTTAGAATAGAAGTAACGTCAATAAAAAGAAGGAGTGATGTCTCACTCCTTCTTTTTATCAATATTGAACAATTTCTTTACGAGAAAGACATAAATCTAAGATCCATGGCCATTCCCCGTGTCCGGACTTCGTATTAATATGACCAGCATTTGGTATGGTAACGGAAGGCAGCCCGAGATTTAAATAGTTTTTTGAATCGTCCAAACTGCAATAGGGATCATTGGATGAATGGACAAATAATGTTTCCACAGATGTTCGCATTAAATGGTTTCCATCCAGCGGTACCGGATAGAAGGATTTCGCTTCAGTGAGAATATGTGATGGAGATGGCGGTGCAACGAGTATAACTTGTTTGGCAATTTGTTTGTTTAGAGTAGAGGCATAATGAAGCCATAGCAAGCATCCTAGACTGTGTGTGATAATCGTTAATTTATTTTCCTCAGGAATCGTCTTCATCGTAGCGGACAGTTCCTCCAACCAGACATTCTTATTAGGTGAATCAAAGTTAGAGAAAGTTGGGTAACAAACATGATGATTCCTTTGTGTTAATTCTTGAGCCAGCCATGTTTGCCAATGATCGGGGCCGCTCCCGCCTAGGCCATGCATGATGAGAAAACTGTTTTGGTTCATAATATTCTCCACCTCCAAAGTTTACTATTCCGATGAAATAAGTTGGTATTGTATTGTAATACAAAAATTATAGTTGTTTTAAAAGAAAAAGGCAACTAATGTCTAAACATTTATATATTTTTTTGAATAACGACAGGAAAAGTATATTTGCAATTGGAATGATAAACAATCAAAATAAATGGATAGGTTAAAAATGAAAGTAGGGGTTTTTTTGTCGGATTTTTTAAAATTGGGTATTTCAGAAACATTAGTGAATAAATTACGCGGCCACGGTATAGCAAAACCGACACCAATTCAAGAACAAGCGATTCCATTTGTGATGAATGGTAACGATATAATTGCACAGGCGCAAACGGGAACAGGGAAGACGTTTGCTTTTATTCTACCGATACTTGAAAAAATTAATCATGATGCAGAACAGGTTCAAGCGCTTATCGTGACTCCAACCAGAGAATTAGCACTGCAAATTACAGATGAAATTGAAAAATTGATAGCAGACATTAACGGTGTAGATGTCCTGGCTGTCTACGGCGGGCAGGATGTCGATAAACAGTTAAAAAAATTAAAGAGGGGAATGCAGATTGTTGTTGGGACTCCTGGCCGACTTTTAGATCATATTAGAAGAGAAACCATCCGTTTATCGGAAATATCCTTCCTTGTTTTAGACGAAGCAGACCAAATGCTCCATATAGGCTTTCTTAATGAAGTGGAGGATATTATTAGAGAAACTCCAGCAAGCAGGCAAACGATGCTGTTTTCAGCAACAATGCCGCCTGAAATTCGCAAACTAGCAAAAAAGCATATGCGTGAGCCTGAATATATTCAAGTAGAAAAAACACAAGGACCCGCTGAAAATGTTAAGCAGATTGCGATTCATACAACGGATCGTGCTAAACAAGCCACGCTTATTCAATTAGTGGAAATGTATCGTCCCTATTTAGCAGTAGTTTTTTGTCGGACGAAACGAAGAGTAAGTAAACTTTTTGATGTCCTGAAAGCAAATGGCTTTTCTTGCGATGAATTGCATGGTGATTTGTCTCAAGCGAAGAGAGAACGAGTGATGAAGCGTTTTAGGGATGCCGAAGTGCAATTGTTAATTGCTACAGATGTGGCGGCGAGAGGACTTGATGTTGAAGGCGTCACGCATGTGTTTAATTATGATATCCCAGAAGATTCTGACAGTTATGTTCATCGAATTGGCCGAACAGGCAGAGCTGGAATGACAGGCCTTGCAATTACCTTTTATTCTTCGGCGGACAGGCCTATGCTCGAAACGATTGAACAAGAGTTAAACATCATTATTCCAAAACAAAATATGAGTAATAGCGAAGAGAAATCCGAAACAGAAGACGTTAAAAAAGAACGTAATACAGTTCATAAAGATAAACGTGGAATGATTAAAGCAGGATCAAGGACATCACGAAATCGAAACGATACAGGTAGAAGGGAAAATAGGTCTGGAGGAAAAGGCAGCTCTGAAAGAAGGTCCCAAACCGTTACGTCAGGAAGAAATAGTACGAAAACAGGTCCAGGAAGAAAAGGACCAAGATAATATACATTTTTAAAACAAATGGGACTGAAAATGATTCAGTCCCATTCGCTTATTTAACTACCAATTCTAATGCCAGTATTCGATTTAACCAGTACTTCCTCATATCTTTTTACATCGGCTTTTTGGCTTGAGAAAATAGTTCCAAGATAGCCCGCAATAAATCCGAGTGGAATAGAAACAATTCCTGGAGTTGTATACGGGAACCAAGGCTCACCTACAAAAATAGCTTTTCCAATTTCAGGGCTGAATACATTCGGGCTGACTAGCACTAAGCCGATTGCTGAAATAAGCCCAACCACCATAGCCCAAACGGCACCCGTTGTGTTAAAGCGTTTCCAGTAAATTGTATACAGGATAACAGGTAAATTTGCACTCGCTGCGACGGCAAAGGCAAGTGAAACTAAGAAGGCGACATTAAGAGTTTGTGCACCTAACGCAAGTATAATAGATATGACAGAAACTCCAACTGCTGCCCAGCGTGCCATACCCACTTGCTGCTTTTCTGTTGCTTTTCCCTTTTTAAGGATAACGTTATAGAAATCATGGGCAAACGCTGAGGCAGCTGTTAGAACAAGGCCAGCAACAACAGCCAGAATAGTTGCAAAAGCGACTGCTGAAATAAAAGCAAATAACATATTTCCACCAAGAGCTTGGGCTAAAAGCGGAGCAGCCATATTTCCTGCCGGATTAGCTGCAACAATTGTACTGTTACCTACAAAAGCTGCCGCGCCGAAACCAAGAAAAATGGTCATAACGTAAAAAATCCCAATGATCCATGTGGCATAAACGACTGAGGAACGAGCAGTTTTGGCATCCTTTACTGTAAAGAAACGAACAAGAATATGGGGCAGACCAGCTGTTCCTAGAACTAGTCCCATGTTTAACGAAATCGTATCAAGGCCAATTTTGTATTTTACGCCAGGATTTAAGAAGGTCTCCTTTAACGGTGTTGCAGTTTTCATTTGTGCAAACATATCGGTAATACTCCAGTTAAATTTGGCAAAGACAATAATAGAAATGACTAAGGTACCACCCATTAATAGAACGGCTTTAATGATTTGGACCCAGCTTGTTGCATGCATTCCTCCAAAAATAACGTATACAGTCATTAGTACGCCAACAATTAAAACGGATGTGGTATATTCTAAGCCTAATAATAATTTGATAAGTGCACCTGCACCAACTAGCTGAGCAATCATGTAAAAAATCGAAATGGTTACCGTGTTCATGGCGGCAAAACCACGCACTTTTTTTGCATCAAATCTTGCAGCAATCATATCTGCAAAGGTATATTTTCCGAGGTTTCTTAGAGGTTCAGCTACCAAATAAAGTACAACAAGATAGGCAACTAGGAAACCAATGCTATAAAAGAAGCCATCAAATCCCGTTAAGGCGACTGCCCCTGCAATTCCAAGGAAGGATGCAGCGGACATATAATCCCCAGCGATGGCAAGTCCATTTTGCCAGCCAGTAAGACCTCCGCCAGCCGTGTAGAACTCACTTGCATTTTTCGTCCGTTTTGAAGCGTAGTATGTAATCACTAACGTGACAAAAACGATACATAGAAACATAGTAAATGCAGCTGTATTCATTAGTTAGTCCCCCCTTCTTGGATGACTTTATTAGCTAATTCATCAAATCTTGCTGCTTTTTTCGAGTAAAGCATACATAAAACCCATGTCATGACGAATTGTAAGAAAGCAAAGACCCATGCCCATGTTATACTTCCGATAAACTTATGATTTAACACTGTCGAATAGGAAGTTAATATAGGCAATGCAAAATAAAAACAAAAAAAGAATATGGTGATTGGCACGATGAATTTTTTCTTTTCGGAGAGTAATTTTTGAAATGATGATGATTGAACAATTGCAGTGTAATCGCTTTCAGAATTAACCTTAGTTTTTTTTGCCTCCAATGGTAGTTCCCCCTCTCATATAAAAACCCTTTGTTCAAATCTGAGGTCAAATAAAAGACAATGCTGATTGGTCATTTGTTGAGGAAAAATAGATCGTGGCGGTAATTATACCGGAAGAAATTAATTTTTTTACAATTCACTCCTTTAAATACAGATTTTTCTAAATTTTTAAATTACATTTTCGATTTTATTATATTGAGAAGGGAATTTGCAATAGGAAATTTTTAAAAAAGGTAAAAATACCCATAAAATATTTATTAGGAGAAATAATTGAGAGGGTTGGATGTTATTTTGTAAATCAGAGAAATAAAAAAAACCCTTGCAGCGCAAAGGTTTTCGAAATATGGAGAATAGGGGGCTCGAACCCCTGACCTCTTGCATGCCATGCAAGCGCTCTCCCAGCTGAGCTAATCCCCCAGTTTATTGGTACAAGAAAAATTATATCTGTATTGCTATTATCTTGCAAGAGAAAATTTTGATTTAACATAAATTTTTTTCTAGCCAATACTTTCGATTTCAACTTTCTGAACACCTTCTAAATTCGATACAGAGGAATACACATCGGTTGTCTTTTCACGGTAATCCACTGCAACTAAGATTTGAACAAGATGGTCCCCGTTGTCTAAATCTTTAATCTTAAGTCTACGAACAATATAATTTTTATCTAATAAGAAAGAAATGGCTTTATCAATTTGATTTTGATCTCTAATAAACAAGTGCAACATGACTTCTTTTTCCCGTAATTGTTTCGGACCAATGATCTTCATTAAAAATGGAACAAATTCCACACTAATCATAAGTAGTGCAACACCAACAAATGCCTCTATGAAAAAACCAGCTCCGACAGCTATGCCAATTCCTGCGGCTCCCCATATCATGGCAGCAGTAGTTAATCCTGAAATACTATCATTGCCCCGTCTTAGGATAACACCCGCACCTAAGAAACCAATTCCTGAAACAATCTGTGCTGCTAAGCGAAGAGGGTCCATTGTAATTTTGACATTATCCGAATTAGGAAACATATACGCCGATTCAATCGATACAATTGTAAGCAAACAACTCACAACCGAGATAACCAGACTTGTCTTAAGTCCAACTGGTTTCCTTTTTAATTCTCGTTCTAGGCCGATAATAAGGCCAAAAACAGCAGAAACACCTAACTTAATTAATATATGGATATCGATACTACTCATCTAAGGTTCACGTCCAATTACACAGTCTGTTGACTGAAGTTTTGTTTGTTGTGGTGGTAGAAAATATAGAGCATTGGAAAAAATTAAAGGTTTTCCTATGTTGATTCTACACATAAACGAGTATCTAATGGAAGAACAAGTGGGAACTTATATTTTTATAAATTATGGAAATTATTCACTATTAATCAATAACTGTCTATTTATTATATGATAAGAAGGATCAAAAAAGGCTATAACAATTAGTTTTACATTTCCCTGTTTTTTATATGGTCCTTACCTTAGTAATAAGAATGAGCTTTTCAAAAAAACTTTTAAAATTATATTGCAAACATTTATTTATCATGTTATATTAAATCTCGTCCTCATCGAGAGAGTCAACCAACGAAAAAAAAGATTTTAAAAAAGTTGTTGACATTAAGGTGTTGGATATGATAAATTAATAAAGTCGCTTACGAGCGAATGAGAAATTGATCTTTGAAAACTAAACAAACAAAATCGTGCAAACAAACAAAATTTTTAGTTTCAATTAAGAAACTAAGCCAACGTAA
>NZ_JAGGQR010000059.1:0-33190 GCF_018613205.1 Bacillus sp. ISL-46
GAGAGTAGGACGTTGCCAGGCGGTATTATATGGAGGATTAGCTCAGCTGGGAGAGCATCTGCCTTACAAGCAGAGGGTCGGCGGTTCGAGCCCGTCATCCTCCACCATTTTTCTTTTACTATGCGGGTGTGGCGGAATTGGCAGACGCACCAGACTTAGGATCTGGCGCCGCAAGGCGTGGGGGTTCGACTCCCTTCACCCGCACCATAGTTTTTTGCGTTAGAAAAAACATCCATATAAGCGGAAGTAGTTCAGTGGTAGAACATCACCTTGCCAAGGTGGGGGTCGCGGGTTCGAATCCCGTCTTCCGCTCCAAACAGTGCCGGGGTGGCGGAACTGGCAGACGCACAGGACTTAAAATCCTGCGGTAGGTGACTACCGTACCGGTTCGATTCCGGTCCTCGGCACCATGTTTTTTCGAAGGTAAATTAACTCATCAAATATAGCGCCCAGTGCGTCATATTATCGGGAAGTAGCTCAGCTTGGTAGAGCACTTGGTTTGGGACCAAGGGGTCGCAGGTTCGAATCCTGTCTTCCCGACCATTCTTTATTTCAAAATATTTTGGGGTCTTAGCTCAGCTGGGAGAGCGCCTGCTTTGCACGCAGGAGGTCAGGGGTTCGATCCCCCTAGACTCCACCATAATAATATAATTTTTTTGGCGGTGTAGCTCAGCTGGCTAGAGCGCTCGGTTCATACCCGAAAGGTCGGGGGTTCGACTCCCTTCGCCGCTACCAAAAATACTATTATATGATTTTCTTTTTCCATGGAGGAATACCCAAGTTTGGCTGAAGGGATCGGTCTTGAAAACCGACAGGCGGGTAACACCGCGCGGGGGTTCGAATCCCTCTTCCTCCTCCAGTTTTATTATTTTTTATATGTGGAGGGGTAGCGAAGTGGCTAAACGCGGCGGACTGTAAATCCGCTCCCTCCGGGTTCGGCGGTTCGAATCCGTCCCCCTCCACCATGTTTAGGGGCATAGTTTAAAGGTAGAACTAAGGTCTCCAAAACCTTCAGTGTGGGTTCAATTCCTACTGCCCCTGTCAAAAAGGCACAAAAAAATTCCAAGTAAATACTTGGAATTTTTTTGTGCCTTTTTTTATATTTCCACTTTTTTATTGTCTCTGCTAGTTTATGCTTGCTCCTTCAACCCATGGTGTGCTCAATGAACACACCATGAGGACAAATTTTGTATTGTGTTTAGCATTTTTGTCTTCATGAACAGCTCAACACCCTATGAAGACCAGAATGGCTTTCTTTTTGGACCCCCTTTCTCGTCGATAACGGCGGGGTTTCTTATTTACTTTAAAAAAATAGTTTAATATTTTGTAAAAAAATATAAAACTTATTGTTTCGGTTTATAACATAATGTAATATACTATATATAAATAAGTATAACACATTTGCAATGAATCTATTGAATATAACATATTTAATGTAGATAAGGGGGGGGTAATTATTAAATTATCTAAACGTCAGGATGAAATCCTCCAGATTGTTAAACAAAACGGGCCCATTACAGGAAAAGACATCGCAGAGAAGCTTTCATTAACAAGAGCTGCACTAAGACCCGATCTTGCCATTTTAACGATGTCAGGTAACTTAGATGCAAGGCCAAGAGTAGGTTATTTTTTTAATGAAAGCTTTGAAGCAAAGCAACAGGCTAAAAGGTTTATCCACCAAAAAGTAACGGATTATAAAGCCCATCCAATTGTCGTTGAGAAATCAACCTCCGTGTATGATGCGATCGTTCAGCTCTTTTTAGAGGATGTGGGCACACTTTATGCGGTTGATACAAAAGGACATCTAGCAGGGGTTGTTTCCCGTAAGGATTTGCTCAGAGCATCACTAGGAAATCAAAATCTAAATGAATTACCTGTCAGTGTCATCATGACTAGAATGCCAAATATTATTACAATTAATCCTGAAGAGACCTTGCTCGAAGCAGCCAAAAAGATGATCCATAATCGCATTGACTCTTTACCAGTTGTTAAGGAAATAGAGGAGCAAAAAAGTACATATTTGCTGGTAGGAAGAATCACCAAAACCACCATAACGCGGGCATATTTAGAAATCATGGAAAACAATTCAAACTAAGGAGAGTGGCTGCCATTTTGGTACAGAAAGAAGTTGTCTATGTTGTATCTGACTCAGTAGGTGAAACAGCTGAGTTTGTAGTAAAAGCAGTGGCAACACAATTTAATGGCGGGCAGGTAGAAATTCGCCGTAATTCCTATGTGGATGATTTTGAAGATATTGAAGATATCATTTTACTAGCAAAAAAGGGACGGACGATTATTGCCTATACGATCGTTATTCCATCATTAAAAGAGTATTTAGATCGACGTGCAAAAGAAGAGAGCATTTTTGCTGTAGATTTACTAAGTCCATTGATGAATGCGTTTGAAACAAGCTTCAATAAACAGCCGAACCATCGACCTGGATTGATGAGAAAATTGGACGAAGAATACTTCCGGAAAATTGAAGCAATTGAATTTGCAGTTAAGTATGATGATGGGCGTGACCCAAGAGGGATCATAAAGGCGGATATTGTTCTAGTCGGTATCTCACGTACATCTAAGACCCCTTTGTCTATGTACTTAGCACATAAACGTTTTAAAGTGGCCAATGTTCCTTTGGTTCCAGAGGTGCCACCGCCAGATGAATTATTCGAAATACCCCGTAAGAATTGTATTGGTTTAATAATTTCACCAGATAAATTAAATGAAATTCGCAAGGAACGTCTAAAGGCTTTAGGGTTAGCCTCACAGGCTAACTATGCAAGCTTTGGGCGAATTCTTGAGGAACTTGATCATGCTGAAAAAGTGATGAAGCGCTTAGGCTGTCCTGTTATTGATGTATCAAATAAAGCTGTTGAAGAAACAGCCGGCTTAATTTTAGACGTTTTAAAAAAGGAGAGGAGCTACTAATAATGGAAAAATTAGTTTATTTATTTCATGAAGGAAATGGCAATATGAAGGGGTTACTTGGGGGAAAAGGGGCAAACCTAGCGGAAATGACGCGTATTGGTCTTCCAGTTCCGTATGGTTTTACAATTACTACACAGGCTTGCAATGCATTCTATGAAGCTAGCAAAACCATTCCAACAATTGTTGAAGTCCAGACTTTAGAAGCCCTGACCCGTCTTGAAGAAAAAATGGGCAAAAAGCTAGGTGACCCAAAAAATCCTTTGCTCGTTTCCGTACGTTCTGGTTCTGTTTTCTCCATGCCAGGCATGATGGATACCATCTTGAATCTTGGAATGAATGATGAAACCGTTATCGGAGTAGCAGAATTAACCAATAATCCACGGTTCGCTTATGATTCCTACCGTCGTTTCATACAGATGTTTAGTAATGTTGTACTAGATATCGATACCTACTATTTTGAACAATTATTAGAAGAAATACGCGAGGAAAAAGGCTATTCCTCTGACCCAGAAATGAGTGCTGATGACTGGAAAGAAGTGATTATTGGCTATAAAGGAATAGTCAAAAAGCATAAACGAAAGGATTTCCCGCAAGATCCCAAAGAGCAGTTATTCCTTGCCATCCATGCAGTCTTTAACTCTTGGAATAATCAGCGTGCGATTGTCTACCGCCGCCTTAACAAAATTGCTGACCATTTAGGAACAGCTGTAAATATTCAAAGTATGGTGTTTGGCAACATGGGGAATGATTCAGGCACAGGTGTGGCATTCACAAGAAATCCATCGACTGGTGAGCATGTCCTTTACGGTGAATATTTAATCAATGCCCAAGGGGAAGATGTTGTGGCAGGGATTCGTACTCCACAGCCAATCGCTACTTTAAAAGATGAAATGCCAGGAGTATATAAGCAATTCACTGATACTTGCAAGCGCTTGGAACAGCATTACGAAGAAATGCAAGATATCGAATTTACGGTGGAAGGTGGTAAGTTATTTATCCTGCAAACCCGTAATGGAAAAAGAACGGCGCAAGCAGCGATTCGAATCGCCGTGGAAATGGTCGAAGAAGGAATCATTGATAAAAAGACGGCATTGCTACGTGTTGACCCGGAACAATTAGATCAACTGCTGCATCGCCGGATTGACGACAAATTTGAGAAGAGAGTTTTAGCAAAAGGCTTGCCAGCATCACCAGGTGCAGCGACAGGTCAAGTCGTGTTTAATGCCGATGAAGCAGAGCAATTAAACAATGATGGAAAAAAAGTAATTCTTGTTCGTCCTGAAACCACTCCAGATGATATCCATGGTATCGTTGCATCGCAAGCAATTTTGACTAGCCGTGGCGGCATGACAAGCCATGCTGCAGTAGTCGCTCGTGGGATGGGGAAAGCGTGTATTTGCGGATGTGAAGCATTAAAGATAGATCTGAAAGCTAAACAATTTACAATTGGTGAGACAGTTATTAATTATGGAGATATCATAACGATTGATGGCTCTACTGGTGAAATTATGCTTGGGGAGATTCCAATGATTGACCCAGAACTATCGGATGAGTTCCAAATGTTGCTTGCATGGGCAGACCAAGAGCGTAAATTAGGGGTCCGTGCCAATGCAGATAACCCAGAGGATGCAAAAAAAGCTTTTGAATTTGGCGCAGGCGGAATTGGCTTATGCCGAACTGAACATATGTTTATGGATTTAAAACGGATTCCAACCGTGCAAAAAATGATTCTTGCTGAAAATTATAATGAGAGAATGGAAGCTTTGAACCAGTTATTGCCAATGCAGCAAGGGGACTTTGAAGGAATCTTCGAAGCTATGCAAGGATTACCTGTAACTATCCGTTTACTAGATCCACCATTACATGAATTCTTACCGGATAAAGAGGAACTGTTAGTGGAAGTAACGAAGCTTCAAATCTTAGATCCACAATCACCAGAATTGAAGAAAAAAGAACAATTGCTGAAAAAGGTCCGCCAATTAGATGAGTTTAACCCAATGCTAGGCCACCGTGGCTGCCGTCTTGGGATGATTTACCCAGAAATTTATGAAATGCAAGCAAAAGCCATTTTCTATGCAGCAGCTAAGCTCGCTGACAAAGGCATCGAAGTGCAACCAGAAATCATGATTCCTTTGGTCGGTCATGTGAATGAATTAAAGGATATGCGTAAATTAGTGATTGATGCGGCATTTCTTGTTCAAGAAGAAACCGGAAAAAGCTTCAAGTACACGATTGGAACTATGATTGAAATTCCGCGTGCTGCTTTAACTGCGGATAAAATTGCCGAGGAAGCTGACTTCTTTTCGTTTGGAACCAATGATTTAACACAAACAACATTTGGTTACAGCCGTGATGATGCGGAAGGCAAGTTCTTGCAAGCTTATATTGAAAATAAAGTGCTCCCGGAAAATCCGTTTGCTGTCCTCGATCAAGACGGCGTAGGTAAGCTAGTTGAAACAGGCGTGAAGCTTGGCCGTGGAACAAAACCGTCTTTAAAAACAGGTATTTGCGGCGAGCATGGCGGAGAAAAGAGCTCGATTGAATTCTGCTACAAAACCGGCCTAGATTATGTCAGTTGTTCACCATACCGCGTACCACTAGCACGTTTGGCTGCAGCACAAGCAACCATTCGCCATGAACAAAATAAACAAGAAGTTTTTACAACAGCATAAAGGAAGAACGAGGGATGTTGCAGTATGCACCATCCCTTTTTTTTGTGATGTAATTGGATAGACGCCCATTTTATGCAAATACTATAAAAAATTATTTTAAAGGGGACTTACAATGGGGGCTATTGAACGCAGCGGTTATCGATTTGTACCAGAATTTAGTGTCATTCAGCAAAATGGGGCCATTCATGTATATAATCAGGATAACTTCATCGAGGAAATTAAATTTCACTTCTCAGGGAAGTTTCCTGAACTGGATCAAATCGAAGACCTAGTGGATCAATATTGCAGCCAGCATCAACTTTAAAACCGAATGCTTGTTCGGTTTTTTGTTTTGTGATAGAATGGACTTAACAAAACATTTTCTAGAAAAGGAGGGAAATAAATGAATAAAATAACCACTATATACCCTCAAGCGATAGAACATACAAAATTGAAAGTGTATGAAGATATTAACCATTATTTCGAAACGAAAGAAACACTGCCAACCTTTGAACAATACCTAGCTGACAGAAATCATTATATTGAGCAAATTTGGACCAATGTTTGGCTAAATAAGTCGACCAATGATGTTCCAAGGAATGAAAAAAAGCAATATTTAACTGATAAAGGCTTCGAGGTACAGGGAATCGACAAAAAACTAATCAATAAGTTATTTAGGGATGAAATGCGAACCTATCATGTCTTTGATACGATGGGGTGGGTTCATGAAACATTTTCAGGTAAAGAAGAAGAGTGGGAGAAACAGTATCAGGAGGCGAAGGTTAATTTTATAAAACGAGAAGAACAAAAACAGCTTGAAGAACAGAAGCAATTGATCAGAAGTGAGATTGAAGATGCCGCTGTTGGGATCTTGGAAGAACAATATGAGCTGTTTTATTTATATGTTCGTTACTTCGTTGCAATACAACTAGTGGCTGACCTACAAAATAATGTAAAGTTTCAATCGGTTGATACCTTTGCATTAGAAGAAAAATTAGTGGATGAAGGTCATTTTAACCCCTCAGCCTATACAACTGTTGCCACCTTTTTTGAAGAATTGACAGGGGATATCCATAAAACTTTGAATTGGGGCAGGAGTTTTTATGAATATCAAACCTATTTTTTCGTTTATGAAAGCTTAATTGCTGACTATTTGTCTGAGCTTATTCCGGAAAAAATATTAGAGCAGCTTTCTGAAAAACTTAAGGATGATTTTCATGAAACCTTTCTTGAGAAACTATCGGCGTCCTTCGTAAAGGGCAGCATTGCTCAGGTTCTTTATGATGTCGAGGGTTATTTTATTGAGGATATCCAAGCTGAATACCTGTCGGACTTAATACGTTTGGCAGAAATACCTTTTGATGCAAAGGTTCATAAAGAAATTTTTGAAAAAGACTTCCAAGCGCGCGAGCAAAAACAAAAAAAAGCGCAAGAAGAACTCGAGCGGAAAAAAGCAGAAGAAGAGCGGATGATGAAGGAAATCTTTGCAACGGAATACGACCCTTCGTTACAACGTCAGGTCCGTTATGTCCTGCACATTGGCGAAACCAATACAGGGAAAACCCATCATGCGCTAGAAAGAATGAAAGATGCTTATCGCGGGTTATATTTAGCACCGCTTCGATTATTAGCACTTGAGGTATTTGATAAATTAAACGCTGAGGGGACGCCGTGTTCCTTAAAAACTGGGGAAGAGGAAAAAATCACCCCTGGTGCTAATCATATTTCCTGCACCGTGGAAATGTTTCATGAAAAAGAGTTTTATGAAATAATCGTCATTGATGAAGCACAAATGATTACCGATAAAGACCGTGGTTTTTCCTGGTATAAGGCAATCACGAAAGCTAATGCAGAGGAAGTCCATATCATAGGAAGTAGGAATTCAAAAACCATGCTGCTCCAGCTTTTAGGTAATTCCAATATCGAAGTTCATGAATACAGCCGTGATACTCCTCTTGAGGTTGAAACGAAGGAGTTTCATATTAAACACATTAAAAAAGGCGATGCGCTGATTTGTTTTTCACGAAGGCGCGTTCTTGAAACCGCCTCACGACTGCAAAATGACGGACATGCTGTCAGCATGATCTACGGCAGCATGCCGCCAGAAACAAGAAAAAAGCAAATTCAGCAATTCAACACTGGAAAAACAAAAGTCATCGTTGCTACAGATGCGATTGGAATGGGCTTAAATCTGCCGATTCGACGGATTGTTTTTTTAGAAAATGATAAGTTTGATGGGACTAGACGACGACTGCTGACATCACAAGAAGTGAAGCAAATTGCTGGACGTGCAGGTCGAAAAGGTATTTACAATATTGGCAAAGTGGCCTTTACTAGTGATATCAGAAAAATGAGAAACTTACTTTTGCAGGAGGATGAGCCTGTTCATACATTTGCAATTGCACCAACCAATTCAGTTTTTGAACGCTTTCAACGGTATTATCACGACTTAGGTACATTTTTTGAATTATGGGGGAAATTTGAAAGTCCAAACGGAACGAAAAAAGCTTCCCTTGCCGAGGAAAAGTCGTTGTATCAAATGGTAGCAGGTACTGAAATTGAAGCACGTTTATCCTTAATGGACCTTTATGGATTTTTACATCTGCCTTTTTCAAAAAATGAGCCAGTATTAACGAAGCAATGGGAAGAAAAAATGTATGCCATTATCCATGGGAGAGAACTCCCAGAACCGATTGTAAAGGAACGAAGCTTGGAGGAATTAGAACTCAGTTACAAAGCAATTGGACTTCATTTGTTATTTTTATATCGACTAGGAGAGCGAACGACATCAATCTATTGGGAGCGGCTAAGAGAAGAGGTCAGCGATAAAGTGCAGGACCGCTTAAAAACGGATATAAATAAATTCGTTAAAAAATGCAAAACCTGCGGAAAGAAGCTGCCATGGGATCATTCGTTTCCGACCTGTGAGGCCTGTTATGCAGCGAAGACTAGAAGATATCGATATGATGAATATTAAGAATAACCCGGTGTTCTGACCTTAGGAACCCGGGTTATTCTTCAATTAAAACCAAATTAATGTAAATATGTTAAAATAAAACTCTGATAATTCGTTCTATGAAAGTGAAGTGAAAATGAATGCAACTATCATTAACAGTGAGAGGCCCTGGTGCTGAAGCGGTTTCTTACCTTATAGCTAAAAATCCGAATAATCTATATGAGCGTGGAGAGAAAGGGTTGACTGTCCGTCTGGTCTACCCGACTTTTTCAAGCGAGGAAGTACAGTTTTTAATCTATGTTAAAACGGACCCAATTGACCTAGTAAAAAACTCACCTGATTCTTTTGATATTACCCATTACATAAATGACCGCGAGTTTGCGGCAAGCAGTATTTTTGTTTCCTCGATTCGTAAAGCGCTGGGGACTGCACTGAATGGGAAACCAGCAGAGGAATATGCTTCATGGGTCGAGCATTCCTTTGAAATGGAATTAACCTTTGGGCCGATTGCTACTGATTTGAGCAATAGGGAACTTGAAGCGTTATTTGCTCCAATGGGTTACACCCTCAAGATGGAATACGGGGAAAGTTTTATTCGCGAAAAAAACCTTGCCCGATTTATTACCCTGTTAGGGAAACAAACGCTCCAGAATGCACTTAAACATATTTCGATTTTAATTCCCGTTATTGATAACTATAAGCATTATTTTATTGACGAAAGAGAATTGGAAAAGTTGGACCGCTACGGGGAAGGATGGTTAGAGGTACATCCACAAAAGGCGCTGATTTTAAAACGTTCGTTACGGTTTCAAAAGGTGATTTCACAGTCAAGATTCTATGAAAAAGAGACGAAAACCGAGGAGAAGCATGAACCTCCGAAAATCCGTCTAAATGACCTTCGTTACGAAGCGATTATTAAATATATTGAGGCCCTGCCAAAAAAAGCCACCATTGTTGACTTTGGTGCTGGTGAAGGGAAGTTATCTGTTCAGCTGGGATTTATTAAAGGGGTGCAAGAGATACTTTCTGTTGAACCATCGAATAAAGCTCGGTTAAAGGCATTGGAACGATTCGACTTTGAAAAGGCGAAACGTGAATTTGTAGAACCCAAGTCCTTAGCAGGATCGTTATTTTATTATGATGAACGGTTGATTAACAAGGATGTCATGGTTTTATGTGAAGTGATTGAACATATTGATGAATACCGGTTAACAAGGGTATTCGAGACGATTTTTAAAGACTATCGACCAGAAGTGTTGATCGTGACCACGCCTAACCAAGAATACAATGTTGTCTATGATATGAATGAGGAAATGAGACACCACGATCATCGCTTTGAATGGACAAGGGCTCAGCTTCACCAAAAAGTGGAAGCTTTGACAAAAATCTATCCATACCAAGTAAGTTATAAAGGCATCGGTGAAGAAAACCAACTATACGGGCATCCTACTCAAATGGTTATTTTCAGAAGGGAGGAGGGATGATGGCGAAAATTAATTTGCCTCATGCGGGTATCGTCTTACTTGTAGGCCCGTCCAATTCGGGTAAAACGACTTTAATAAATCAATTAATGCAAGAACAACAGATTTATGCATCGGAAGTAGTAAGTTCCGATCAGTTCCGTGTTTTAGTTAGCGATGTTGAATTTATTGATTGGAATCGGCGACCTAAATATGAAGCAGATGCTCTTTTTAATGAATACCAACAAATTTCAAAAGAAGCTTTTGAAGCGATGGATTATATCATTGCCAAACGTTGCCGCCTCAATAAATTAACCTTTATCGATGCTACTCATTTACGTGATTACGAGCGTGAGAAATACCTGCAAATGGCAAAGAGGTATCATGTTCCGGCCATTGCAATCGTGCTGAATTTGGCAGAAACTGAACTACTCAGACGTGACTTAGAGAGGGATTTCCCAAGAGGTAAAAATCGTATCAAGCAGCAATACCAACATTTCAAGAAGACGCTTCGCTCCATTAAAAAGGAGGGCTTTCGGCGCTGCTACATATTCGGTGAAGAAGAATTGCAAGTCTTAAATGTGAACCGACTTGGTAATCCATTACTAATTGATGTTGGCAATGGCATTGATTTTATTGGGGATATTCACGGATGCTTTGAAGAGTTTAGCGAAATCTTGTCAAAGCTTGGTTATATAGAAAATGAAGAGGGTTATTTTATCCATCCAGAAGGGCGGAAAATCCTTTCCCTTGGGGATGTGATGAGTAGGGGACCTCGTTCGATCGAAACGCTGCAATTTTTTCAAAAGCATGTGGCAGCAGGACTTGCCTATATGATTGACAGTAATCATGGTTGGAAAATCGCCCGCTGGCTTGACGGTAAGGATGTTACGCTTGCTCATGGTGATGAAAATGTAAAGGCTGAATTTGATGAGTATGAAGGTAAATTTGGTAAAGATGAGGCCGATCGTTTAAAGGAACAAATAAGAGACATGCTGTTAGAGGCTAAATCACATTACATTATCCAGAAAAATGGAGTCAACGTCGCTGTTGCAGTCCATGCAGGAATCAAAGACCATTATATCGGCAAACAATCGCCGCGCATTTCCGATTTCTGTCGTTACGGAGACTCGGATGGCCTTGACGAAAACGGCAAACCCGTCCGAAAAGATTGGTCAATTACTCATCAGTCCAGCGAACTTATTCTTTGGGGGCATGATCCTAGAACTCAGCCATTATTGGTTAATAACACCCTTAATATTGACCAAGGAGTTGTTTTTGGTGGCAACCTAACGGCATACTGTTTTCCGGAAAGGAAATTTGTTTCTGTCAAAGCGAAAGCAGATTATGCAAATGTGCCGGACAATCCATTAAAGGTATTGGAAAGTAAAAGGCTGGCACCGCCCAATATCGCAAAATTTTTAGAAGGATATTCGGTATTAACGGAACTGTATGGGGAGATTGCAATTTATGCGGATAGTACGAAATCAGCACTGGATGACCTTTCCCATTACACATTGCCGCTTGAGGAGATTGTCTATCTTCCACCGACGATGAGCCCGACACCGAAACCATCGAGTTTAGCAGGATACTTAGAGCATCCGATTGAAGCATTTGAATACTATCAGGCGAATGGTGTTGACACGATGGTTGTCGAGAAAAAGCATATGGGCAGCCGCGGCATTTTGTTTCTTTTTAAAAATAAAGAAACCGCAAAAGAGTATATCGGCAGGGAAACATTAGGTTCGATATACACGCGGACTGGCCGGGCCTTTTTCAAAAAAGAACTGGAAGAACAAATATTACAAGTATTAAATATTGACTTGAGTGGTTATTTTGAAAAATACAAAACTGATTTTGTCCTGATGGACGCTGAGATCCTTCCGTGGAATCTAAAAGCAAAAGAATTAATTATGAATCAATATGCTCATGTTGGTGAGATGGCATTGCTTGATCGCAGAAAATTACAGAAGCAGTTGAAAAAAGCTTTGGATAACGGTAAGGATGTTTCAAGTTGGCTCGAGGAAACGGATGAAAAGATACTCAATGCCCAAGTGTTTAACGAAGTGTATCAAAAGTATTGCTGGGAAACGGAAGGTTTAGCGGGAATTGAAATTGCTCCTTTTCACACACTTGCCCACAGTAATGAAACCTTTTTCGATAAACCGCACACGTGGCATATGGAGAAAAATAAAGAATTTAGCGTCCTTTCGGATTTGTTCGGGGAAACGGAATATCGAATTGTTAACGATGAAGACTCCATGAAATCAGCCATCGAATGGTGGGAAGAAATGACGGAGGATGGACATGAAGGCTTTGTTGTCAAACCGGAGTCTTATGTGGCACGACATAAAGGCAAGCTTTTACAGCCTGCCATTAAAGTAAGAGGCCGAAAGTATCTGCATATTATCTACGGCATCGACTATTTACAACCAGAAAATCTTTCCCGTCTTAAGCTGCGAAATGCAGGTAAGAAACAACGAAATGCCCTAAAGGAATTTGCCTTAGGTGTGGAAGCGGTGAATCGTTTTGTTAGAAAAGAGTCACTGGAGCGCTACCATGAATGTGTGTTAGCTGTCCTGGCGCTGGAATCGGATCCGATTGACCCGCGACTATAGGTATAGGAAGACGAACTTGTCAGTCGGCAAGTTCGTTTTTCTATGTGTAATAACTTATCAGCTTTCGCCCATATGATAGTAATGAAGGAGTGTGAGAAGATGGCTGTTCATGTTGTTATCGCAGGTGAAAATTTGTGGGCGATATCCACGAGGTATGGGGTTTCAATTCAAACGATTGTAGAGCTAAATGGGTTACCTTCAGCAAGTTCCATCGTCCCGGGTCTTGCACTTTATCTTCCGGATATCTTGCCTCCACTCCGCTACTATCAAATTAAAGCAGGCGATCACATCTGGCAGCTGGCTCAACAATTTAGGGTCGATCCTTCGGTTATTCTCGCTGCAAATCCAGGGATTAATCCCAACCTGCTCGTAATCGGCCAAATCATAAATGTTCCCACTCCAATAAGAGTATCTCTCGAAACACTAGGGTTTTTAGTGCCATCATCTGAAAGTGCAAACCTTGCCACAATTAATAGTTTAGCTAACCAATTAACCTATTTAGCGATTGTTGCTTATTCGTTTACAGAGGAAGGCTATGCGTTTAATGTGAGCGAGGATGCAGCCCTGGTTGCAAGAAGTAATCAATTGAAGATCATCCCATTATTGATGGTCCGAAATCTTGCCGGAAATGATTTCAGCGCGGAGTTGGCAGGGCGTGTCCTGGAAAATCCAACCTATCGGGGAAATTTGGTAGCGAGCTTGGTCAACTTAACCAGGCAAAGAGGGTTCGGTGGCGTCAGTATCGATTTTGAATTTATTCCACCGGCTAGACGAAATGATTTCAATTTATTTTTAACAGAATTAAAGCGCAGCTTAGACGGGCTTATTTTACAAGTAAATGTTCACGCCAAAACAGCTGATATTCCAACGAATCGAATCATTGGTGCTTATGATTATGTGTCGATTGGCAATGTGGCTGATATCGTGGCGGTGATGACCATGGATTATGGCTACCCGGGGGGGCCACCCGATCCGATTGCCCCGATTCCGTGGCTAGAGCAAGTGATTCAATACTCGGTGACACAAATTAATTCTCGTAAACTGCAAATCGCCGTGGCGTTATATGGGTATGACAAGGTTGTTGGTACGAATTCAACCCAAGCCTTTTCGGTACTTGCTGCTCAAAATAAAGCGATATCACTGCCTGAGAACATCGAGTTTGATATCACGGCTAGGGCACCTTGGTTTCGCTACTGGCAGGGTAATGAGGAGCATGTGGTATGGTTTGAAGATATTAGGAGTTTTATAGAAAAGTATAGGTTAATTGATATGTATCAATTAGCTGGGATGACTTTTTGGCAAATAAGTTTGCCGGCACCGCAGAATTGGGATTATCTTAGTAAAAATATCAACGTGGTGAAGAGAATCGTATAAAATTACACCTTATTCTTGACAGTGTTGCGGGTGAATTTTGTCTTTGTGCCATTTTGAAGGGGTTTTGTGCCATTTTGGGATAGTTTTGTGTCATTTTCACCAGTTTTTGTGCCATTTTCAATGGGTTTTGTGCGTTTAGACAAAAATTGGAAATTTTGCGGTTGTCCAATAAAAAAACATCGATGATATTATTTGTTATTTTCGGACAAACTCTAAGGAAAAAGGAAAGGCAGGAACCAAAGCTTGATTAACAAACTTAAATATTACACCCTCATCTTCATTACGGTGCTTGCCGTATTCGTTCCTTCTATAAAAGCAACTGCCATGGAAAATATGGCTCAGCAGATAAATAACCTAATAAATAACGAACCTGCGTTAAAAGGAGCAATTGCCGGCATAAGCATCCGTACGGCTGCGGACGGAAAAATCATCTATGCCCACCAAGGCGACGTCCGCTTAAGACCTGCTTCCAATATGAAACTATTAACAGCTGCAGCTGCCCTTACTATCCTCGGAGAAGACCACACCTTCACGACGGAGTTACATACGGATGGCACGGTAAAAAAGAAAACTCTTAACGGAAATCTATATTTAAAAGGGAAGGGAGATCCAACTTTATTAAAATCTGACTTTGATAAAATGGCTGAGGACATTCAGAAGCGCGGCATCAAAAAGATAAAAGGAAATCTTGTTGGAGACGATTCCTGGTATGATAATGTCCGCTATTCACTCGACCTCCCTTGGAGCGACGAAACGACCCATTACGGCGCACAGATATCCGCACTCACCGCCTCACCGACCAGAGACTTTGATTCAGGATCGGTCAAGGTACTCGTGCAGCCCGGAACAAAAAAAGGTGACAAGCCGATCGTGAAAATAACCCCGAAGACAAATTATCTAAAAATAAACAACCACGCAGTAACTGTTCCGGAGGATGGTAAAAAGGATATCACCATCGAACGGGAACACGCGAGGAACATCATAACCATCGAAGGAACCATCCCAACAAAGGCAAAAACGGAAAAGGAATGGATTGGAGTCTGGGACCCCACTCGATATGCCGTGTCCCTTTTGAACCAATCCTTAACAGAACACGGGATACAGGTGACAGGAAAACTAAAAATAGGATTGGTGCCTGACTCCGCAAGAATTTTAACGACACATCAATCGATGCCGTTATCTGAGCTGCTGGTTCCGTTTATGAAACTGAGCAATAACGTCCATGCTGAAATATTAATTAAGGAAATGGGCCGGGTAGTGAAAGGGGAAGGAAGCTGGGAAAAGGGACTAAGCGTTTTAAAAACTGAGATTACAAAATACGGGGTTAACCCCAACACATTGGTGCTAAGGGATGGTTCAGGCGTTTCTCATGTCGACCTGATTCCAGCCAACCAGCTGACGCAGCTGTTATTTGCCGTCCAAAAGGAAAAGTGGTTTCCTAGTTATCTTCACTCATTACCTGTCGCCGGTGAAAGTGAAAAGATGGTCGGCGGAACTTTAAGAAATCGGATGAAGGATCCTTTGGTTCGAGGAAAAGTTTACGCAAAAACGGGGACCATTTCAACGGTGAGTTCAATATCAGGCTACGTGAAAACAAAAAGTGGACAAACCTTAATTTTTTCAATCCTTCTAAATAACTTAATGGATGATTCAAAGGGAAAAAAGGTGGAGGATCTGCTGATTACTATTTTAGCCAATCAATAGGAATAACCCACAAAGAGGAAATTGTACTGCTCAAACACAAGTGGGGAAATTAATTTCTTGAAAATTTAAAGTATTGATTTTACTATTATTATAATGAATAAATAATAAAAAAGAGCTATACCATGGGAGAGTCCAATGAATATGAATAAAAAACAAGGACAGTTACTTTCTGAACGGTTTGAGGTAGCATACAACCAAGTACACGAAGCATTGAGGGATATCGTCCAAATAAATGATGACAGATTTGTTGTTCTTGTGAAGGTTGGCGCGAAAAAATATCAAATCATTGAGACTTATAAAAAAGATTTAGAGCAATATGCAAGGCTGCGGAATGCAATTGTCCATGAAAAAATGGAGATTGGTTTTTATATTGCCGAGCCCAATGCTAAAGTTGTTTCTCATATAGAAAAAATCGCCAATGTTTTTAGCCGTCCTAATTATGCACTGTCAATTGCTACGAAAAATGTAGTGTACTTTGATTATCGTGACAGTATCTTAAAGGTAACAGCCGCAATTAAAGAACACGGTATTCAAAGTTTCCAATCTATAAAAACAAAGAATGTGTCGGCTTACTTACAGCAAGTTCGATTGTGAAATGGATGTCACAAAATATGGAGAACAGCTATGTCAATCTTTCCGATATCCATGTGTCAGATATAATGACATATGAGAAGGAACATCCGATAGAAATCGTCCCAAAAGATATTAATATTTTTGAGGTTGGGAATATTTTTGAAAAAGCACATAAGAAGAAGCGGAAAATAGAAGGTGTCATTATCACTGAACATGGGAAAGCGGGCGAGTCCCCCCTTGGCATAATCACTGCTTGGGACCTTATTCAAATTGATTACACGGTTGAGTAATCATAAAGTTCTCCTACCTTGGAGAACTTTTATTTTTGGAAAAAAAACAAGCATACCGCTCAGGCATGCTCGTTGTATTAGGCTAATTTTGCTTAAAATTCAAACTCGCTTAATTGGTCCATATGAGAGGCAATCATCGCAATTATGGTGGTTGCTTCTTCTTTACTAAAAATGAAATGGGACTCATCTTTAATTAATTCATCGTCAGTAGTCCAGATCCGATTAACGCGCTTAAGGACACCGTCTCCAGTGGCTTGAACCAATCCAAATTGATAGGTTACTTCGACTTCGTCTTCATGTTTGAAGGCCGTTACCTCAGGGGTGGACCAATCAACATCAATTTCCTCAAAAATGTCATCGCTGTTGACTTGTTCCGCTTCATAATACTCTTCTTCCTCATCATCTTCCACATAAACTGTTTCGACCTCATCATCATCATCAAAGACCTCGCTGGTCTGAAGATAGACCCCATCATCTGTATAGTGATCATCGCCGTTCATGTAATCATGAAGACTGGCGTGAACTTCCTCGATAAGGTCTTCTATGTCTGAAAGGATGACCTTCGCCGTATGTCCGCTGTCAACATCGAATGTATCGATGTAAAATTCTTCGTTTTGCGGATCAAAGAACAGTGAGCAAAAATAATCACGCTCCAGTTCTTCGGTATCAACATCTGCGGTATCGACATAAAACTCAATCCTTGGATGTTTGGCAGCTCTTTCAACTGTCATTTGGCCAACCTGATCGTATTCTTCGCAAATAGATTCCAGGTGTTCTTGCAGTTCTCCACAAACTCTGTCAAACCATTCTAACGACATCAAACATCCCATCCTTTCAAAGTTTATCGAGGTTATTATTACCAACTTTGAAAAAAATATGTTTTTTCAATAATATTGAAGGAAATTCAAATATGAAACTAGAACAGAGTGAATTAGGTAGATAATTATTTTTTCATTTAGAAAGTTGGAGGTTCCCATGCAAGCCTTAATAAACGAACTAAACCAAATCTGCACTAAATTTCCTTATAAAGAAAAAGTCGTGATCGTTGATTCTCATTCGATCGGGGAACAAATTAATGAGGCTTTCGTTAAGGAAGGATTTCAAGCAATTAATCTAAAGTATAAAACAGTGAATGACCTTGCCCAAATTTTTGTTGAATTGATTTCAGATCAACCCCAAAATAACCTAGATCACACAGTTGGTGTTCATTTTACCTACAATCTCCTTAAAGAGTTGAAGAACCAAGATAAGCTCCGATACTTTGCAGGAATGGAAATTACGCCAGCCTTTAGTCATGCCATTTTTACAACGATTCAAACCTTACGATTGGCTGGCTACACAAAGGACACTCTGAAAAAGAATGCATTTATCAATCCAGACAAAGCGAAGGATTTTTATGAGATCCTTGCTGAATATGAAAATACATTAAGTATTCATCACTTTATCGACAAGGCAGGGAGCATAAATAAGGCACTTGAAACTGCTGAGGTCGATGAAAAGGGAGTTTTTATTTTACAATCCGGTTTAAACCTATCAAACCTAGAAGACCAATTCCTGAGAAAGATTATTCCTGAGCAAGTTTATAAGCTGCCGCTTGCACCCGTATTGGGCGTGAATACTCCTGAGCGAACAAGCCTTAGTTCCGTTCATTGGGGACCCCCGACTCCGCTTAGCTTTCTCTATCAACAGGAAGAAGCAAGCGTTGAGCCAAACTTAGAAGTATTTACTGCTAAAACAGAAGAAATGGAAGTTAAACAAATTCTAGAGAAGATTAAGGTTGCAAAATCTCCACTAGATGAGAGTGTTGTTTATTATACAAATGCCGATGCATACATAACCCAGTTTTATCACCTGTCACAAAAAATGGATCTGCCCATTACTTTTGGTGAAGGACTGCCGGTTACGTTTAGCCGACCGGGCCGTTTCGTTTCCGGATTAATAGCATGGATGCAGTCCAACTATAGTGTCACAGCCTTTCTTGATTTGTTGAATGAGGGTTTGATAGTGATGGGGAAAGGTGTTCCTTTTATAGAGGGTGGATTTGTTGGACTTGATGAAGTGGTGATGTCGAATTCAAAAATGACCAGAGTGCTCAGGGATCTTCAAATTGGCTGGTCCCAGGAACGCTACCTTAAACTGCTCGGTGAGGAATTAAACCGCTTAAGTGATATGGTTCTCGAACATCAAGAAGACCCTTATTATGAGAATCAAGCAAGAGATATGTTATGGATTTGGACGTGTTTTCAAGAAATCTTTAAGAAACTTCCACCCTTAGAGTCAACCATGAATTATAAAAAATGTTTAACTGGGATCGCTTATCTACTTAAGTATAATTGTAAAACAAGTTCAGCTCTCGATGAGGTAGCAAAATCAACCTTACTTGAAGCAATCAAAACGATTATTCCTTATGCAGACGAATCGTTATCAAGTTATGATTTGTTTGAAAAGGTGAAGGACCTGCTGTTATCCATTCGTGTAAATCAAGCTCGGCCCAAACCCGGTCACCTTCACGTTTCAACTTATAAGATTGGAATATACAATAGTCGACCAAATGTATTTTTTGTTGGACTTGATAACAAGAAGTTTCCTGGTAATGTAAGTGAAGATCCACTCTTGCTCGATGCAGAGAGGATTCAATTAGGGAACGGCCTGCGATTACTTCGTGAAAAGGGTCAAGAGAACTTGTATACACTGTTACAAGTTTTGGCAAATTCAAATGGTCATGTCACGGTCAGTTACTGCCATTTCGATATGAACGAAAACCGTGTCGTTAACCCGGCATTTGTTGTCTTGCAATGCTACCGCTTAATCACAGGCAATATAGATGCCGAATTTAAATCGTTAAAGTCACTGCCGTCATCAATCATCGCTACTGATATTTTTGAAGATAAAGACTACTGGAATGAAAAATTAACAAATGATAGTTCACATCAGCTAAATGAAGGGATTCTAACCCATTTTAATAATGTTAAACAGGGAATCGCTGCCGAAACCGCACGAAATACCGGGAATTTCTCTGAATATGATGGACTGGTTCAAATTGATGACGAGCAATATGACCCACGTCTCAATCAGGAGAAAACGCTGAGTGCGGGCAAGCTCGAAACACTTGCAAAATGTCCGTATTCCTATTTTTTGAGAGAAGTGTTAAAAGTTAGGCCTGTCGATGACTTTTCGTTTGACGCAAACACATGGCTGGATGCTGCTACCCGTGGAAGCCTGCTACATAGTATTTTTGAAAACTTTTATAAAAAATTACAACAAGATCATGCCAAGCCTTCTTACGAGAACCATTTGGAACTCATTTTAACGATTGCTCAAAACTTAATGGAACAGCAAAAGGAAGTGCAGCCGCCGCCAAATGAAAGAGTCTATCAACGTGAACGGAGTGACATCTTAGCTTGCTGTGAGATTTTTCTAAAAGAAGAAGAGCTTCACAGCGAAAATTACGATCCGCTTCATTTTGAGTATTCCTTTGGGATTGGTGAAAAGGATCCGGCGATTATTACTCTTCCATCAGGAGAAGTAAAAATTTCAGGGATTATTGACCGTGTGGACCAATCCAAGGACGGTAAATATCACATTATCGATTATAAAACGGGGAGCACGTACAGTTATGCGATAAATGCAGCCTTCAAAGGCGGTCGACAGCTTCAGCACATGATTTATGCCTTGGCCATCGAACAGCATTTAAACCTTGGCGAGGGTGCAGTCGAGGAGAGCTCCTATTATTTTCCGACCCCAAAAGGATTGGCACAGAGGTTTACGAGGAAGCAGGACCGTACACTCAGAACAAATGGTATAGATATTTTGGAAAAACTGATTGATACTGTGAAGCATGGTCATTTTGAAATGACTGATGATGTGAATGATTGCAAATTCTGTGATTATAAGCTTGTTTGCCGCCGCCATTTTTATGATAAAGAAATCCTTGAAATGAAGCAGTCGAACCAAAAGTTAAAGGGGGTTAGAGCATATGACTAAGGAAATTCTCGATCAAGCGGCCCGGGATAAAATTAAATCACAACTCAAGAGGAATTTTTTAGTTGAAGCTGGTGCTGGCTCTGGTAAAACGACGAGCTTAGTCGATCGGATGGTCAACCTCATTTATACAGGGACAGCAGGAATTCAGGAAATTGTTGCGATCACTTTTACACGAAAGGCCGCTGATGAGTTAAAGGTCCGTTTTCAAGCAAAATTAGAGGAAGCGTGGAAAAAAGAACTGGACCTTGATATCGAGTTTCGTTTAGGTGAGGCATTGCAAAATATTGAGCGCTGCTTTTTAGGAACGGTCCATGCCTATTGTGCAAAACTGCTCCGAGAGCGCCCGATTGAAGCAAATTTAGATTTAACCTTTAAAGAGCTTGAAGAGTCCGATGATTTAGATATTTTAGAAGAAGCGTGGCAACTTCATTTACAAAATTTAATCAATGAAGAACCGCATCACTTTGAACTCATTGGAGAATTAGGGATATCCGTTGACAACCTGTTTCCCTGGTTAAAGAGGCTAAAGGAATATTCCGATGTGGAATGGGTGACGGAAAGTGTCCCGAAACCAGTATTGCAGCCAGAATACCAATCATTTATGCTCCTAATTAAAGAAGCAAAACGATGCGTTCCTGAGGAGGAACCTCCGAAGGGGTATGATAGTTTACAAAAAGCGATTTTAACGGCTGTCCAAAAGGAAAAATTCATCAATCCTTCGAAGGAAAAGGACATCATTAGTATTTTTGAATTATTTGATAAGAACTTAAAGCCAACCTATAATCGCTGGACAGCCAAGGAAGATGCAAAATTTTATGAAGAGAAAATTACAGCAGTGTTTGAAGTATCCATCAAACCGCTTATACAAGCTTGGAAAGAATATTGTCATCCCATTATTATCGATTTTTTACAAGATGCTGTCCAAACCTACGAGCAATTGAAGAAAGAGAGATCACTACTAAACTTTCAAGATTTAATGATCCATACATCAAAATTGCTTAAAGGTAATCCAGAAGTTCGCGCCTATTTCCAAGCAAAATATCGCTATTTACTCGTCGATGAGTTTCAGGATACCGACCCGATTCAGGCGGAGATTATGTTTTATTTAACGAGTGATGACATTAATGAAAAAATCTGGACAAAATGCAAACCGAAAGCAGGCTCACTCTTCGTTGTTGGTGATCCCAAACAAGCTATTTACCGTTTTCGACGCGCCGATATTGATACATACAATCGTGTCAAACAGTTAATCGAGGAGCATGGAGGAGAAGTGCTCCAGCTGACGACAAATTTTCGGACACTTGACACTGTTACTAAGGAATTAAATAAAGTGTTTGAAAAGCATTTACCTGAAGTGGAATCCGATTACCAAGCCGCCTATCGCCCGTTAAAAGCCTTCCATGAGGACCAAGGCGAGGGCTTTACAGGTGTGAAGCGGTTATCCGTTCCTGCCGATTATAAAAAGAAGGAAGAAGTCATATTAATCGATGCTGAAAACATCGCTCTGACCATTCAAAATCTCATCGAGCAAGGCCATAATGCCAAGGATTTCATGGTACTGACCAGGTATACCGATGGCGTTGCTTCCTATGCGAAAACGATTGAGGATATGGGGATTCCTGTCAGTATTAGTGGTGAAGTTATTCTTGGTGAAACAAGAGAGTTCCAAGATTTATGGATCCTGTTAAAATCATTCTTGGACCCAACCGATGAAGTGGGCTTCGTTGCTGTGTTACGGGGGATTTTCTTCGGTATCAGTGATCAAGAACTATATCAATGGAAACAAGCTGGTGGAAGATTTTCCATTTACGCCCAGATACCAGCTGAAATTCCGATAGTGCTAAAAGATAAATTTGAAATAACATGGGATAAATTGCAGCGATGTCAAAAGCTAATTCGGACGCTGTCGCCAACAGCTGCGATTGAAAAAATCATCGAAGAGGTCGGTTTCTATCCATTACTTTTGAAAAATGGCCGGAATCAACGAACGTATAAAAGTCTACTCCAAATGCTAGAAGCCCTTCGTAAACAGGAGACGACTGGTAATACAACATATAAACAAGTAATCGAAGCACTGACCGAGCTGATTTTTGAAAAAACAGTGGTTGCAAACCTTGAAGAAGACGCAGATGCGGTTCGGATTATGAATATTCATAAAGCAAAAGGACTAGAGGCACCAATTGTCTTTTTGGCACATCCAGTCAAGTCAGTCAGTCCTGAATCCTTTTTATCACAGCATATTAAACGTGAGGACTATACCTCTAAAGGGTACTTTACGTTTACAGTGAAGAATGGCTATGCGGATAAAGAAATTGCGATTCCACTTGAATGGGAGACACATAAGACAGAAGAGTTAATGTACCTTACCGAAGAAGAGCAGCGGATTATTTATGTCGCAGCAACTCGTGCCGAAAAAGCACTAATCATCAGTTCTCACACTGGTAATAAGAAAAACCCTTGGAATATCCTTTTTGAAATGGAAAACATCGAGGAAATGGAACTTCCTGAGATAGAGGCTGTTGAAATTCATTCATGGGAAGAAGAGATTACCCTCTCCGAATTTAAGGCGAAAACCGTTAGTAAAAACGCCTGGCTTGACCAAAGTAAAATGAAAACTTTTGAACATTGGTCGCCAACAAAAGACAAAGATTATTCAGAGTTAATCATGATTGAACGAGAATCGGGTGGTGGAAAGGATTGGGGAACGCTGATTCATGATGTCTTTGAAAAAGCTGTTCAGGGCCATGAACTTTCTAATTATATAAAGGTTGCCTTAAACAAATTTAAGCTTCCTATCGAAAGAGAGGAAGAAGTAAAGTTTTATCTGCAAAACTTGCAAAAATCACTCCTTTGGGATGAGTTAGTGACAGCGGAAGAAGTGCTGACAGAAGTTCCCTTTACGATAAAAGTTGAAAAGGGCCATACTCTTTATTCGTTAATCACTAAAAATCCTGAAGATATCCATCCCTTCTACGTCAAAGGAACGATTGATCTTATCTACAAAAAGAATGGCTCATGGAACATCGTTGATTATAAAACAGACCGAGCAAAACAGGTCGAAGACTACGAAAAGCTCCAATCATTCTATAGCAGCCAATTAACCTTTTATAAACAGGCTTGGGAGGAATTAACCAAAGAATCCGTGAACAAAGAATTACTTTACTTCCTTGAACCAAACCAATTAAGGGCTCTATAGAGATAAAAAAAGAAAATTCCACAGGCTTCAAGCTTGTGGAATTTTCTTTAGATAGCTATATATTAACTAGGCTATTTAACGAGCACTTTGGTATTTTTAAATTCTTCTTCAGCTACTTTTTTAACTCGCTCGCAAAATTGAACAACTATTTTATCACTGGAAAAAAGTAAAAATAACTTGAGAAATGCCTTTAAAGGTCGGTTTGTGCAGGTGTATTTAAAAAGAGTTTTCTGCTCATCGATTGCCGTTAATTCATACAAAGCGGTGATTTCAAACATCTTGGCCAGCGTAAAGCCCACTTTTAATCTCCGTTTATCATGAATATTCACATATTCTAAGGTCTCAACATCATACTCCTCGATTCGTTTACCTTCCCTATATTTTTGACGGTAGATAGTGCCGATACCTTCATTAGTCACTTTTACAGGTTGATGATCTACGACTTGCGGCATAATTTTTTGCATATCCTCCAATGAGCCATTTAACAATCCCCAAACCTGATCGATGGGAGCATTAATTTCAATTTCCTTCATCCATTCTTTCAACAATCATCACCTCGTGCTATTTTTTGAATAGTTTAATCAATATTCTCCATTTTACGAGAAAAATCCTTTAGTCTACACTGGGTTAATTTTACTTTCTTTGCAGGTAGAATCAACCAATTTATCATGAGCAACTATGAATAGTTTTCTCTGACCTTGTGTTACTATAAAGTTTAACCGAAGAAAACGAGGTGTCTATATGAAAATTGAAGTTTGGTCAGATTATGTATGTCCGTTTTGTTATATTGGGAAACGCCGATTAGAAGTGGCGTTAGATCAATTTCCACATAGGGATCAGGTAGAAGTTGAATTCAAAAGCTTTGAACTTGACCCAAATTCTCCAAAAAATATTGGACAGAACATCCATGAAGTATTAGCAAAAAAATATGGAATGAGTGTTGAAAAAGCGAAGGAAGCAAATCAAGGGGTGGGGCAGCAGGCAGCCACTGTTGGGTTGGAATTTAATTTTGATGAGATGAAGCCAACAAATACGTTTGATGCTCATCGCTTGGCTAAATTTGCAAAAACACAAGGGAAGGAAGCCGCCGTCTCAGAAATGCTGCTGCATGCCTACTTTACAGAGTCGAAGCATATTGGGGATATTGAAACATTGTCAGACCTAGCTGAAGCGGCAGGATTAAATCGCCAGGAAGTATTGCAAGTCCTTAATGATAAGGAAGCCTATGCAACTGATGTTCGTCAAGATGAATCCCTTGCACAGCAGTATGGTGTTCGCGGTGTTCCATACTTTGTCATTAATCAAAAATATGCCATTTCTGGTGCACAACCGACGGAAACTTTCATGGGGGCACTACAAAAAGTTTGGGAGGAAGAGTCTCCAACACCAGTGCTGCAGGATCTTTCCACCGAAGACGAGGTTAGCTGTGCAGATGGCAGCTGTGCCATTCCTGAAAAAAAGTAGATTTTGACCATAACAAAAGATGGGGAAGGAAACTAAGTTTCCATCCCCTCTTGTTTTTAAACTTATTAGCGTCTGCGGACTCTTAAATTCCACATATTTCCGTCTTTCCAACATCTATTTATTCGAGTATTGCTACGTGAGTTGTACCGCCACCCTGACCATTTACAGCATCTTGAAGTTCTTCTCCTTGAAGTATTTCTCCTTGAAGTATTTCTTCTTGAAGTATTTCTTCTCGAAGTATTGCGGTTTCCGGATGTATTACGTCTAGAGGTGTTCCGGCGTGATGTCGTCCGACGCCCGGATGTTCCTCGACTGGATGTTCTTCTGCGTGTGGTGCCACGATTTTGACCTGGGTCACGGAACATAAAGTCTCCGAAACCACCGCGTCTTACTTCATCTGCAGCTCTTTGAATATCTTCAGCTGAAAAATCACTCATATTATTATTGCACCTCCTTTAAGCTTGAAAAGGGAGTACGAAACTATTTGTCCAATTAACTCACTCTTCTCTTATCAAAATACGTATCGTCAGAAACAATGGAATGAGCCAAAAGCCTAAAATAAGAAAAAATGCTATTCAAACGTGACCAGCATCCAATTTCCTTCATACCAATAAAGGAAGGAGGAATTAAAAAATGGACGAGGCTGCAAGAATACCGGAATACAAGCTTTTTATTAGGCCGAATGACCTTCGGGAACTCAGAAGAGACATTTGGATTGATGAACCGATTCCTGCTCAGTTAACGATTGAAGGGAAAAGACTAGAGATTGATGTGGCCTATCGAGGATCACATATCCGCGATTTTCCGAAAAAATCATATCAGGTTTCCTTCTATAAACCCAAAAAATTCAGAGGTTCAAATCATATTCATTTAAACGCAGAATATAAGGATCCTTCAATGATCCGAAATAAGCTGTCGTTTGATTTCTTTGCGGAGCTTGGGGTTTTATCACCACTATCGCGCCATATCTTTTTAATCCAAAATGGAAAAGCAGAAGGGGTCTATTTGGAAATCGAATCAGTAGATGAGAATTTTTTGAAAAGAAGAAACCTTCCAAACGGAAGTATTTTTTATGCGGTCGATGGTGATGCAAACTTTTCGTTGATGAGCGATTTAGATAAGGAGACCAAAAAATCACTGGAGTTAGGGTATGAAAGAAAGGTGGGGAAACATGAAGATGACTATTTCTTAAAGGAATTAATATTTAATATCAATACGATTGCGAATAATGTATTCGAGAAGGAAATTCAAAAATTTGTGGATATTGATAAATATCTCCGCTGGATGGCTGTAATTATTTTTACTTCAAATTATGATGGTTTCGTTCATAACTATGCTCTTTACAGGAATGGTGAAACGCACCTTTTTGAAATCATTCCTTGGGATTATGATGCGACATGGGGCAGGGATGTTAATGGAAAGATTATGGAGCCCGATTATGTACCGATTGATGGGTTTAATACATTAACCGCCCGTATATTAAATGTAGATACCTTTCGAAAACAATATCGAATGCTACTTGAAGAAATGATGAAACAGCAATTTACAGTAGAAAATATGATTCCGAAGGTGGAAAAAATGACACAATCGATTCGTCCATTTGTCAAACAGGATCCATATAAAAAACACGATATAGATATATTTGACCAGGAATTATCGGTAATAACGAAGTATATCGAGGAAAGAAGAAAGTACTTATATAGGAAGTTAGCAATACTAGATTAACAATTCAACAAGAAAAGGTGCCGTTCAAGAATTGAAGTTTAACAAAATTGGTATAAAAAAAACCACCCGAATTCGGATGGTCTAAAGGCTTAGATAATAGTTTCATGAATTAAATTTCTATGACTGATCTCAGTTAGTAATAAATGAATAAAGTCAGTGCAAAGTTCTAGACGGATGGCTTCGTGGTAGGCATCAATTAAAAAAGTATCTTGTAGTAGCTGCAGTGATTTCAAAACTATATCCCTCGTTTTTTAATATTCTATGACTATTTTAAAATAAATTAAGACTTTTTGGGGGTAAAGCGATGAAATTACACAAAATCTTCAAACTAAGATAAAAATTTTATTCAATGTGATTTTTTACCTTGCTTCTTTGCAAATATGGTCACCAAACGAAACATTTTCTATAAATAAGCGTCTAATCGTTAAGGGAAGATAAGGAGTGGGAGAAGGAATGCTGCGGAAGGTAATTATGGTTACAGATAATGAAGAAAGTGTGAAAAATGCGGTAAGAGAAATCTTAAAAGCCAAAAATAAAGGTCATGAATATGCGCTTGATTTAACAAGAATCAAAGATAGGGAACGAAAAACAGCGATTATGAAAAGGTTGACGAGGTTTTAAGCAACAATTTAGTAGAAACATAAAATTGGGGCTGAAGCTTTAATTCGTTGGAATTCAGTCCTTTGTCCACGAATGCACGAATGACCTAAATGATCAAACAATTATCAAGACCGTTATTCTAATGGCTAATTTATTAAAAATTCAAGTCATTGCAGAGGTTGTTGAAACAAAAGACCAAGCATCCTTTCTACTTCAACAGGGATGTATCGAGGCTCAAGGGTATTATTTTAGTAAACCGGTACCTGTTGAAGAGTTTGTAAAAAAATTAATCAAGCAAATTTGAACATATGCGAAATGCATATGTTTTTTGCTTTTTTTGAAAGCGATAGAATCAGGTGTCTAAGCCGAAACCAACGAATATCCCTTAAAATCAGCCCATTTTTTCATTTTATTCACATTGTCCATATCCACTTTATCTCTTCTTCATATAATTACAAGAATAGTATTTTTAATTAGAATTGAGGTGCTTTAAATGTGTGAGTATGTGTTAGTGATTGCTGCTCATCCAGATGATGAAATTCTTGGAAGTGGCGGAACCATAAAGAAGTTAATTAATCATGGCTATAAGGTAATTACTGTGATTGCTGCTAAAGGACGTAAGGAGGAAGAAGATCGGATTAAGCCATTAATGCTGCATGCCAATAGACACTTAGGAGTAGAGGAAGTGCTATTTTTGGAATTTCCCAATCTTTTAATGGAAACGAAACCACTTGTTGAAATCAACAAATCGATCGAAGCTCTTCTGGATAAGTATACTCCTGCAATGATTTTCACCCACCATTATGGTGACACCAACCGGGACCACCAAATTTTGTTTCAAGCAGTGTTAACAGCTACTCGACCGTTACCTGGAAAAAAACCAATTGAGATTCTTTGTTTTGAAACGGTTTCTTCGAGTGAATGGAGCCAGCATACGAATGATAAAGAGTTTAAACCCAATTATTTTGTAGATATAACCGATACCATCGAAGATAAGATTCAATCTCTTCACCATTATGATGTAGAAATGAGACCATTTCCACATCCACGTTCCTATGACGGAGTGAAATACTTAGCACGGGTCAGAGGAATGACCGTTGGGGTCGAATACGCGGAAGCTTTTGAAATCATTAGGAGGGTGTGGAAGTGAAAGATGAATGAACTACTAAATGACCAACCATTTCTGCCGACCCTGTTTCCTTACTTAATCTCTGCTATGGACAAATTTTATGGGGTCAATGAGCCTTATGAAGAAGAAAATTTATTCGAATGGGAGCAATTCGAATGGGAGCAATTCGAATCAGCAGAAATTCAAAACAAAAAAATGAAGATATTAATCACAACGTTTTGGGAATATCCATTGATCGGTGGACTTCAGAACTATATCACTTCACTCAAAACTGGCTTGGAAAATTTAGGACATAGTGTTGATGTACTTGCATTAAACTCTTTTCAGTCAGAGGAAATGAAGGCATTAAGCGAACGATATTCTGAGGAATTCAAGCAATTTTTTCTCAATCGTTATGGTAGCTGTAATGAAAAAATTCTACACAATATCAGCAAACTATCCAGTTATTATACAATGCTAAAAAATTTTGATCTGTCACAATACGATATTATCCACGCACAAGATCGATATACAGCTAATGTAATGGGGATCCTTAACCAATCCTATCAAAAACCTCTTCTATTCACACCGCATGGATTTATGACCCAAAACAGATTAAAGTTTAACCTGATGGAAAAAGGTTCGGTTGAGGAAATCTATTTTTCAGCCATTGATAAACAAGCGATTAAAAATGCCAACCAATTAATCATCCTTTGTGATGTCTTTCGCCCGATCCTAATAAATTTAGGCGCGGAAGAAGATCAAATGACCACTGTTTATACTGGGATTGATTTTGAGGAATGGAATATTCAGAAGAAAGTTAAGAATAGCCAAAGTAAAACTGTAATTACCTGTATCTCACGTCTTCGACCCCGCAAAGGACATAAGTATTTATTTAAAGCTCTTGCTCTGATTAAAGACAAGTTGAAAAATGTGGAAGTACGGATTGTAGGCGATGGTGAGATGAGAAAGTCGCTCGAAAAGCAGGTTAGTGAGTTGAAATTAAAAAACGTATCCTTTTTAGGAAGCAGAGAAGACGTACCTAAATTATTAAGCGAATCAGACATTTTTGTTCTTCCAACTACGAGTGATACGCTGCCCATCTCAATAATCGAGGCAATGTTTACCAATCAAGCAATTCTAACGACCAATTGTGGCGGCATTCCGGAAATCATTAAAGATAACTATTCAGGATTTATAGTTGAACCAGCTAACCCACAACAACTTGCCGAAAAGTTATTGCTCCTATTACGAAAAAAATCAATTAGAAAAAAATTAGCGGGCAATGCTAAGGAATTTGCGCAACAACATTTAACCGTTAGTATCATGGTTCAAAAGATTGAAGGCATCTATCGATCATTATTATGAAAGGAGGAAAAAAGTATGCAACATGATGTTCCTGCCGTTGTCCTTGATCTAAGTGCAACTGGAATAGGTATTGTGAGGAGTTTAGCGAAAAAAGGGATTAAGGTATATGCGTTTGATACGAGAGGGAAATATGAAATCGGTAAAACACGGTTTGCCACCTGTGGAATTTGCCCAAATCCAGTTAGTGAGGGAGCTGCATTAATTCTATTTCTTACCAGATTGGCCCAAAAGTTTGGCCAAAAGGCTGTCCTGTATGCGGGGTCTGATGACTTTGTACAGTTTATTTCAAAAAACAGATTTGTTCTTTCACACTATTATCGCTTTCTATTACCTAAACACACACTAGTTGAAGCCGTATTAGATAAAAGATTAACGTATGAATTGGCCCTGAAATCAAATGTGCCATGCCCCAAAACCTTCGCAATAAATAACGAAGAGCAGTTTGAGCAAATCATCCATCAAATTACCTTTCCTTGTATTTTAAAACCAGTTCATTCTTCTCATTTCCGCTCAAATATTGATCATCGTCTTTATAAGAAAGCCATTGTAGTAGAACAGGCTTCCCAATTGAGAGAAGAGTACCTTTTTTATCGGCCATTCGGTGAACTAATGATCCAGGAGGTCATCCCTGGTGAGGAGAACTGTATTTATTCCGTCAAGACATTTTTTGACGATCAGATGAATTTAATTGGCTTGTGGATGAACCAAAAATTACATCAATTTCCCCCTCATTTTGGATCTACTGCACTTGCCCTAAGTATGAGGGACGAAGAAGTCATTCAACTCGCTACTACCTTTCTAAAAGATATTCAGTTCAAAGGCTTGGCGATTGCTGAATTTAAACGGGACCCAAGAGATGGGAAACTGAAATTTATCGAAATCAATTCAAGAATAGGTTTAACTCAAGCGTTATCGATGGCTTGTGGGGTAAATTTGGCCTACTTGTATTATTTATCCCTTACCGGGCAAAATCCAGCACCAGTGACAGTGCAGAAAGAAGGGGTCAAATGGGTTTACTTTGTCCGTGATTTTCTTTCCTTTCGCCAAAAACAAAAAAATGGGGAAATGAAGTTCGTTGAATGGGTGAAAAGTTTATCTGGAAAAAAGGTGGAGGCTCTTTTTGCTTGGAATGACCCTCTTCCGTTTGTTCGAAGTTTTGTTTCCCATTTACGAAACTTATGGGGGAGAAAATAAGTGATGGCAGAGGAAGGAGGGAACTTAGGTTTTGAATAGTATAGAAGAAATTATTAGCTGTTGGAATCAATTTGATTGGGAAGAGAATCTAAAAAAGGTCCTTGGTAAAAAAGTAAAGTTAGTGGAAGAAAGAATAGAATGCCTCAAAAATACACGGGAAAAGACAAGTATTTGGAAGTTGGTTCTAACTGATGGTCGGGAGTTCATTCCTATAGTCCTTAAAATATACAAGCAACCACTGAAAGAAAATCATAGATTAGAAATCAGTATGTATCAAAAAGCCTATAACATTTATCATGAGTTTATGCCGCGATTATATTGGCTTGAACCGAATGTAAATGGTAATGAAACATGGATGTTCACCGAGTGTTTGAAGCCGATTCGAGGACAAATAAAATTAGCTCCAAACCATTTGGAACGAATTATCCCAACCGTGGCAAAATTTCATGCCCTAACCTTTGATCATCGATTTTTGCAGCATGCGTATCTTTTTGACGCCTCTCTTCCACATTTTGATTCTGAAGAGAAGGTAAAGGAGAGGACAATGGGTATCAAAAAAGCAAAAGAGAATCTGGATCTGGCGATGAAAGATCCTAACTTAAGAGAATTGGTGGTACCAAGGTATAAAATGATCAAAAAAATATTAAAAAAAGGGCCTGTGTTTTTTCCTGAAATTACGGAATCTGGACAATGTCTCATCCACGGTGACCTCCATGTCCACAATATTTGCTGTGAAAATGCCAATGATGAGGAGGAGAATTGGAAAGTCTCTTTAATTGATTGGGAGTCTGCGAAGCAGTATCCATGCTGGTATGATTTGGTCGTCCTAGTCGAATTATTAATTGATTTTCGCTCAGATTGGCAACAGAGGGAAGAAGAGATTCGAAGTCAATGTGTGCAGCTGTATTGCGAAGAAATGCAGAAATATGGAATTACTTTCAGTGAGGACCCACTGCAACTTCTAAAAAAAGCGTATTTACAGAGAACTCTAGAAAAAAAGCTTTCTAGTCATTTGCAAAAGGTGTTGGATGGAGGAAAGAGCACACTTTTAAAAAGATATCTAGAGAAAATAGAAGTATGGGGAAAAGAACTCGGATTATATTAGAGCAGTCCCCAAGATTTAAATACAACAAAGCGATTTGAAATTTCGAATTAGAAGGAGATTAGAAATGAAAGATTTTGATAAAATAGTAGCCAAGAATAAAGGCACTGTAACCATTCAAGATCTGAGCGGTTACACAATGATAGGGAAGGGGGCTGATGGATCCGTCTTTCAATTGACACCTGAGAAGTGCGTCAAAGTTTTTGTTAATGAAGACACACAAAAAAAGGAATTAAATGCACTGCAAATTGGACAATCCTCTCCTATTATTCCTAAATTATATCAATATGGTTCTAACTATATTGTGATGGAGTTTGTAAAAGGATACAATCTTAAGCATTTTTTAAAAAAAGAGAAAAAACTCTCAGAGGCAATCGTGGGGAAAATTTTATCGATGCTGGATGAAATGAAAACTGTGGGTTTTACAAGACTTGATATTGAAGTTCGCCACATTTTTTTCAATGAACTAGGGGAAATAAAAGTAATCGACCTCAAGCGGGCATTTAATACAGACAGGGCTGTCCCTACCAAATTGTTAACTGGATTAAAAAAGCTTGGATTTTTGCAAGATTTTTTGGAACATGTGTCAAAGCTTAGCCCGGCCAAATATGAGGAATGGAAAAACCTGGTGACTGAGTAAGATGGCACTTGAAAACGTTTGGTGTAGATTTCAAGAAGGCAGTGGTTCATGTAAACTGGCACCCATGTCAAGGACACATGAAAAAAAGAGTTAAGAAGCTAAAAGATGATTCCTATATTGAATAGGGGTCATCTTATTTAAATTCCATTGATAACGGTAATTGTTATAGTAAACCATATAATGATTTATTTTCGCCTTTAGTTCTTCTAATGTTTTACAGGATTTATAGTCTACCTCATCTTTTAAATGGCCAAA